>CADBEF010000059.1 GCA_902793555.1 uncultured bacterium | reverse complement strand
CCGCGCGGGCGGCGGCGCCGCCTCCGCGCGGCGGCCCGCGCCACGCTCGCGCTCGCCGTCCTCGCGTGCGTGCTGCTCGCCACGAGCGTCGCCGCGAGCCGGCGGCTGCTCGATTCGCCGCTGCCGGACGTCGGGGAAGAGGAGGTGGCGCAATGAGGAGGTCCCTGCTCGCCTTCGCGCTGCTGGCCGCGGCCGTTTCCGGCCGTGCGCAGGACCCCGCCACGTCGGCGGCGAACGGGCCTTCGCTCGCCTTCGAGCTGCGGCCGGCTCAGGCGTCCTACTGGGCGGGGCAGCGCGCGCTCGCGGTCGTCACGCTCGCCCCCGGCGAGCTGGACGTGCTCGCCGAGCCGGCGATCGAGATCTTCCCGGAGGACGCCCCCGGCGTCGAGCGCGGCCGATTCTCGCAGCTCGCCGCGCCGGCCGGCTCGCTGCGCTGGGCGCAGCCCGTTCGCTTCGCGGAGGCCGCGACGTTCCGCGCCGAACCGCGGCTCGCCGCCGAGTTCGGCCGCGTCGAGCGGCGCGGGATCATGACGATCCAGCAGGGTCTGGGACGCCGCCTCGTTTCCGCGCCGGGGCGCACCGTCGTCGTGAAGCCGCTGCCCGCGGAGGGCCGCCCGGCGGACTTCTCGGGGCTCGTCGGCGCGTATTCCCTCTCGGGGTCGCTCGACGCGGACGCGTGCGCGCCGGGCGACATCGTGAACCTGCGCTGGGAGCTTCGCGGCCCGGGCGCGGAGGACCTCGCCGAACCGCCGTCCGTCGCGCCGGGCCGCGAGTTCAAGGTCTACCCGCCGCGCGTCGAGGCGCGGGAGGAGGGGCGGCTCGCCGTCTCGCAGGCGCTCGTGCCCGTCTCGACCAACGCCGCGGCGGTCGCCGCGCTGCCGCTGTCCGTCTTCGATCCCGCCGCGGGCGCGTACCGCACGCTCGCCGCGGGCCCGTTCCCGCTGCGCGTCGCGGAAAAACCGCCGGAGCCGGACCCCGCCGCGGACGGCGCGGACCCTGCCGCCGCGGAAGCGCCGCGCGACCCCGCCGCGGACCTGCCGGCGCGAGCGCCCGGAACGCCGTTCGTCCCCGGCGAGCCCGTCCACGCGCGGTTCGCGCCGGCGGACTCGGCCCGGGAGCTGTTCGTCCTGGGCGCGGGGGAAGCCGCCGTCGTCCGCGAGCTTTCGCCGGACGGCGCGTGGGTGCGCGTCCTGCGCCGCGCCGACGGCGCGACGGGCTGGATTCCTGCGTCGCGCGCCCGGACCGAACTGTATTGACGCCGCGTCCGTCCGCGGCGGCCGAGGACGGACCCCCTCCCGTCCGCGTCGAATTAGTAAAGATGTCTTGACTTTCAAGGGAGCTTTTGCTAGTGTCCCGGCCCGTTCCGCGAGAACCGACCATGAAAGAACGCAAGACAGCCCCCGCGAAGGCCGCGCCCGACCTCGAGATCTGGCGCCGGACGCTGCACGTTTCCGACCTCTTCCGTATCGTCGCGAAGAAGGGCGCCGACAGCGAGCACATGAACCGCATCACGGTGAACCAGGCCCGCATCTTCGGCTACATCTTCTCCCGCAGCGGCGAGGGTCCGATCCGCATCTCCAAGCTCGCGCACGACCTGGACGTCACCCCCGCCGCCGCCGGCCAGGCCGTCGACCGCCTCGTCCGCTCCGGCATGGTCGACCGCGAGACCGACCCCACCGACCGCCGCGCCTTCGTCATCTCCATCGCGAAGAAGGGCCGCGAGCACCTGCGCGAATACGAGACGCGCTGCCGCGAACTTTCCGACGAGCTCCTCGCCGACGTCCCTCCCGCCGACGTCGCCGCCTTCGACCGCGTCCTCTCCGCCGTCTACCACGGCCTCGACGCCAAGTGGCAGGAGATCCTCGCCGCCCGCGACAAGTCCCGCTCCGGGGCCTGACCCCGCCGCGAAACATCACCGATTTCAAAACCAAACCAGACTCCCAACCATGAACACATCCGTCATTCGTCATTGCCGCACAGCGGCGTCGTCATTCGTCATTGCCGCGGCGGCCGTCGCGGCCGCCGCGGCCGAGCCCGTCCCGCAGGGCGAGGGGCCGAAGCCCTCGATGTTCCTCGTCGGCGTCGGCAAGGCCGGCCACGTGGACCACAACCCCGTCCGCACGTTCAGCGGGCGTGTGCTCTCGCCCGAGACGGTCGCCGTCGTCGCGCAGGTCGCGGGCGAGGTGAAGGAGGTCTGCTTCGAGGAGGGCGCGCTGCTCAAGAAGGGCGACGTCCTCTACCGGATCGACCCGGTGAAGTACGAGGCCGCGGCCGCGAGCGCGCGGGCGCAGGTCGCGCAGGCGGAGGCCAGCGCGGACTACGCGCGCAAGACGTTCGACCGCGCGACGGCCCTCTTCGAGAAGAAGGTCGCGAGCGCCGACGACCTCGACTCCGCCACGAGCGGGAAGGCCGCCGCGGAGGCGGCGCTCGACGCGGCGAAGGCGGCGCTCGTCGCGGCCGAGGACAACCTCGCGCACTGCACGGTCGTCGCGCCCGTCGACGGCAAGGTCGGCCTCAACGCCGCCACCGCCGGCAACTACGTCTCGACCGCGTCCGGCCCGCTCTGCACGATCGTGCGGCAGGATCCGGTCCGCGTCGCCTTCGCGCCCGGCTCGCGCGACTACCTCTCGTTCTTCGGCGGCGAGAAGGGGCTGCGCGAGCTCTTCGACGTGCGCGTCCGCCTCGCGGACGGCTCGGTCTACGACGGCGAGGGCGAGGTGGAGTTCGTCGGCAACGCGGTGAACGCCGCGACGGACACGATGCCGGTCTACGCGCGCTTCCCGAACGAAGACGGCCTGCTCGTCCCGGGCGCGACGGTGAAGGTCGAGGTGCAGGCCAAGGAGGCCCGGCGCTACGTCTCGCTCCCGCTCACGGCCGTGATCCACGACGGCGAGGGCAAGGGCTACGTCTGGATGGTCGGCGAGCACAACGTCCCCGTCCGCCGCGACGTCGAGACCGGCCCCGCCACCGCGACCTACCAGACGATCCTCTCCGGTCTCGAGGAGGGCGAGGAGGTCATCGTCCGCGGCACGCACAAGGTCATCCCGAACGTCCCCGTCGAGCCCGTCGCGCTGTAGCGCGCCCGGCGCGACAACCCCCGCTACGCCCCGCCCCTTCCACAGACCCCGCCACGCCGGAAGAAACTCCTTGACAACGAAAACAAGAAAAAAGATAATGAGCCGTGTTTGTCGCACAAAAATGAAAATTAATTGATTGTGCGCCAGATTTGTCAACAATGAAGATCCAGAACTCGCAAACCGAAGCCGCCATTCTGAAGGAACTCGGCCGCCGATTGGAGGCAGAGCGCCTGCAGCGCAATCTTCCGCAGGCCGAACTGGCCGCGGCGGCGGGGCTTTCGCGCCGGACGATCGTCCGGATGGAGAGCGGGGAGTCCTGCCGGCTGGACGCCTTCGTCGCGGTCTTGAAGCAGTTGGGTCTGGCCGAACGCCTGGGCGTCGTCCTGTCCGAACCGGGGCTCACCCCCATCCAGGAAGCGCGGCTGGAAGAATTCCGCTCATCGCTGCCGAAGCGGGCGCGGGCGCGCCGCGCAACCGCCGTGGCGGACAGGCCGGGTGTCCGGCGTTGGGGCGACGGCGTGCCGGTCGGCGCCGCCGGGAAGGGAGTCGAGCGGTGAACCATCTGGCCAACGTCTACCTCTGGGGCACGCCCGTCGGCTCGGTTTCGCTCCACGACGGAGAGCGCGCGGCGCGCTTCCAGTACGACCCCGACTTCCGTTCGCTGGGCGTCCAGGTCGCGCCGGTGAAGATGCCCCTGCGAGACGAAGTCTACTCGTTTCCGGCGTTGAATCCGGACTCCTTCCACGGACTGCCCGGACTGCTCGCGGACTCGCTCCCGGACAAGTTCGGAAACGCCGTCCTGTGCGCGTGGGTGAAAGCGCGCGGCGAGGACCCCGGAAGTCTCACGCCCATCGACCGGCTCTGCTACACCGGCACGCGCGGGATGGGCGCGCTCGAGTTCCGTCCGGCGCTCTTCCGGGAAGGCGACGAGGCGGAGGCCGTCCGTGTGGACGACCTCGCGCGCCTCGCCGCCGAGGTGCTTCGGCGGCGCACCGAGGCTCGCGCGACGCTCGTGCCGGGGATGACCGACTTCGCCCCGATCCTCAAGGTCGGCTCGTCCGCCGGCGGCGCGCGCGCGAAGGCGCTGATCGGCTGGAACGAGGCGACGGGCGAGGTGCGTTCCGGCCAGACGCGCCTGCCGGAGGGGTTCGGCTACTGGCTCCTCAAGTTCGACGGCCTCGACGGAAACGGCGACAAGGAGGGCTCCGACCGCAGCGGCTACGGCCGCGTCGAATACGCCTACCACCTGATGGCGCGCGAAGCGGGCCTTGAGATGAGCGAATGCCGGCTCTGGGACGGACGCCACTTCATGACGCGCCGCTTCGACCGTCTCCCCGGCGGCGGCAAGCTGCACATGCAGTCGTTCGCCGCGCTGGAGCACTTCGACTTCAACGAGCCGGCGCTCTACTCCTACGAAGACGCGTTCGACCTCTGTGCCCGGATCGTCGGCGACATGCGCGCGCAGGACCAGCTCTTCCGCCGGATGTGCTTCAACGTGCTGGCCTGGAACTGCGACGACCACGTGAAGAACGTCGCGTTCCTGATGGACCGCGCGGGCGCCTGGTCGCTCGCCCCGGCCTTCGACGTCACCTACGCCTACAACCCCGAAGGCGCGTGGACCGGCGCGCACCAGCTGTCCGTGAACGGCAAGCGCCGCGACATCGGCGACGACGACCTTCTCGCCGCCGCGCGCGCCGCCGGCCTCAAGCCGCGCCGCGCCCGCGAAGCCCTCGACCGCGTCCGCGCCGCCGTCGCCCGCTGGCCCGACTTCGCAAACGAAGCCAATGTCCGCGATGACTTCGCGGAGGAAATCCGCCGACAGCTCGCCGCCTGACCCCACGCACTTTCACCCCACCACAGACCCGCGCCCATACTCATGCCCTCCTCGTTCTCCTGGCAGCTGCCGGACTGGCCGGCCTTCACCTTCGCCCGCAGCGCGTTGCGGGACGAACTCGCCGAGTTCGCCCGCGCGTTCCGGGCGGCGGAAAAGGCGTTGCGCCAGCCGCAGGATCCGCTCGTCGTCGCCCAGACGCTGACCGCCGAGGCCGTCACGACGAGCGCCATCGAGGGCGTCGAGGTGGACGCGGCCATCGTGATGTCCTCCATCTGCCGTGCGCTGGGCGTCTCCGGCGTCCCGCTCACCGCCGCGCGCGACCCCGCGTCCGAGGGCGCGGCCCGGATGGTGCTGGCCGTGCGGGAGGACTGGAACGCCCCGCTCTCGGCCGCGCTTCTGCGCAAATGGCACGGAACGCTGCTTGCGGGCGACGCCCGCGGCATCCGCGCCGGCGAATTCCGCCGCGACCCCGTGCGCGTCGTGCGCGTCGACCGCTTCGGCGAGATGGAGACGCGCTTTGAGGCGCCGCCTCCGGAACGCGTCCCGGACGAAATCGAACGGTTCGTCGCCATTTGGAAAGCCCCTGCCGAGAAGCCTGCCGACATCGCCCTCAAGGCCGCCTTCCAGCATCCTCACTTCGAGTCGATCCACCCCTTCGAGGACGGAAACGGCCGCATCGGCCGCGCCCTCGTTGCGAAAATCCTCGCCGAAGGGCTCGGCCATCCCATCGCCCTGCCGGTCTCTTCCTTCGTCGCCCGGCACCGCCGCGCCTACTACGACGAAATCAACGCCGCGTCGCGTTCGCTCGACTGGACTTCCTGGGCGGGGTTCTTCGTTCCCGTCCTCACGGAGCTTCTCGACGGATTCCTCTCCGCCGCGCATGAGCCGATTGATGGAATAAATGAGGGAATAAACGAGTCCATTCTCCGGCTCGTGCGCAACCACCCCGGAAGGGGCGTACCGTTCTTCCTGGCATCGGGCAAGGCCAGCCGGGCCACCGTCGAACGCGCCGTCCGCGCGCTCGTCGCGGCCGGCAGGATCGAACACCGCGGAAGCCGCAAGACCGGCGGCTACTTCGCCACCCAACCGGATACCCCATGAGCCATCAAGGACTTTCCACTTTTCACTGACCACTGACCTCTAATCCCTGATCACTGCCCATTTTCCAATCGCCACGCCCTGCCCCCTTCAACCCCTTCAACCTTTTCAACCCTTTCAACAACCCAAGCCTACGCAAAAGAAATGTTCTCCAAGATCTTCATCGACCGTCCCCGTCTCGCCTTCGTCTGCAGCATCGTGCTGATGCTCGCGGGCGGAATCTGCATCACCATGCTGCCCGTCGAGGAGTATCCGGACATCGCGCCCCCGCAGATCAACGTGATGTGCAACTATCCCGGCGCGACCTCCCAGACGATCAAGGACACCGTCGGCACCGCCATCGAGGCGCAGATCAACGGCGTCGACGACATGCTCTACTTCTCCTGCAACTGCGAGGACAACGGCAACTTCTTCGCCCGCGTCTATTTCAAGCCCGGGACGGACACCGACATCGCGATGGTCAACGTCCAGAACGCGGTGAAGCGCGCCGAGCCCTCGCTGCCGGAGGAGGTGACGCGCCAGGGCGTCCGCGTGAGCAAGCAGTCCACGGACATTCTCTGCATGTACGCGTTCCTCACGGACGGCTCGCACATGTCGACGATGGAACTGAACAACTACGTCTCGAAGAACGTCGCCGACGCGCTCGCGCGCGTCGACGGCGTCGGCTCCGTGACGGCGATGGGCGACGTCTACGCGATGCGCATCTGGCTCGATCCGGTGCGCATGGACGGCCTCGGCGTCTCGGTCTCCGAGATCAACGCCGCCATCGCCTCGCAGAACATCCAGGCGACCGCAGGCTCCGTCGGCGGCGAGCGCGCCAACCCCTGGGTGCAGTACCGCATCAACACGCTCGGGCGCCTGCAGACGCCGGAGCAGTTCGAAAACATCGTGATCCGCACGGACGAGAACGGCAACGCGCTCCGGATCCGCGACGTCGGCCGCGCCGAGCTCGGTCCGCAGCAGACGGGCTTCATCGGCGAGTTCAACGGCAAGAACGCCGTCGGCCTGCAGATCTACCGCGACACCGGCGCCAACGCCGTCGCGGCCGTGGAGCGCGTTCGTGCCGAAATGGAGAAATGGCGGACGCGCCTCCCGGAGGGCGTCGAGTTCCACCTCGTCTACGACCCGACCGAATCGGTCGTCGTGTCGCTGCGCGAGACGGCCATCACGCTCGTCCTCACGCTCGCGCTCGTCATCTTCATCACCTATCTCTTCCTGCAGGACTGGCGCGCGACGATCGTCCCCTCCGTGGCGATCCCCGTCTCGCTCCTGGGCGCGTTCCCCTTCGTCTACGCGCTCGGGTTCTCGATCAACACGCTCACGCTCTTCGGCCTGGTGCTGGTGATCGGCTCGCTCGTCGACGACGCGATCGTCGTCGTCGAGAACTGCCAGTCGCTCATGCAGCGCGAGAAGCTCTCCGCGCGCCAGGCGGCGATCAAGTGCATGGAGCAGATCACGGGCGCGATCATCGCGACGACGCTCGTCACCGTCGCGTGCTACGTCCCGCTCGCCTTCTACGGCGGCATGGTCGGCACGATCTACGTGCAGTTCGCCGTGACGATGTGCGTCTCGCTCTGCCTCTCCACGTTCGTCGCGATGACGCTCTCGCCCGCGCTCTGCGCGCTCGTCCTGCGCCCGCCGCGCGAGAAGCCGCTGAAGATCTTCGCGCCGTTCAACGCGCTGGTGAACGGCTCGCGCCGGTTCTCCAACTTCTTCGTCCGGATGCTCGTCCGGCGCTCGATCTTCGCGGTCGCCGTCCTCGCGCTCTTCCTCGCGGGCATCTGGAGCGTCTCCAAGGTCGTCCCGGGCTCGTTCCTGCCCGCCGAGGACAAGGGCATCGTCTTCTGCGACCTCGGCCTGCCGGAAGGCGCCTCGCTCGAGCGCACGATGGACGCGGTGCGCGCCTTCCGCGACAAGGCGGAGACGATTCCCGAGGTGGACCAGACGATGGCCATCGCGGGCTTCGGCTTCATCAGCGGCGCGGGCGAGAGCTCGGGCATGATGCTGGCCAAGCTCAAGCACTGGGACGAGCGCCCCGAGCGCAACCAGGAGGCCGGGGAGATCCAGAAGAAGCTCATGGGCCTCGGAGGCCTCGCCCTCGGCAACGACCCCGCCAAGCTCGCCGCGCAGACCGACGCGCGCGTGATCTGCTTCACGCCGCCGGCCATCCAGGGCCTCGGCGCCACCGGCGGCCTCACGTTCTACCTCGTGAGCGACGGCACGCTCTCCGCCGAGGAGCTCGCGGGCGCCGCCGACAAGCTCGCCTACGACATCCTGAACCTCACCGCCCCCGGCACGACGAACCGTCTCGCCGTGTCGGCCAACAACACCTTCGTCGCCAACACGCCCAAGCTCTACCTCGACGTGGACCGCGAGAAGGCGATCAGTCTCGGCGTCAACGTCGCACAGCTGTTCTTCACGCTGCAGGCGCAGCTCGCCTCGTACTACGTTAACGACTTCAACATGAAGGGCGAGGCGTTCTACGTCAAGATGCAGAGCGAGCGCGACATGCGCGAGTCGGCCGAGTCCGTCCTCTCGCTCCAGATCCCGACCGCCGCGGGCGGCACCGTCCCGCTCTCCACGATCGCGACGCTGCGCTACGAGATGGGCAGCCGCGTGCTGCAGCGCTACAACAAGCAGGACGCCGCCCTCATGAAGGCGGACTGCGCGCCGGGCGTTCCCACCCGCACGCTCATGGACGCCATCGAGAAGCTCGAGATTCCGAAGGGGTGCGCGATCGAGTGGACCGACATGTCCTATCAGGAGAAGCAGAACCAAGGGCAGATCGTCGGCCTGATGGCCCTTGCGATGCTCTTCGCCTACCTCTTCCTCGTGGCGCAGTACGAGAGCTGGAGCATCCCGGTCCCGGTGATGCTCACGGTCGCGACGGCGGTCTTCGGCGCGATGATCGGCATGTGGCTCTGCTCGGCGGGCATCCAGACGGGGCTCGAGTCCTTCTTCCGGCATCTCGTTTCCGACGAGCGTGCGGCCCGCTGGGCGAAGGCGCTCGCGCTTTCGGAACACGGTTTCGGCGCGGCGGGCTCGCTCTCGATCTACGCGCAGCTGGGCCTCGTGATGCTCATCGGCCTCTCCGCCAAGAACGCGATCCTGATGGTCGAGTTCTCCAAGCAGGCGCGCGAGGAGGGCCATTCGATCGTCGATGCGGCCATCCAGGGCTTCAACATGCGTTACCGCGCGGTGCTGATGACGGCCTGGAGCTTCATCTTCGGCGTCATTCCGCTCGTGTTCGCCACCGGCGCCGGCGCCAACAGCCGCACCGCCATCGGCGTCACGACCGGCAGCGGCATGCTGATGGCGACGCTCGTCGGCATCATGCTCACGCCTGGCCTCTACGCCGCCATGCAGAAGCTCCGCGAGGGCGTCAAGCACGCCATCGGCATGAAGACGGCCCTCGAGATCGCCGAGGCGCGCCGCGCCGAGGACGCCGCCTCGCGCGCCGCCGCGGAAAAGGCCGCCGCCGAGGCCGCCGCCCGTCACGCGGCGGAAGCGGCGGCGAAGACCGCACCGCAGTCCTAGCCGCCTGCGCGGAGAATTGAATTTGGATTTGTGGCCAATCCGGAAAACACCCCATGGATACGCCTGACGAAAACGTGCAAAGCGCCTTGTGGTGGAGTCGCTGGTACTCCGCCGCGAAGCGCGGCATGCTGGGCGCCCTTGCCGGGGCGGCGCTCTCCGCCGCGGTCGCCTTCCTGTTCCTTGCGTTGGGGATCGGCCCGTGGGGCGTCGGGCCGGTCGTCGCCGCCGTGCCCCTCCTGGCGGTCGCCGGGATCGTCTGGGGCGCGAGACGCCCGCGCGCCTACACGGACGCGGGAAAACCCAACCCGATGGAAATCGCGGGTCTGGTCTTCCTCGTGCTGCCGATTGCGCTTTGCCTGGCGGCGTGCGTCTGGGCGATGTCCGTCTTCGCCGTCGGCACGGCGGGCGATTCGTTCGACTGCTCCGTGGAGGTCTTCGACGCCGCCACGACCGGACGCGCCGGCCGGTTCGTGGAGAAATACGTCCCGGCTGGCGCGAAGGACTTCCGGTGCAAGGGCCATGCCGGTTGGGGCGGGAGCGTCCGCTTCTCCTGCGAGGTGGGCGAGTCGGAGTTCCTCGCCCACGCCGCCGCGAACGGCGTCGAGCTGCGCCGCAACGATCCGTCCTTCAACGCGAATCCCGACACGGCGTCGGATCCGTTCTGCGCGGGCGCGAGGAACGTCGCGGATCTGGCCGGCGGCGAAGTCCCGGAACGCTATTGGTTCCACGGCTGGGTATTCCCGAACCTCGGCGGGTGGTTTCTCGTCTACGACATCGACCGAGGCGTCCTCCACGGCTCCTATTCCGCGAACTGATTCCATGAAACGCACGTCCATCGTTCTCGCTTCCGGCCTTCTGGTCGCGGACTTCCCCGTCACGCGGAGTCCGGCCGCGGATGAACCTCACGCGGAGTCTGCGGAGGTTGGTTCTCACGCGGAGGGCGCGGAGGAAACGAAAAACGCCAAAATGAATTAGAAGTTCATGCATACAATATCCAAAACAAAAGCAAACTTCGTGTTGATTTTCGCCAATCCGGACGTCCCGCTCGACGCCTACCGAAACCACGTCTTCAAGCTCTTCGGCGTCGACGTCGGGCTCTTGGCGGCGCAGTCGGGGCTCGACCCGCGCGCGGTCCTCGACGGCAGCCGCGTCTTCGCCGAGTTCAAGGGCGCGCTCGCGGAACAGTTCGTCCAGCAGGAGCTGCGCGCGGCCTCGGACGCGGAGCCCTTCTACTGGACGACCCCCGACTCGCGGACCGAGGTCGACTTCCTCGTCGAGCTGTCGGGACTCGTCGTCCCCGTCGAGGCGAAGGCCGCGTGCAACCTGCGAGCCAAGTCGCTCAAGTCCTACCGCGAGCGCTTCGCGCCGCCGCTTTCCGTCCGGACGTCCCTCGCCGGACTCCGCCGCGAACCGGGCGGGCTTCTCGACCTGCCCCTGTTCGCCGTCGGAAACCTTCCCGCCATCGCCGCCGAAGCCGCCGCAAAGCCGGCGCCCCCCGCCGCGCTTGACACGATTTCGAAAAACAACCAGAATCCAACGCCATGAAAAACGCAAATCTCCTTCTCTTCCTTTCCGCCGCCGCGCTGCTGTCCGGCTGCGCGACCGTCCGCGAGGCGCGGCGCGCGCAGGAAACCGACACGGAGCGCACGGTCCGCTGGGCCGAGACGCCGTTCGCCGCGCGCGAGGGCGAGCTCGCGATGGAGGAGCTCGCCGCGTGGGCGCGCACGAACGCGCCGGCCGTCGTCCAGGCGCGGCAGGACGTCGTCCAGGCGCAGATCGCGCTGCGCGCGGTGAACGCCGCCTTCATCCCCGTCGTCGACGGCTCGATCGGCTACACCTACGCCTCGCAGAACATCGACCCGCACGACACGAAGTGGGACGGCGAGGGCGCATGGGGCGGCAACCTCACGCTCAACTGGCTGCTCTACGACTTCGGCCGGACGCGCGCCTCGACGCGCCGCGCCGTCGCCGCGCTCGCCGCGGCGGACCAGGCCGAACGCGCGGCGGAGAACGGCGCCGTCTACGGCGTCCGCGCCGCGTGCTTCGCCCTGCGACGCGCCGAGGAGCTGCACCGCGTCGCCGTCGCGACCTCCGAAAGCTACAGGCTGCACCGCGACCAGACGAAGGACCGCTTCGACGTCGGCGCCGCGACGAACTACGAGGTCTCCAAGGCCGAGGTCGACTACCAGAACGCGCTCCTCTCCGAGATCTCCGCATCGAACGCCGTCGAGACCGCCCGCGCCTCGCTCGCCCTCGCGCTCGGCCTCGCCGAGAACCCGCGCATCGCGCTCGGGGACTGCTCGTTCCCCGAGATGACGAACGACGTCGGCGCGCTGATGGCCGTCGCCGCCACGAACGCGCCCTCGCTCGCCGCGCTGCGCGCCTCGGCCGACGCCGCGAAGAACTACGTCGACTGGACGATCTGCGACCTCTACCCGAACCTCTCCCTGCGCCTCACTTTCGACGCGAAGGGCGACAGCTCGCCGCTGCTGTGGAACTACGCCGCCGTCCCGGCCGTCGTGCAGCCGCTCTTCACCGCCGGCGCCAAGAACCGGCAGATCGAGGCGGCCGTCGCGCAGATGCGCATCGCGCGCAGCAAGCTCGCGCAAGCGGAGCAGCAGCTCTTCAACCAGGTCCTGACGGCGACGCTCTCCGCCGACCGCGCGCGCAAGTCGCTCGCCGTCGCGGAAGCCGCGCTCAAGGCCTCGCAGGAGAACTTCGACGTCGTCTCGAACCGCTACGACGTGGGCAAGGCCAGCGCGCTCGAGCGCACCGACGCGCAGGTCGCGCTCTCCTCGGCCGAGGCCGCGGTCGTCACCGCGCGCTACGACCTGCTGGACACGCAGATCCTCCTCGCCCGCCTCGTCGGCGAATAGGGCGGGGGCGCGCTACCGCATCTCCTCGGCCTGGACGAGCGCGCGCTTGGTCGCCGTCGCGAGGGCGACCGACGCGGGGGCGGCGAAGCGCAGGTCGTCGGTCTCCGGCGGCGCCGCGACCTCGCCGGACGCCTCCCAGAGGTGGAGGATCTGGCGGAAGTGCGTGAAGTCGTGGCGGACGGCGCCGAGCGGGCGCAGCTCGCCGCCCGAGAAGCCGAGCGCCTCGAACGCGCGTCGCGCGTCCGCGTCGCGCGGCGAATGGCGCACGGGCGCCATCGGCAGCTCCCAGAGCCCGCCGAGCAGGCCCTCCGCGGGACGGCGAGCGAGCAGCGGCCGGCCGGCCGCGTCGCGCACGACGAACGCCGCGAACCGGCGCTCGGGCAGC
>CADBEF010000058.1 GCA_902793555.1 uncultured bacterium | reverse complement strand
ACGGGCCCGGTGACGAGCACCGCGGCGCCCGTGCACTCCGCGAGGACGCGCGCGGCGTCCGCCGCGGCGTCGACGCCCTCGGTCGCGTCGACTCCGCGCCCGCCGGCGCCCGCGCCGGCGAGGGCGAGGATTTCGGACGCGTTGCCTCGGATCATCGCGGGCTTCTTTACGGCCAGCTCGGAGGCGACCTGCGTGCGCAGCGGCAGCGCGCCGACGGCGACCGGGTCGAGCACCCAGGGGCGCCCGGCGGCGTTCGCGGCGGCGACGGCGCGGCGCATGGCCTCGGCCTGCTCGCGTTCGATTGTGCCGACGTTCACGAGCAGCGCGGAGGCGACGCCCGCGAAGATCGCGGACTCCTCCGGGTCGTGGATCATCGCGGGCGCGGCGCCCGCGGCGAGGAGGACGTTGGCGGTGAAGTTGGTGACGACGTGGTTCGTCAGGCAGTGGACGAGCGGGACGCGCGAGCGCATCGTCCCGAGGAGCGCGCCGGCGGCGCGGAGGGTTTCTTCGGATTTCATTTCGGCTGGAAACGGGGTCATGGCGCGACGACCGGGCCGCGCTTGGCGAGCTCGGCCTCGAGCGCGCGGGCGAACTGGTCCGGGCAGGAGGTGCCGTTGCGGCACGGAACGCCCTTGAGGGTCGCGATCAGGTCGGCCGCCTTGCGGCCGACAGCGAGGCGCGCGACGCCGGCGGTGTTGCCGGGGCAGCCGCCCTGGAAGGAGCAGGAGGTCACGACGCCGTCGGCGTCGAGCTCGAAGGTGACGGACTTGGAACAGGTTCCCGTGTTCTGGTAGGTGGGCATGGCGGACTCCGTGGTTCGTTGGGCGGAGATTCTACCACGCCGGAGGTCCGGAGTTCAAGCGAACCGCCGCCGCGCGGGCGCGCTTGACCCGCGTCGCGGGTTCGTGGCAGAATGGGCCGCGTCCGGCCGCGCCGGCTTGGAAAGGAACCGAGAAATGGACGAAAAAAGCACACGCAACGCCGCCCTCCACATGGCCCTTCCGCTGGCGTTCGCGCTGGCGGGATGCTCCGCCCGGGGAAACGCGCCGGACGAAACCGTCCTGTCCGACGCGACCGGCGCCGCGGCGGTCGTCGCCCCCGCCGCCGGGGGACGCATCCTCGCGTTCCGGCCGGCCGGCGCGTCCGGGAACGTCCTCTGGAATCCGCCGCCCGGAGACTCGATCCTCTACGGATGGGAGAACCACGGCGGCGAAAAGACCTGGATCGGCCCGCAGGCGCGCTGGCGCGGGATGGCGGGCAAGGGGTGGCCGCCGCCCGCGTTCTTCGACCAGGACGCCTACGAAGTCCTGCCCGGCGCGTCCGCCGCCGCCGCGACGATTCTCTCGCCCGCCCCGGAAGGCGGCGACTGCCCGTTCCGGGTCGAGCGCGCCGTCTCGCTCTCGAACGGCGTGCTGCGCGTGGCGTCGCGGCTCGTGCCGGCGCCGGGTTCCGGCTCGGCGGACGGCGCGGACGAATTCATCGCCTGGTCCGTCGCGCAGACGCCCTTCGCGCGCCGCGTCGCCGTCCGGACCGCGCCGCCGGCGCGCATCCTGAACGGCGAAGGCGGCGACCCCCTGCCCGAGCCGGCCGCGGCCGGCGGCGGCGTCCTCGTCTTCGACCTCGCCCCGCTCGAAGGGCTCTCCAACGCCAAGGCCTGCTTCGACGCGGACGCGATCGCCGCGGAGCTTGCCGGCGGGACGCTCGTCGCACGCCGCGTCGCGACCCCCGACGATCCGGACCCGGCGTCCGTCCCCTTCCCGGAGCACGCCCGGACCGAGCTCTTCGCGGGCGGCCTGGAGACCGACCCCGCGAAGCGCTACCTCGAGCTCGAGTTCACCGCGACCGGAACGCGCCCCCTCCGCGTGGAGTATTCGTTCCTTCCCGGCGTTCCGTGCGACGCCGCGCTCGCGCAGGTCCGCGACGCGGCGAAGTAGCCCGGCCCGGCGCGGCGCGCGCGCGCCGCGCCGGGGGCCGTTCAGCCCAGCGCGCGGTCGATCTCGGCGAGGATGTCGTCGACGTGCTCGAGGCCGATCGAGAGGCGGACGAGCTCCGGCAGGTGGATGACGAGCGACTTGGCGTCGCCGACGTTCGCCAGCAGCGAGAAGATCTCGCCGTTGAGGGAGTCGGCGAACCGGCGGGCCTCGTCGGCGCCGCCCTTCACGCCGAAGACGACCATGCCGCCGGCGCCATCCGGGAGGTACTTCGCGGCGAGCTCCGGCTGCGAGAGCGAGGGGTACTTGACCCAGGCGACCTTCGGGTGCGCCTGCAGGTGCTTGGCGACCGCGAGGGCGTTCGCGCTGTGCCGCGCCATCCGCAGCGGGAGCGACTCGACGCCCTGCAGGAAGACCCACGCGGCGTCCGGCGCAAGCGTCGGGCCCTGGTTGCGGATGCCCACGGTGAGCAGGCGCAGCGAGAACGCGACGGGCCGCAGCGGCTCCGGCAGGTCGTGCGCGAAGCGCAGGCCGTGGTAGCCGGCGTCGGGCTCGTTGTAGAGCGCGAACTTCGGGTCGGTCCAGTCGAACTTGCCGGAGTCGACCACCGCGCCGCCGATGCCGGCGCCGTGGCCGCCGATCCACTTCGAGAGCGAGTGGATCACGATGTCCGCGCCGTGCTCGATCGGGCGCAGCAGCGCCGGGGTCGCGAAGGTCGCGTCCACGACGAGCGGCAGGCGGTGCCTGTGCGCGAGCGCGGCGTAGGCCTCGATGTCGGCGACGTCGAGCGCGGGGTTGCCGATGGCCTCGATGAAGACGAGGCGCGTCTTCTCGTTGATGAGCGCCTCCGTGGCGGCGATGTCGTTCACCGGGGCGAAGCGCGCCTGGATCCCGACGTTCGGGAGGATCGCGTCGAACTGCGAGAACGTGCCGCCGTAGAGGTTGGAGGCCGCGACGATCTCGTCGCCGGCGCGGGCGATGTTCGTGACGGTGAAGAAGATCGCCGCCGTCCCGGAGGAAAGCGTCTGCGCCGCCGCGCCGCCGTCGAGCGCCGCGATGCGCGCCGCGAGGACGTCGTTGGTGGGATTCATGAGCCGCGCGTAGATGTTGCCGAGCTCGCGCAGGCCGAAGAGGTCGGCGCCGTGCTTGCTGTCGCGGAAGTTGTAGGCGGTCGTGCGGTAGACGGGCGTGTTGCGCGCATACGTGGCGGGGTCGCCCTTGGGGTTCTGGCCGGCGTGGACGGCGAGGGTTTCGAGATGGAACTTGCTCATGGTCGGGTCTCCTTTCCTTAAATCACTACCGTTTTGGTCGTGAAGAACGCCGCGCAGTCTATCAAACTCGGAAACGAATTGCAAGCGGAAAATTGCGCAGATTTTCTGCGCAATTTTCCGCTTGCCTGGTAGGGATAATCAAGAGGGACTCGAAGAAGCGACGCGCGTGGTCGAGGCAAAACACTTTTACTTCGGTAGTCTTTCGGCGCGCACTCTCGTCGGCGCCCGCCGCAGGGACTGCGTCGCGTTGGACATTGAGCGTTGTCAGACAATCCCCCCCCCTCCGTTCGGATGGTTCCCTACGGCCGGGCGTTCTGGTAGAATCCGCGCCATGAACGCATCTCTCCCCGCCTTCGACCCCTCCGCCCTGCCGCGGCCCGTGCTGCCGGGGCACGACGACTGGCTCTCGCTCTGGAACCTGGCCTGGCGGCTGCTCTTCCGCAACGTCAAGGACCCCGGCGTCCCCGGCTGGAAGCCGTACCTCACGTGCTTCCCCGGCGTCGACATGATCTGGCAGTGGGACTCGTGCGTGATGACGTTCCTCACGAACTGGTCCAACGGCACGGTCTCCGCCTTCGACAACCTCGACGACCTCTACGCGCTGCGGCGCGAGTCGGACGGCTTCATAGCGATGGCCTACGACACGCTCACCGGGAAGCCCTCGTACCCCGAGTTCGACGGCCGCATCAACCCGCCGCTCATGGCGTGGGCCGAGCGGGACTACCTCCTCGCCACCGGCGACGCCTCGCGCCTGCCGCGCGTCCTGCCCGCGCTCGAGGGCTTCTTCGGCTTCGTCGAGGCGCGCCGCCGCCGCGTCTGCGGGCTCTACTACTTCGAGGACCCCGGCTCCTCCGGCATGGACAACTCCCCGCGCGGCGGCTACTGCGCCGCGCAGAACCTCGGCAGCGACGTCTGCTTCGTGGACCTGGCCTGCCAGCAGGCGCTCTCCGCCCGCTGCATCGCGGACCTGGCGCGCGCGCTCGGCGACGGCGCGAAGGCCGCGCGCTACGAGGCGGAGTTCGACCGCATCCGCGGCCTCGTGGACCGCCTCCACTGGTGCCCGCGCGACCGCTTCTACCACGACTTCTTCGCGCGCGATCGGGCGGAGGACCGCGTGAAGTTCCTCGGCACGAAGACCGCCGCGGCCTTCTGGACGCTCCCGAGCGGGATCGCCCGCGGCGACCGCCTCCGCGCGATGGCGGACCACCTCTTCGACCCGGCCGAGTTCTACACGCCCGTGCCGTTCGCGTCGCTCTCGCGCGACGACCTCAACTACGACCCGGACGGCGGCTACTGGCTCGGCGCCGTCTGGGCGCCGACGAACCTCGCCGCGATCCGCGGCCTCGCCGACAACGGCTTCGCGGACCGGGCGCGCGAGGCGACGCTTCGCTACCTCGGCGCCATGGTCGCCGCCGCCGCCGACCCGGCGCTCGGCCCCTCGATCTGGGAGTGCTACGCGCCGGAGGACCCGCCGCGCCCCGCCACGACGGAGAAGGGCGAGCGCTGCGGCCGCGACTTCGTCGGCTGGAGCGGCCTCGCACCCATCACGCTCCTCGTCGAGAACGTGATCGGCCTGCGCCGCGACGTCCCCGCGCGCACGGAGAACTTCCGCTTCGGAGAAGGGCTCGTCTCCGCCGTCTGCCTCCGCCGCTCGCCCGAGCCCGGCGGCACCGTCCTGCGCGTCGAGACCGACGTCCCGCTCGTCCTGCGCGCGACCGTCGCCGGCCCCGCCCCGCGCGAGGCGGCGTTCGACCTCGCCCCGGGCGCACGCGAGATCCGCCTGTAGCCGCGGGCCCGTCCGCAAGACGAAAAGGAGGCCGCGGCGACGCGTCGCCGCGGCCTCCCGGGGTCGCTCCGCGGGGCGGCTATTCGAAGAGCCAGGTCGAGAGGTAGCGCTCGCCGGTGTCCGGGAGGAGCGCGACGATGCGCTTGCCGGCGAATTCCGGCTTCTTCGCCAGCTCGAGCGCGGCGTAGAGCGCGGCGCCGGAGGAGATGCCCACGAGGAGCCCCTCCTCCTTCGCCGCCGCGCGCGCGGTCGCGCCGGCGTTCTCCGCCGAGACCGGGATCACGCCGTCGTAGATCGACGTGTCGAGCGTCTTCGGGACGAACCCCGCGCCGATGCCCTGGATCTTGTGCGGGCCCGCGTGGCCCTCGGAGAGCACGGGCGAAGTGTCCGGCTCCACGGCGAAGACCTTCACCGCCGGGTTCGCCTCCTTGAGCGCCTTGCCGACGCCGGAGAGCGTGCCCCCCGTGCCGACGCCCGCGACGAAGACGTCGACCTTGCCATCCGTGTCGCGCAGGATCTCCTGCCCGGTCGTGCGGTAGTGCCTCTCGGGGTTGGCGGGGTTCTCGAACTGCTGCGGGATGATCGAGTTCGGCGTCGCCTCGTGCAGCTCGTTCGCCTTCGCGATCGCGCCCTTCATGCCGTCCTTGCCGGGCGTGAGCACGAGCTCCGCGCCGTAGGCCGCCGCGAGCTTGCGACGCTCGATCGACATCGTGTCGGGCATCGTGAGGACGAGCTTGTAGCCCTTCACCGCGGCGATGAGCGCGAGGCCCACGCCCGTGTTGCCGCTCGTCGGTTCGATGAGCGTGCCGCCCGGCTTCAGGACGCCGGCCTGCTCCGCCGCCCTTCACGGACCCGCCCGGGTTGAAGTACTCGACCTTGACGACCACCTCCGCGGCGCCCTGGTTGAGCTTGCGGATGCGGACGAGCGGCGTATTGCCGACTAGTTCGGTAATGTTTTCGTGGATGTTGGCCATGGTATTGCCTCCGTTGGTTGATTTGTTGGTTTGGAAGGTGTTTGCGTTCGTGGTTTTGGGCCCCTCGCGGGGTTAATCACAACCGTTTCGGTTGCGAATGAGGCGGAAGTCTAGACGAACGCGGGACAATTGTCAAGCGGGAAAATCCGCTCCGCCGCGGCTGCGACGCGCGGCTTCCAACTTCCGGGTCGTTCTGATAGAATCCGCGGCATGAGCGAACTGCCCGACGAAACGTCCGACTGGACTCCGGCCGCGCGCTGGCGCGGGTTCAACCTCCTGGGGCTGTTCCGGGCCCCGACCGAGGGGCTTGCGCCGGACCCGCGCGTGGCGGGGTCCTTCCCGGAATGGGAGTTCGAGGCGCTGGAAGGGTGGGGGTTCAACTTCGCGCGGCTGCCGGTCGACTACCGCGCGCTCACGACGGGCGACGACTGGACGAACCTGGACGAAGGCAAGCTCGCGCTCCTCGACGAGGCGATCGAACTCGGACGCAGGCACGGCGTCCACGTCCAAGTGGCGATGCACCGGATTCCGGGCTACTGCATCCTCGACGAGACCGAAGCATTCCCGCTCGGCACGAGCCCCGTCGCGCAGGACGCCGCCCGCCGCATGTGGGCGGCGCTCGCGCGCCGCTGGAAGGGCGTGCCGAACGAGGCGCTGTCCTTCAACCTCCTCAATGAGCCTACGCGGCACGTCGCCGGCGCGAACTACCTCCCGGTCGTTCGGATGCTTCTTGACGCGGTCCGCGCGGAGGACCCCGAGCGCTTCGTCGTGGTCGACGGAAACGACTGCGCGTCGAAGCCCGTGGAGGCACTCTACGGCGTTCCGTCCGTCGGCCAGGCGTTCCGGGGCTACGCGCCCTTCGAGATCACGCACTACGGCTCCCCGTCCATGCCGGAACTCCCGAAGGAGCCGCCGACGTGGCCGCTCCGGCCGGGCTACGGATCGCCCTGGATGCCGGAGGACGCCCTCGGGCTCTTCCGCCCCGCGCTCGACGCGGGCGAGTTCTGCATGGTCGGCGAGTTCGGATGACGTCCGGAAACCCCGCACGCCGTCGCGCTCGCGTGGATGGAACACTGCCTGGAGCTGTGGAAGGAGCGCGGACTCGGCTGGGCGCTCTGGAACCTGCGCGGCGCGTTCGGCATCCTCGACTCCGGCCGGACGGACGTCCGCTGCGGCGACTGGCGCGGGCACCGTCTCGATCGCGCCATGCTGGAGCTCCTGCGCCGCTGCTAGTCCCCCTTGCGCGGACGTGGCGGGGTGTCCCCGCCACGTCCGCGTGAGTCGGCCTTCCGGCGCCGACGCGTCCGCGGCGGCGCGGAAGACCGATTCGCCAAACTTTTTCCACGGTGTGATTGAATGAATATGCCGGAAATTCGACAAAACAAATCCGTGTTGACCCCGTGCGGGCGCGCATGGTATGCTTGTTTTGTCCTCCCGCGGACTCGGCGGAGCCGCCCAGCGCGGAGCGATTTTCCGAATCCGATGAAACGCACCCTCCTTCTCGTTTTCCTGGCATTCGCCGCGATCGGCGCGCGCGCCGGCGAACCGGCGCACGTCGCCGTCTGCGTCGGCGTGAACAAGTACGACACGGACTACGTTCCCCGCAACGACTGGCTGCGCGGGTGCGTGTCGGACGCCAGCAACCTGTGGACCAACCTCACGCAGCGCGGCGAGTGGACGCCCGGGAGCGCAATGCTCCTGCTGGACGGCGCCGCCACGAAGGACGCCATCCGCGACGCGATCACGAACGCCGCGGCCGCGGCCGCCCCCGGCGACGTGTTCGTCTACACGCATTCGTCGCACGGCTACAGCTGGCCGGACGAAGAAACCGGCGCCTATACGGCCAACACCGGCATCTGCGCCTACGACGGCGACTACGAGGACTTCGAGCTCGCCGCCGACCTCGCGAAGTTCCCGAGCGGCGCGAAGGTCGTCGTGTTCGTCGACGCCTGCCACTCGGGCGGCCTCTTCAAGGCCAAACGGAAGGCACGCGCCCGAACCGCAGCCGCCGGCGCCGCGACCGCCCCGTTCGCCCTGGCCGAACGCGTCGGCGCCGCCATCGACGCGATCCGCGCGGCGGAGCCCGTCCGCCGCGGCGGCAGGCCGAAAGGGATATCCTCCGACGAGATCGGCTGGGTGACGGCGGCCGATTACAACCAATACAGCTGGGATTCCGAGAAGGAACGCGGCGGCGAGTTCACGATGGCCGCAATCCGGGGCTGGCGCACCGGCGCCTGCGACGTCGCCCCGTGCGGCGACGAGGACTGCTACGCGAACTTCTACGAGCTCTGGAACTACGCCAAGGACATCGCGGTCGGCCACGACGGAGAGGAAGAGGTGGAATATCCGTGGGAGACCTACCGCACCGACGCGCAGTGCTTCAACACGGACGTCCTCCGGTCCGTCCGCGCCGGCTGGGTCGGGGACGAACCGCCCTCGGACGTCCGGTTCGTCCCGATTCCGGCGCAGACCGCGACCGTCGGCGTACCGCTCCACTATACCCTGGTCGCCACCAACCTGGCCGGCGTCGCCGGCTCCATCTCCTATTCGGTCGAGTCCGCCACGGCTCCGTCGGGCACCTACTCGCTGGACGGCGCAGGCTTCACCTTCACCCCCGCGAGCGACGGCGAATTCTCCTTTTCGTTCCGCGCGACCAACGCCACCGCCGGGGCCTCCGCCAAGGCGACCATGGCGGTCTCGGCCGTCCTCGCCGCCCCGTCGGATGTCGTCAGCTCCGGCATCTCCGGCACCTCCTTCACCGCCAACTGGAACGGTGTCGCCGGCGCGACGTCCTACCTCCTCGTCGTGTCCAACAACGTCTTCGGGGTGGGGGGCGAGCCCGACTTCCTGCTCTCGCAGACTGTTTCCGGCACCTCCTTCGCGGTGGACGGACTGCTTCCCGGGACGTACTACTGGCACGTCTGCGCCGTCGGGAACAGCTCCGGGCCCTTCTCCGAAACGGAGGAGGTCACGCTCTTCATGGATCCGTCGGACCCGCCGTTCATCCCTTCCATCGGCGACATCGCCGTGTCGGTCGGCCAGACCGCAACGGCGACCGTCCGCGTCGCCGCCCCCGAGGCCGCGCCCGTCACCTCTTTCGAAATCACGGAAGGCGACTCGTCGGCCGCGCTGGAGGACGGCTTGTTCTCCTTCACGCCGGAGGCCGTCGGAACGTATTCCTTCACCATTGTGGCCGTCAATGCCAACGGTCCCGCATCGGCAAGCTTCTCCGTCGTCGCAACGCTCGCCGATCCGGAAAATCTCCGCGCCGGGGAGGTCGGTCCGGACTCCGTCGAAGTCCTCTGGGACGCCGTCGCAGGCGCGGACGGCTACTGGGTGGAGGTCGACGAATACGACGCCGACGGCGACTGGGTGGACACGGTTTTCGGCGACGACGTCGGCGACGTCACGCAGTTCGTCGCCACGGGTCTGACGCCGGAAACGGAATACGAAGTCTCCGTCTGGGCCTACGCCGGCACGGACGACGACAGGTGCTGGTCGTATGACGACTGGATCTCCGTCACGACGGACAAGCCCCATGTCGCCCCGTCCTGGTCGGCCATCACGGCGCCGGCGGCGCAGGCCGGGCGGCCCTGCCGCCTCGACCTCGCGCCCTTCGTGGACGGCTATCCGGCGCCGGTCCTGTCCGTGGCGGCCGGCGACGCGACGCTCGAGGGCGCGACGCTTTGCTTCGTCCCGGCGGCGACGGGAACGAACGCCTTCACGGTCGTGGCGAGCAACGACGCCGGCACGGCGTCCGCGACGTTCGAGGTGGCGGTCGGCGCGCTCGCGCCGAAGAAGTTCGCGGTGTGCGTCGGCATCAACGAATATGCGCATATCTCGGGCCTGGCGGGCTGCGTGAACGACGCGAAGTTCATGGCGGCGAACCTCGAGGAGCGCGGCGGCTGGGAGCCGGCGGACGTGACCGTCCTGCTCGACTCGCAGGCGACCAAGGCCGCCATCCGCGGCGCGATCTCGAACGTCGCCGCGCAGGCGATGGCCGGCGACACGTTCGTCTACCAGCACTCCTCCCACGGCGGGCAGTTCCACGACACGACCGGCGACCTCATCACAAACGAAACCGGCAAGGCGACCTTCCTCTGCGTCTACGACGAAGACTACTACGACAACACGACGGCCTACAACGACTACGAGATCGCGGACGACCTCGCGGCCTTCCCGTCCGGCGTCAAGGTCGCCGTGATCGTCGACGCCTGCCACTCCGGCGGCCTCTTCAAGAGCCGCGCCGCGGCGCGCGCAGCCGCTGCGTCGTTCGACCTCGCGGGCCGCGTTTCGGCGCGCATGGAGGGCGCCCGCGCGCGGCGCCGCGCCCGCGGCGAAAACGTCGCGCGGTCGCTCGCCGCCTCCGAAATCGGCTGGGCCGTGGCCGCCGAATACTACGAGTATTCCCTCGACGGCGGCTTCTACCACACCGACGCATGGCTGTCCGATCCGTGCTACGGCGACGAATGGTGGGTCGAGGAAGGGGAGGACGACGGCTACTACGACTATCCGGACGCCTACCGGCTGGGTGGCATGTTCCTGTGCTCCTCCACGTGGGGTTGGTGGAGCGGCGACGCCGACACGGACGCCGAGGCCGGCGACGGCGACGGCCTCTGCGACGTCTACGAGTTCTGGACGCAGGGCTCCAACGTCTGCTCCGGCATCGGCACGTTCTGGTACGACGACCCGGAGTACGACTTCCATCCGCAGTGCACGAACGTCGCGGTCCTGCGGTCGGTCGAGCTCGGCTGGATCGCGCCGCCGGGCGATCGCGATCCAATCCCCGAGTTCCCTGCCGGCACCGCGCCGGAGCGGATCGCCTCGTCGCTCGCCGGCTCCGCCGATTCCGCCCTTGTCGAACACGTCGCCGACGCCGACGCGTATTCGGTCTACCGCGCCTGGGCGCAGACCGTGAAACCGGCCGGCGGCGACGCGCCGGCCGGTCTGGCGGCCGTCCGCGAGTCGCCCCGGGCGTGGTTCTCGTTCGCGCTGGGGTCCGACGCCCTCCTGCCGGACGACTTCGGAAGCGACGACGTGCGCATCGCCGCGTTCGGGCCGGCGGCCGACGCGGGGTTCTTCTCCTTCGAAGTCGAAATCGACGGCGCGGACATCGGCTCGTCGGCGGCCGTGCCGGAAGAGACGCTTCTGGCGAACCTGGCCGAGGCCTTCACCGTCGAAGGCGCGGAGACGCCCGATCCGGACGAATTCTCCCCGGCCGGCGTCGAGGCCGGAGTCGATTCCCCCGCCGGCGGCCGGGTGCGCCTCGAAGCCGCCCCGCCCGACGACGCCGGCGACGCCTTCTTCTTCCGCGTCCGGCTGAAATAAGGGAAAGCGGACATTTCCGGTTGACATCCGGCGCCGTCCGGGGGATACTCCTTCGCCACGACTCCCCCGTGCGGCGGAACCGCCGCGCGGGAAGGATCCAGCCATGAAGATCACCGCAAAATCGCGTTACGCGCTCCGGATCCTGCTCGACCTGGCGGCGAGCGGGAAGGACGGGCCGCGCACCATCAAGGAAATCGCCGCGTCGCAGGGCATCTCGGAGAAGTTCATCAGCCGCATCGCGGTGCCGTTGCGGCGCGCGGGGCTCGTGGAGACCGAGCGCGGCGTGAAGGGCGGGCTGCGGCTGGCGCGCTTCCCGAAGAAAATCACGCTCCTCGACGTCGTGACCGCGACGGACGGACCGCTCGCGCTCGTGCACTGCCTCGCCCGCCCGGGCGTCTGCAAGCGGCAGGGCCGCTGCGCGGCGGAGAAGGCGTGGGCGGGCGTGAACGACGCGCTTTCGGCCGCCCTGCGCCGCACGACGCTGGCGGACGTCGTCGCCGACCACCGCCGCCTCTCCCCTCCCCCGCCCTCAGAACCGGACTACTGCATCTAGCCTCCGCCATGAAAATCGCACCCCGATCCAAGTTCCTCCTCGTCGGCGACAGCGTCACCGACATGGGCCGCGCGCGCCCCGTCGCGCAGGGCCTGTTCAACCCGCACGGCACGGGCTACCCGAACGTCGTGCAGGGACTCCTCACGAGCGTCTACCCGGACTACCTGATCAACGTCGTCAACATGGGCGTCTCGGGCAACACCGTGCGCGACCTGAAGGCGCGCTGGAAGGAAGACGTGCTGGACCTGAAGCCGGACTGGGTGTCCGTGATGATCGGCGTGAACGACGTCTGGCGCCAGTTCGACGTGCCGCAGATGCCCGAAAGCGCCGTGCAGCCCGAGGAGTACCGCGCCACGCTCGGCGAGCTCGTCGACCGCACGCAGCCGCTCGTGAAGGGCCTGGTGCTCATGACGCCGGTGTTCTGGGAGCTCAACACGGCCGACGCCATGGCCGCCCGGGTCCGCGAATACGGGCAGATCTGCCGCGAGGTCGCCGCCGAAAAGGACGTGCTCTTCTGCGACGCGCAGGCCTACGCGGACCGCGTCCTCGCGCACTGCCATTCCAGCTACATCGCGTGGGACCGCGTCCACCCGAACATCCCCGGCGCGAACGTCCTCGCGCACGCGCTCCTGGACGTCCTCGAGTTCGACTGGAACCGCCGGGCGTAGCGCCCCGCGCCGCGGAACCGAAAGCGGCGGGACGGGCCCCTCGGTCCGTCCCGCCGCCCGTTTTCACCGATCCTAACGAAGGATCAGAATCGTCGTTGGATCGTACAGCAGGTGTCCCGCACCATTGACGGTTCCGTACAGGTGCAATTCGCCGAGCGCGGTGCAATGATTGTCCTGGGCCGAAACAAAACCGATTTCATCGACAAATCGAACCCGCACGGCTTTGGCGTGTTGTTCAGTGAATTCGACGGTCACTCGCTGCCATGCCGGTGACGTTTCGACTGGCTCTCCCGTCTCCGGATCCAGTTCGTCCCCGAACGTTTCGATTTTCGTGATCGGGACTTCCGCCATGAGCGTTTCCGTTTCCCCGTCGCGGGCGAAAAACTGGATGATGTGGTCATGGTTGGGGGCGGAAAACTCCGCCCACGTCGGATCGACGGTCGTTCCGAATTCGAAATCCACCCATTCGCCCGTGCGCGACATGGCGGCCCAGTGCGTACTCTCCCATTTATTGTCGAAAAGATGGCGGGCCCACGTCCCCCACCATGAGGGATTGTATTCGGAGGAAACCCGCACGTCCGTGAACTGGACCTTGTACAGTTCGGCGAACCCGCCCAGCGTGACCAGGTCGTCGGGTTCCGGGAAATCGGCCCGGAAATCGCAGCCGGAACGGGAACAATCGATGTAGCCTTTTCCGTAGCGGTTGCATTGTCCCGGTTTCTCGAGATGCGTCACGTATTCATGCCCCAGCGGAGAGCCGACCTCCCGCGTGTCTTCCTCATAGCAGACGTTGCAGTAGCGGCGGTCGATCTGCCGCGTCGTGCAAGTCGCAGGCTCCTTCAATTCCCATTCCGAATAGGATGGATGGGTACATTCCATCTCGGCCGGATCGAGGCCCCATACTTCCAACTCGGAAATCTGGTAATCATTGTATTCCCACGCACGGCACGTGTGGAAAACGACTTTCACCTTGGTCGCGATTTCACCGACATCGTAGGTCAGCTTCCCTTCGTCAAGACTCTGGCTGGCAAGTTGAACCTCGGCTCCGGTCGCCGCAGCCGTGTAATAAAGCGAAAACGGATACTTTCCCGCCGCACCCACGACGATTTTCGTGACGTAGTACCCGCCCGCGAGAGCCCCGCTTACGCCTGAGGTGGTGAAATCCACCAGGACGTAGCAATTGTTTCCCGCCTTGGGGAGGCGGACGTAGTCGTCCCATCTGTTGTTGAACAGAGATCCGAGGTTGGGTCCGCCGCCGAAACTGTTTTCATCGATGATCGTTCCCGATTTGTTGTAAATATGCGCGAAATCCGTCTTTGAAATGATGGTCGCGTCTTCGACCGTTTTGATGGCCTGGGCCGTTCCGGCGAAGGCGCAGAGGAGGAGAATGGGGAGAACGTGCGTTTTCATGGCGGGGAGGGGGCGGGGAAGCCCCGTTTTCGGGAACGGTCCAATCGTAGACGATTGCGCCGTCCGGTGTCAATGCGTTTTCGCGCGCGGCCGAGGCGGCTAGCCGTACGCGGCGGCGACGGCGGCGGCGGGGCGGTCCCAGTCGAAGAGCGGGGCGCGGTTGAGGCCGGCGGCGCGCAGGCGCGCGAGGGCGAGCGGGTCGACGAGCAGCGAGAGCATGGCGGCCGAGAAGCCCGCGGCGCCCGCGGAGAGCGGGACGACGCGCGCGGCGTCGCCGGCGATTTCGGGCGCGGCGCCGCCGTCCGTGCAGAGCACGGGCAGGCCGCTGGCGAACGCCTCGGCGATCTGGAGGCCGAAGCCTTCGTAGCGGGAGGGGTGCACGAGCAGGTCCGCGCGGCGGTAGAGCTCCGCCAGCTCGCGGAACCGGACGGGGCCGGCGAACTGCACGGCGGCGGCCACGCCGAGCGCCTTCGCGCGGCGCTCGGCCTCGGGGTAGCGCTCGTCGCGCGGACCGGCGACGACGAGCTTCATCGGGAACGGCGCGGCCGCGCGCGCGGCGGCGAACGCCTCGACGAGCATCGGCACGTTCTTGTAGGGATCGCAGCGCCCGACGTAGAGCAGGATGCGCTCGGCGGGATCGTCCGCCGCGCGGATCGGCGCGCGGCCGTGGGCGTGGAACGCGGGGTCGACGCCGTTGTGGACGGCCCGGACGCGCGCCGCGGCGTCCGCCGGGAGCGCGAGGACGCGCAGGATGTCGGACTTGGAGCGCTCGCTCACGGTGAAAAGCGCGTCCGAGCGCAGCGCGGCCTGGCGCAGGCACCACTTGTAAAGCCGTTTCATGCGCGCGGTCCGCGAATGCGGCGCGTAGCCGGGAACGACGAGGGGAATCACGTCGTGGATCGTCGCGATGCAGCGGACGGGGCCGCCGCCGCCCTTGCGGAACGCGCGGAACGGCAGCATGTAGTTGGGCGCATGGTAGAGATCGGCGCCGAGTTCGCGCAGGAGGCCGGGCAGGCGCAGCTGGTTCTTCGCCGAAAGCGGGCCGTAGCCGACCGGCAGGATGTTGCCGCCGGCGAGCGCGGTGGCGGTGAGCTCCGCGACGAGGCGCTTGCGCCCCGGCTCGTCCTCCGCGAGGAAGACGAACCGCCAGCCGGGCAGCAGCGACGGCAGGCGCTTCGCCAGTTCGAGCGCGTAGACGCCGATGCCGGAGGGTTTCTCGAGGATCCAGCGGGAATCGAAGACGGCGGTTTTCATGGTCGGCGGGACGGTGGTTCGCGAGGGCGCGCGTCCTCGCGCCCTCCAAGGCCCCCCGATTATACGGAAAGCGCGGGTCCGAGGCAAGACGGGGCGCCTAGTCGGCGGCGTCCGGGGCCGAAAGGAGGGCTTCGACGAGCAGGCGGCGGCGTTCGGGGCCGACGGAGGGGTCCTTGCCGGCGAGCAGCAGCGCGCGCAGGTCGCGGACGTTGCACAGCGGCGTTCCGTCCACGTCCGCGCGGTCGCGCTCCAAGCCGTTGCTCGCGAAGCACACGACGCCGCGCACCGGCATGTCCGGCGGCAGCTGGCGGCGCAGGCGGCGGCGCAGCGCGTTCGCCTCGCGGCGCACCTGCGCGACGGGCGAGCGCGAAGCCGGGACGCCGGCCGCGGAAACCGAGGCGCCGTCGACGCGGACGGGCCCCGCCCAGTTCTTCG
Source organism: uncultured bacterium (assembly GCA_902793555.1). Classification (GTDB taxonomy): domain Bacteria; phylum Verrucomicrobiota; class Kiritimatiellia; order RFP12; family UBA3636; genus UBA3636. The sequence goes on along the minus strand of CADBEF010000058.1, from coordinate 3,141 downwards.
TTTCGACCACGTAGAGCGCGCCGGGGCCGAGCACGACGTGGTCGAAGTCCCCGCCGCCGCACATTCCCTCGAAACCGCCGCGTGCGACGCCGTGGAACACGGTCCAGTCCGGCGGCAGCAGGGACAGCTCCCGCGCGACGATCTCCTCGCCGCGCGCGCCCTTGAGGTAGCGGCGGTAGCGGCGCGCCGCGCGGCCGAGCGAGGCCCACGCGAACAAGACGAGCAGCAGCAGCGCGACGGCCGCCCACTCGGGCGGGATCCGCGCGGGCAGTGCCGCGTGGAAGAACCAGCCCGCGAGGAACAGGGCCAAGAGGAACGGCCAGTAGGTCACGGCGAGGCCGAGCGCGCGGACACGGGCCCCCGGGGAACCGTGCACGACGGCGAAGTCGGATTCGGGGTTCATTCGGAAAAAGGGAACGGATGGTGCCGGAGGTGGGGATCGAACCCACACGCCCTTGCGGGCAGCGGATTTTGAGTCCGCCGCGTCTGCCATTCCGCCACACCGGCCCGGTTGAAAACGGCAACGCGGCGCAGTCTAGCAGAATCCGCCGCCGCGTTCAAGCCGACCCACGCGCCGGCGGAGTTTTGTGTTGCCGGGGCCGGCCGGGTCTGTTAGAATCCGGCGGTGAATCGGCCGTTTCCGCCCAGCCTCCGCCAGCCCGAAAGGAGTTCCCTATGACGCCCCGTTTCCGCCTGAACAACGCCCCGCTGCGGCGCGCCCTCTCGACAGCCCTGCTTCTCGTCGCCGGCTTTGCCGGCGCGGCCGACTTCTACGTCGACGCTTCCGCAGCCGCCGGCGGCGATGGCTCCCAAGCCGCGCCGTTCGCGACGATCAAGGCCGCGGTGGACGCCGCGAACGGCGTCTCCGGTCCGTCGACGATCTACATCGCCTCCGGCACCTACGCGATCGCGTCGGCGAGCGACTTCGCGACCGTCTCCGTCCCGGACCTCACCATCACGGCCGCGGACCCGGCCAACAAGCCGGTCGTCGCGATCGACGCAAATCTCAGCACCGTGCAGAACAACCCGCGGGTTTTCTCGGTGCCCGTCGGCTCCGACCGCCTGACCGTCGCCAACCTCAAGTTCACCTACTCCTACGCGGGGGACAAGAACGTCGCCGGCAACTCCCTCGGCCAGAGCGGCAGGCTCTTCTCGTTCGCCGCCAACGACTGCGTCTTCGATGGCTGCGAGTTCGTCCAGACCGGAACGACGGGCAAGAACTGGCAGGACGGCGGCGTCCTCTACGCCGACTCCAGTGAACAACTTCATGCGAAACAGGGTACCGGTCTGATCGTCCGGAACTGCCGGTTCGACCATGTCGGGGCCTCCGCGTTCCGTCCGATCAAGTTCGCCGACAACTCGCAGATCGTCGGCAACCTCTTCGACTCCTGTTCCGGGTACTTCACGGTCCACAAGCAGTCCACGGGCGGCTACTTCGTCTCGAACCGCGTCGTGAACTGCACCCAGCCGATCAAAAGCAAGGGCGACAACTACGGCGAAATCGCGAACGGCGAAATCGCCTACAACGTGTTCGTCGGCAGCGACGTCGCCTTCTTCGAGAAAGACGCCAACGCGGGGTACGCCGGACAGCCGCGGTTCCACCACAACACCGTCGTCGGATGCAGCGGGTTCGTGCAGGTGGACGAAGTCAACAACGTCAGCTGGACGCCGTGGATCTTCGACAACCTCGTCATCGCCTCCGGAACCGGCTGCATCATCCGCGAGAACGCGACGTCCCTTGCCAACCGGAAGAGTTCCTTCAAGGAGGGATCGTTCTTCAAGGGCAACGTCTGGCTTGCGCCCGATTTCGTCTCCGGCACGGCACCCGCCCAGTTCGACGACTACGCACTCAGTCTCGCCGTTTCGGACAACAAGGAGCTGGGGGTCGCTCCGGAATTCCTGAACACCTCGGACCCGACGAGCCCCGACTACTACCGCCTCAACGCCGAGCGCTATCCGTGGGTTCGGTCGATCGCGCAAGGGGCGAGCGGGAAGATCGGCAGTACGACGTATTCATACGCCGCGACCTATGTCGGCGCGGTCGAGCCGGCGGACATCCCGGGCGAGCCGGGCGAATACTTCGAGATCGACGGATTGTCGATGGAGCTTTCCGCGAACCTTGTCCCGGCGACCGCCGACTTCGCCGTCGCCTACACGGGCAACGCGGGTGCGGTGACGGTCGACTGGGATTTCGATGGCGACGGAACGTGGGACCGTACCGGATCGGACGTCACGGCGACGTGGACCTATTCCGCGCCCGGCGACTTCTACCCGAAAGTCCGTCTCACGGACACCGCCACGTCGAAAACCATCGTCGGAGATCTCGCTTCCGTAATCAAACTCCGCATGATGGACGTCTACGTGGACGCGAACGCCGCCGGCGGCGGGACCGGGACGGAGGCGGCGCCGCTGCGTTCGATCGCCGCGGCCGTGCCGCTGTGCGCCGTGCACGGAACCGTCCACGTCCGCGGCGGAGACGACCGCGTCTACAACATCGGGACGGCGGACGACCTGGTCGTGGTCACGGCGGAGCGCTACCTGACGATCACGAAATGGGGCGAGGAACGCCCCCGGATTGTGGTTGCCTCCACCCTTCACTCCGTCGTGAGCAACCCTTCCGTGATCTCCATCCCCGTCGGCGTCGTCCATACGACGATTTCCGGGCTCGACTTCACGTATTTCGGGAGCACCACCAAGGACGCGCCAGATTCCTCCTTGGGCAAAGAGGGACGTTGCATCGACGTCCAAGGCGACTACACGACGGTCGACGATTGCGTGTTCCGCCAGTCCGGGAACTATACGAGATCCGGCGGGACTCTCAATTACAGCGAGGCGGCGAACGGGATCGGCCATGCGGCCGTGGCCACCCGCGCCCAGCAGACGGACAGGCACAACGGACGATACCTGACCGTGAGCCGTTGCAGCTTCCTCGGCGAGTCGGAGGACCGCAGCATGCGGGCAACGCGTCTTGGCGAAAACGCCATCCTTTCCGGAAACGTCTTTTCCAACTGTTGCTATGTTCTCTGGGCGATCAAGGAAAGTGGAGAGCCGTTCCTGATCGAATCCAACGTCCTCTACCGCTGTGGCACGATTCCCACCGGAATCTACGGAGGCGCCGGCGAATTCCAGAAAGCGGAAATC
>CADBEF010000057.1 GCA_902793555.1 uncultured bacterium | reverse complement strand
CCGTCGCCGCCGCCGTGGCGGGGTGCGGGGCCTGCGCCCTCGCGGCGACGCGGACGAAGGCCGTGCCGGGCGAAGGAAACGGCGACGCGCCGGAGGTGATGTTCATCGGCGAGGCGCCGGGCGCGGACGAGGACCTGCAGGGGCGGCCGTTCGTCGGCCGTGCCGGGCAGCTGCTCGACAAGATGATCGGCGCGATGGGCTTCCGCCGCGAGGAGGTTTTCATCGCGAACATCCTCAAGTGCCGCCCGCCGGGGAACCGCACGCCGACGCCCGACGAGATGTCGGTGTGCATACCGTTCCTCAAGAAGCAGATCGCGCTCGTGCGGCCCAAGACGATCGTCGCGCTCGGCGCGACCGCGTGGAAGGGGCTCTCCGGCGACCCCGGCGCCTCGATCTCGCGCGTCCGCGGCCTGTGGCAGTCCTTCGAGGGCATCCCCGTGATGCCGACCTTCCACCCGGCGTACCTGCTGCGTTGCCCGTCCGCCAAGCGCACCGCGTGGGACGACCTCAAGCTCGTTCTCGCCCGGCTCGGCCGCTCCGTGCCGGGTTGACCGCGTTTCCTTCTTGACTTCCGCGCGCGCTTCGGCTTTAATCTCGCCCATGCCCGCGGGCGCGGGACGTCCATTCGTCCGGACGACGACGCCCGCCGGCGAACACGAACGAACAAAGACTACATGGACATCAAGACCCTGCGCCACAGTGCGGCGCATGTCATGGCGTATGCCGTCACGGAGCTCTGGCCCGAGACCAAGCTCGACATCGGTCCCTCGACGGACGACGGCTTCTACTACGATTTCGATCTCCCGCACCGGCTCGGCGAGGAGGATTTCGCGGCGATCGAGAAAAAGATGGCGGAAATCGCCGCGGCGGACTATCCGTTCGAGCGCATCGAGATGTCCCGCGAGGAGGCGAAGGCCTTCCTCGAGGGGCGCGGCCAGACCTACAAGGTCGAGCGCCTCGCGGACATCCCCGAGGGCGAGGCGATCTCGTTCTACAAGTGCGGCGACTACTGGGATCTCTGCCGCGGCCCCCACGTGCCGTCCACCGGCTGCGTGAAGGCGTTCAAGATCACGTCCGTGGCGGGGTCCTACTACCGCGGCGTCGAGACGAACCCCATGCTCCAGCGCCTCTACGGCATCGCCGCCGAGTCGCAGGAGGAAATCGACGCGACGCTCGCCCGCATCGAGGAAGCCAAGCGCCGCGACCACCGCCGCCTCGGCGTGGAGCTGGACCTCTTCCACCTCGACCCCGAGGACCCGGGCCAGATCTTCTGGCACCCGAAGGGCTGGGCGGTCTACGTCGCGCTGCAGGAATACATGCGCGACAAGGTCCGCAAGGACGGCTACCAGGAGGTGAACACCCCCGCGATCATGCCGCGCTCGCTCTGGGAGCGCAGCGGCCACTGGGGCCACTACCAGAAGAACATGTTCGTCACGGAGAGCGAGAAGCGCGTCTTCGCGGTGAAGCCCATGAACTGCCCCGGCGCGCTCGAGATCTTCAACAGCCGCCTGCGCTCCTACAAGGACCTGCCGCTGCGCCTCGCCGAGTTCGGCCACTGCGCGCGCAACGAGCCGAGCGGCACGCTGCACGGCATCATGCGCGTGCGCGGGTTCGTGCAGGACGACGCGCACATCCTCTGCACCGAGGAGCAGATCGAGGCCGAGGTCGCCAAGTTCTGCCGCCTCCTCAAGGACGTCTACAAGGACTTCGGGTTCGACAAGAACCTCACGGTGAAGCTCTCGACCATGCCCGAGGACCACGTCGGCGACGAAGCGACCTGGCAGCACGCCGAGGCCGCGCTCGCCGCGGCGTGCAAGTCCGCCGGGATGGACTACGAAATCCAGCCGGGCGAGGGCGCGTTCTACGGGCCCAAGCTCGAGTTCACGCTCGTGGACGCGCTCGGCCGCCCGTGGCAGTGCGGCACGATCCAGCTCGACTACCAGCTCCCGAGTGCGGAGCGCCTCAACGCCGAATACATCGGGCCGGACAACAAGCCGCACCACCCCGTGATGCTGCACCGGGCGGTGCTCGGCTCGCTGGAGCGCTTCCTCGGCATCCTGATCGAGCAGTACGCCGGCGCGTTCCCGGTGTGGCTCGCGCCCGAGCAGGTGCGCGTGATCCCGATCGCCGACGCGCAGCTCCCGGCCGCGCGCGAGCTCGTCGCGAAGCTCGTGGACCTGGGCGTCCGCGTCGACATCGACGAGAAGGCCGACAAGCTCGGCGCGAAGATCCGCCGCGCGCAGGCGGAGAAGGTCCCGTTCATGCTCGTGCTCGGCCGCAAGGAGGCCGAGAGCGGCCAGGTCGCGGTCCGCACGCGCGACGAGGGCGACAAGGGCGCCATGCCGTTCGACGCGTTCCTCGAAATGTTCCGCGCCGCCGCGGCGAAGCGCGGCTAGACTTTCCCGCCGCATTCCGCGGCGGAAAAAACAAGCAACAACCCAACGAAAGAGGCCGACCATCAGCCCGCTTCCCTACCGCCCCCCGATGGGGCCGCGTCCCAGCAACCCCAACAACCAGCGCGACATCCGCGGCCGGCGCCCCGGCGAGGAGTTCACGCGCACCAACCAGCAAATCCGCGTGCCCGCGGTCCGCTGCCTGCTCCCCGACGGGACCCAGCTCGGCGTGGTCCCGACGCGCGAGGCGCTCTGGAAGGCCCAGCAGATGGGGCTCGACCTGGTCGAGATCAGCCCCAACGCCCAGCCGCCGGTCTGCAAGATCATGGACTACGGCAAGTGGAAGTACGAAGAGGACCGCAAGAAGAAGGAAGCCCGCAAGAACCAGGCGCGCACGCAGCTCAAGGAGGTCAAGTTCCACGCGAACACCGACGTGGGCGACTACCAGCTCAAGATGCGCAACATCCGGGCGTTCCTCGCGGAGGGCAACAAGGTCAAGCTCACGCTGATGTTCCGCGGGCGCGAGAACGCGCACAAGGAGCTCGGCGAAGAAGTCCTCCAGCGCGTGTGCGCCGACCTGGCGGACGTCGCGCAGGTCGAGCAGGCCCCCAAGGTCGTCGGCCGCAGTTGCACCGGCATGCTCGCCCCGAAATCCCAGAAGGGCAAGTAACGGGAACGCGGGGCGCGCGGTTGCGCGCCCCGCCGCGTTTTCCGTGAGTTTCCTCTCGTTCGCCTACCTTCTTTTCCTCCCGGCGGTCTTCGCGGTCCACTGGGCGGTTCCGGCGCGCTTCCGCTGGGCGACGCTGCTTGCGTCGTCGCTCTGGTTCTTCGCCTCGGCGGCGCCGCGGGCGTTGCCGCTCCTGCTGGCGGCGACGGCGCTTTCGTGGGTGGCGGGTCTCGCGCTCGGACGGCGTCCGGGCGTCCGGTCCGCGAAGGCGCTGTTCGCCGCGGCCGTCGCGCTTCCGCTGGGCTCGCTGCTCGTTTTCAAATACGCCGGCTTCGCGCTGCGGCTCGCGTCGGACGCGGCGGCGGCGCTCGGCTTTGCACCGCACCCCGCCACGCTGGCGCTCGCGCTGCCGCTCGGCCTTTCGTTCTGGACGTTCTCGATCGTGTCCTACCTCGTCGACGTCCGGCGCGGGACGATTCCCGCGGAACGCCATCCCGGCCGCTACGCCGTCTTCGTCCTGTTCTTCCCGAAGATCGTATCGGGGCCGATCGAGCGCGCCGGACGCTTCCTGCCGCAGGTCGCGGCGCTGGCGCCGTTCTCGTACGAACGGGCGTCCCGCGGCATCCGGCAGATCGCGCTCGGCCTCGTCCGCAAGGCCGTCGTGGCGGACTTCCTGGCGAACTGGACGGATGCCGCGTTCGTCCGCGCGGACCGGTTCCACGGCGTCACGCTCGCATTCGCGGCCGTGCTCTATTCGGTCCAGATCTACAACGACTTCGCGGGCTACTCCGACATAGCGATCGGCTCGGCGCGGCTGCTCGGGATCGACCTCGCGGACAACTTCCGCGCGCCCGTTTTCGCGCGGAACCTGCGCGACTTCTGGTCGAGATGGCACATCTCCCTCTCGACGTGGTTCCGCGACTACCTTTACATCCCGCTCGGCGGCTCGCGGCGCGGCGCGTGGCGGACGCGACTCAACCTGCTGGCCACGTTCGCCGTCAGCGGCCTGTGGCACGGCGCGAGCCTGACGTTTCTCGCGTGGGGTTGCATCCACGGGCTCGTCCAGGTCGCCGAGAAGGCGCTCTTCCCGCGGATCGGCCGCAAGGACGCGCCGCCGCCGCGCCGCGCCGCGGCGGTCGCGGGATGGGCGGCCACGTTTCTCGTCGTGACGGTCGCGTGGACGTTCTTCCGCGCGGAAAGCGTCCCGGCGGCGCTCTCGTACCTGTCCCGCGCCGCCGCGGGGCTCCGCAGTCCGTTCTACGGCGCGCTCCGGGCGGTCGAAGACCTCCATCTCGACGCTTTCGCGGCGGTCCGCGCGGGTCTGCCGGCCGTCCTGCTCGGAATCTGGGATTTCGTTTCCTTGAGGCGGGATCCGTTCGCGCTCGTGGACCGGCTTCCGTTCGCCTTCCGGTGGCTGCTGCACGCGGCCGTTGTCGCGGGCATCCTCTACGTCCTGCTCCCGCAAGGGACGTCTTCGCGCGATTTCATCTATTTCCGGTTCTGACGTGAAACGGTTCCTCGCCAAACTCGCGCTCCTCGCGCTCCTCGCCGCCGCCCTGTCGGTCGCTCTCGCGCTGTGCGCCTACCCCGGGAAGCCGCCGGCCCGCTTCGGCCCCGAGGTGTTCCGCGCGATCCGGGTCTGCTCGGAGGCTCGACCGGATGCGAAAGTCCTCGTCCTCGGCGACAGCGTCGCGAACCAGATCTTCGCCACCGGGCCGGCGATGCCGGCGTCCGTCGCCGTCGCGACCTGCAACCAGGCCGTGACGCCGCTGGGGAACCGGCTGCTCCTCGACCGGTGGCTCGCGCTCAACCCGCAGGCGGAGGAGGTCGTCTACGTCGCCCTTCCGGGGTCGTTTCGCAACGACGGGGCCCGCAAGCACACGTTCCACTACTTCATCCACCCGTTCTCCGAAACGGGGCTACTGCGCTCCGCGCCGGCGGAGGTCCGCGACCATCTCGCCGCCCGGTTCGGGCGCGCGGTCCTGGACAACGCGTCGCTCCGCCACCTGCTCTACCGCAACGACCGGCTCTACCAGTTCTACGAGGAGCGAATCGTCCGCATCCCGTCGCCGGGCGGCGGGATGCCGGACGTCGCTGTCGGCCAGATCCGCGCGATGAAGGAGGCCTGCGACCGGGTGGGCGTCCGTTTCCGCCTCGCGTTTCCTCCCGTCTCGGCCGAGGCGGCCCCTTCGGCCGCTTACCGTGCGAGCTGCGTCGAAGCCTTGCGCGACGTCGTTCCCGGAATCGAAGGGTTGTTCGACGGCCTTCGCGTCGAACCGAAGACCGACTTCAAGGACGGCGTCCACTTCACGCGCGAGCGCTTGGCGAAGGTCCAGGAGTCGCTCCGCCGGAAAATTCTCGCCGGAGCCGGAGGTGTCGGGCCTTGAAAGGCCCGGCGCGCCGGTCTTCATCCGGCGTCCTCCTCTTCCGACGGAAGAACGACCACCGAGACAATCCCGCCATCAAGACCGCGAGACCGCGAAACCATGAAAGACTACGCATCCGACAAAGACTTCGTCCGCCGCTTCCGCGACGGCGCGCTCGACATCGCCCGCCGCAAGATGGACGACGTCGCGCGCGAACAGGCCAAGATCGAAACGGCGGTGCCGCTCGGCCCCCGCCTCGCCACGGGCGGCCACTTCGGCGGCTTCTTCCTCTGGGACACCGCCTTCGCGATCTCCTGGGGCCGTTACGCCCCCGGCGACTGGCCGCTCGTTTCGATGCTCGACAACTTCTACGCCATCGTCGAGCCGGACGGTTTCATCGGGCGCGAGTTCACGCCGCGCGGGACGCCGGTCTGGTCGCCCTTTTCGCCCGTCTCCTTCTCCCCGCCGCTCCTCGCCTGGGCCGAACGCCTCCTCGCGGCCGCCGGCCGCGCCCCCGCCGGCCGCGCGGCGGCCGTCTACCCGGCGCTCAAGCGCCACCACGAAATCTGCCGCGAACGCTTCCGCCGCCCCGACGGGCTCTACTTCTCCGACGGCTTCGGCTGCGGCATGGACGACATCCCGCGGCACCCGCGCGGCATGACGGCCGCGCAGGCCGCCGCCGTCCCGGGCGGGATCCCGATGACCGTCGAATGCCTCCATCCGGAGTCGCGCGAGCGGATCTGGCCCTGGCTCGAGAAGCTGGCCGACCACCTTTCGTGGAACCGCCAGGCGGGCTGGATCGACCTGTCCTGCCAGATGGCGCTCGACGCGCTGCAGCTCGCGGATTTCGCCGACGGGCTCGGCCTCGCGGACGACGCCGCCGCGTTCCGCGCCGAACACGCGGAGACCGCCGCCGCCGTGAACGCCCTCTGCTGGGACGACGCGCTCGGCTTCTACTGCGACGTCTGGGAGGGCGGGACGATTCCGCGCAAGACCGCCGCCGGTTTCTGGGCGCTCCTTTCGCGCGTCGCCACGCCGGAGCGCGCGGCGCGCGTGATCGCGGCGCTGAAGGATCCCGCGCAGTTCGACCGCCCCTGCGGCTTCCCGGCCGTCTCGGCGGACGATCCCGAGGACTACCAACCCGAGACCGCCTACTGGCGCGGCGTCGTCTGGCCGCCGACCGAATACGCGGCCCTGCTCGGCCTCGTCGCCTGGGGCGAAAAAGAATTCGCCGAAGCGGCCGCGCGGCGCTACTACAACGCCAACGCCTCGTTGTGGGAAAAGACGGGCACGATCTTCGAGAACACCTCGCCGGAGCAGTGCGAGCGACCGAAGGGGTGGTCCGGCCTCGACTTCTGCGGCTGGGGCGCCATCGCGCCCGTCGCGCTGCCGGTCGAGTTCGGCTGGCTCTAGCGCGCCTCGGGGAAGGCGATCACGAACACCGCCGGCGTGGCGGAGGACGACGGGAACCGGAAACGGACGATCGAGGGTCCCTCGGGCAACGTCACCCGGTACTGCGGTCCGCCCGCCGCGTCGAGGCGCAGCACGCCGTCCGCGGGGCGCTGGACGCGCCCCGCGAAGACGCGCTTGGGCAGCGCGCCCCAGAAGCGCAGGTCCGCGCCCGCCGAGGCCTCGTTGTAGACCAGCAGCCCGATTTCGGCGAGAATGCCGGCCGTCCGCACCTTGCCGTTCCCGCTGCTTGACATCGCGTGCGCGGCGAGGCCGGCGATTGCCTTGACGATCGCGCGCGAGCATTCGCGCGACAGGATCGCGCGGAAGCGAAGCGAAAAATCGTGGCGCACCAGCTCGTCAACGTCCGCGAACGGCTCGAGCGCCGTGTCGCCGACCGCGTAGGACGCGTGAGCGGCGTCGCGCGGGCGCAATGCGGGCAAGGCGATCACGGGCAGCGGCGCGTGGACGGCCGCGATGTAGGCGTTGAGGAAATTGAGATCGCAGCGGACTTCGCCGTAGTCGGGCGCCAGACCGTCCTCGACGTAGACCCACACCGCGTCGCGGGGGAGGCCGGCGGCGTCGGCCGCCGCGGCGTCCTCGCGGATGCGCGGGGAGGACGGGAAGAGTCGCGCGGCCTGCGCGAGCTCCTCGCGCCCGCCGACGCCGTAGAGCGCGCGGAAGACGCCGGCGGCGTGCAGCGCGTAGGGGTTCCAGAACGGCGCGCGGGCGCGTGCGGCGGGGTCGGAGAAGTCCGCGGCGTCCACGCGGCATGCGGCGAGGACTCCTTGGTAGGATCCGAGCGGGACCTTGCGAAGCGACGGGGCGTCCGTTTCCGACTTTTCGAGCGCCTTGGCGACGGCCCGCTCCTGCTCGGCGAGGTAGTTGCGCTGGCGCTGCAGCGCGCGGTTGAACTCGACGAGCGCGCCGGGCCGGTCGCCGGTCGCGCCGCGCAGGAACGCCTTCTCGAGGTTGCAGAAGACGCGCTCCGGGCCGGTGGCGGCGTAGCGGCGCGCGTTGTCGGACCAGGCGACCGCGAGGCCGGCCTCGCCGGCGTCGCGCGCGACGCCGCGCTCGTCGACGGCGCGGAAGGACGCTTCGGCGCGGTCGAGCTGGTCGAGGGCCGTGGCGGGGTCTCCGGCAAGCGCGGCGGCTGAACCTGCGTCCAGGTGCCACATCGGGGCGTTGTCGGCGTCGCGTCCGGCGCGATGGATCGCGTTCGTGGCGGCGTCCGCGTAGAGCCCGCCGGCAAGGCGCGCGTTGTAGACCGCCATGTCCTGCCGCAGCGTCGCGTTGCAGCCCGTCGCGAGGGCGAGGGCTGCGAAGGCGGCGGCGAAGCCGGCGCGTCGGCGTGGGACGGGACGTGGCATTGTCTCTTGGACGGATCGCGGGGCGCGTTTATTCGTCCGGCGACCAGGGCCGGAGGGGGGCGTCGGGGACGCGTCCGAGCAGCTCGAGCTCGCGCGGCGAGGCGTCCCGCCAGCCGCCGGCGCGCAGGTCGGACGGAAGGCGCAGGCCGTTGATCGCGACGCGGACGAGCGTCTCGACGCGCAGCCCGACGCGCTCGCACATGGCGCGGATCTGGCGGTTTCGCCCTTCGCGCAGGACGAAGAGGAGCCGGTGTCGGGGGCCGAGCGGGCCGTCCGCGAGCCGGCGCAGGTATTCGACGCGGACGGGGCGGATGCGGTAGCCGTCGATCTCCATCGGTCCCTGCAGCGCGTCGAGCGTGTCCTGGTCGAAGAGACCCGCGGCCTGCACTTCGTAGCGCTTTTCGTGGCCGAAGCGCGGGTGCGTGAGCTCGTTCACGAGCGCGCCGTCGTCCGAGAGGACGAGCAGCCCCGCGCTGTCGCGGTCGAGGCGGCCGGCGGAGACGACGCGCTCGTGCACGCCGGCGAGCAGGTCGTAGACCGTGGTTCCGCGCCCGGCCTCGCGCGTGCAAAGCACGCCGCGGGGCTTGTTGAGGAGGATCGTGCGCCGCGCGCGGGGCGGGGCGGGGGAGACCCGCCGGCCGTCCACCTCCACCACGTCCGTCTCCGGGCGCTCCACACGGAAGCCGGGCTCGCGGACGACCGTGCCGTTCACCCGCACCGCGCCGCCGGCGATCACCGACGCGCAGTGCCGGCGCGAATCGACGCCGAGCGTCGAAAGGAGGGTCTGGAGCCGGACGCTCATGCTGCGGCTGGCCGGGCGGCGCGCCGGTCTGCGCTACGCGGAGGGCAGGAGGCCCTTGAGGTAGGCGATCGTGTCGCGGATGTCCTTGTTCTGCTGCTCGCCGCGGATTTCGCGCTCGATCGTGAGGTCGCCTTCGAAGCCGCACGCGAGCAGCTTGGGGATGAACTCCGGGTAGCGCACGAAGCCGGTGCCGACCTTCACCTCGGGCCCGAGCGCGGTGCCGGTGGTGGGCGGGCAGCCGTCCTTGGCGTGGATCGCGCGGACGTACTTGCCGAAGACGTGCAGCGCGTCGATCGGGTTGCCCTTGCCGTACATGATCAGGTTGGCCGGATCGAGGTTGATGCCGAGGTTGTCGAGGCCCACTTCCTCGATGAAGCGCAGCAGCGTGACGGGCGTCTCCTGGCCCGTTTCGAACCAGAAGCCGAGGCCGAGCTTCTTGCAGTAGGAAGCGACTTCGTCGATCGCGACGGCGACGGGCTCGAATTCCGGATCGGTCATGTTCTCCGGCAGGAAGCCGAAGTGCGTGATGATCGCCGGCGCGCCCGCCTCGGCGGCGAAGTCCGCCCAGTTCTTGAGTTGCTGGATGCGCATGTTGCGGTAGGTCGGCGGCACGAGGCCGAGCGTGACCGGGCCGCGTTTGAAGTTCCACACGGCCGGGCCGGTGTAGCCGCTCCAGAACGCGGTGATGCGGACGCCGTACGCGGCGCAGTCGGCCTTGACCTTGCGGGCGAGGTCGAGCGTGCAAAGGTTCTTGTCCCAACTGCAGACCTGCGCGCAGGGCAGGCCGAAGTCGGCGACGGCCTTGAGGTTGGACGCGTCCGGCACGAGGTTGCTCAGAACGCCGATTTCGGGGATTTTGCTCATGTGTTTTCCTGTTTCGATTGGAGGGCTTTGACTTGCTGCTGGAGGGCCGCGACCTGGGCCTTGAGGTTTTCGACGGCGCGCGGGACGTGCAAATGGCGCATCGCTTCGCGCTTGTCGACCGCGGGCGAACCGAAGTAGAGGCCGGGACCGGGCAGGTCGCCGGAGACGCCGGACTGGGCGAGGACTTCCACGCGGTCGCCGATCTCCAGGTGTCCCGCCAGGCCGACTTGGCCCCACAGCATCACGCCGGCGCCGAGGTGCGTCGAGCCCGCGATGCCGACCTGCGAGACGATGCCGCAGTAGGGGCCCGTGCGGACGTTGTGCCCGATCTGCACGAGGTTGTCGATCTTCGTGTGCGGGCCGATGACGGTCGATCCGAAGCGCGCGCGGTCGATCGCCGCGTTCGCGCCGATCTCCACGTCGTCGCCGATTTCGACGTTGCCCAGCTGCGGGATCTTCTCGACCTTGATGCCGTCGGGACCGACCTTCGTGTTGTAGCCGAAGCCGTCCGCGCCGATCACGGTGCCGTTGTGGACCGTGACGCGGTTGCCGAGGCGGCAGCGCTCGCGGACCGAGACCATCGGGTAGAGGTGGCAGTCCTCGCCGAGGACCGCCTCGTCGTCCACGACGACGTGCGCCTCGAGCACGCACCGGTCGCCGATCACGGCGCCGGGGCCGATCGCGCAGAGCGGGCCGACGTGGACGTCCTTGCCGATCGTCGCCGTCGGGTCGACCACGGCGCTCGGGTGGATGCCGGGCGCGCGGACGATCGCGGGCTTGGTGAAGTGGGGGACGGCCTGCGCGAACGCGAGGTCCGGCGACGCGACGCGGACGAGCGCGCCGCCCGCGGCGGGCGGCGGCAGGTCGCAGTCCTCGCGGACGAGCACGGCGGTCGCCTTGGTCGAGGCGAGCTGCTTGGCGTATTTCGGGTTCGCCAGGAACGTGACGTCGCCGGGCAGGGCGTCGTGGAGGGAGGAGACGCCCGTGATGTCGGCGTCGGGGCAGGGGCCGTTCGTGCGGCCGCCGACGAGGGCGATGAGTTCTGAGAGCTTCATGGACTACTTGGCTGCGGGCGTTTCGTCGTCGACGTCCGGGAACATGCGCGCGTTCCCCTTCGCGAGCGCCTCCTCTGCGGTCTTGCGGTCGCCGCCGACCGCGGCGATCACCTCGTCCGTGAGGTCGAGCGGTTTGGCGGACCAGACGACGAGCGGCAGCGGCAGGCCGGAGCGCATCGCGGCGGAGTCGAGGATCAGGTCGAGGCCCTTCTCGGCGGCGAGGGCGGCGATTTTCTCGTCGACGTCCTTTTTGACCGCGGCGAAGCGTTCGAGGGCCTCGCGGCGGATCTTCCCGGCGGACTCCGCCTCGGCGCGGCGGGCGGCTTCGAGCTTCTGCTGGCCTTGGGCGCGGAGCTTCTGCGCCTCGGCGCGGGCTTCGGCGCGCTCGGCGTCGGAGAGCGTCGGCTTCTGGGCCTTCTCGAGCGCCTCCTTGAGCTTCTCCTCCAGCGCGGCGAGCTCGCCGCGGGCCTGGTTGCGGGTCTCGGCGGCCTGCTCTTCGATCTTGGCGACCTGCTCGCGGTTCTCCTCGTTCTTCGGGTGGGAGAGGACGACGAGATCCATGTCGACCGTGGCGATTTTCGTGTCGGCCGATGCGACGGCGGCGGCGGCGAACAGGAGGAGCAAGAGCGATTTTTTCATGGGGTGGTTGGGGTTGTGTTGTTGAAAGGTTGAAAGGTTGAAAAGGCGAAGGGGGGGAAGGTTGGGACTGGATTCTAGCCGAATCGGCGGCCGGTTGCAATCGGGGAATCGGCCCCGCGGGCGCTAGCGGCGTTCGGGCTCCATCGGGACGATGAAGCCCTCGTGGTTGATGAACGTGCCGTAGGGCGGGTCTTGGATGTAGAAGTCCTGGTAGGAGAGGCATCCGTTCTCGTACTTGTAGAGCCGGTAGGTCCCCTGGCGCCGCCAGAACGTCGCGATCGGGCCGGCGGCGATCGTCGGGACGCCGTACGGCCGCTCCTCGTGCAGGACGCGGTGGAAGTGCCCGCAGATCACCGCGCGGGCGTTCGGGTGGCGGCGCAGGACGTCGCGGAACGCGGCGAGCCCCTCGGGGTTCGTCCAGCCGGGGTGGAACGCGCCGTCGTAGTAGTCGTCGGCGTCCGGCGCGTGCGTGAAGACGAACGCGGGCTTGTCCGGCGCGCGGGAGAGCGCGCCCTCGAGGAACGCGAGCGGGTCCCAGCCGGGGATCCGCGGCGCGTCCGGCTGGCGCAGGCCCTCGGTGCTCAGCGCGACGTAGAGGGCGTTGGACGTCTCGTGGACCTGCCCGAGCGGGCCGAGGTGGCGCTGGTAGGCGGCGGCGGCCTCGAGGTAGCGGTTCGTCGGGTTGGACCAGCGGAACGTGAGGTCGTGGTTGCCGGGCGCGAGCACGACGGGGCACGGCGCGGTCGCGAGGATGTTGGAGACTTCGGTCCCGACCTCGTCGCGCCGGATCGAGTCGCACGAGAAGTCGCCGGTGTGGCCGAGGCATTCGATCGGGACCGGCAGCTCCGCGAGCTCCTTGAGCGCCTGGCGGAAGCGCCACTGGTGCCGGGCCATGCCGTCGTGCGTGTCGGTGACCTGCGCGAACCAGAACGGCTCCGGCTTCGCGGTGCGGGCCGCGAACGCGGCGTGCGCCTCGCGCGACGCGGCGTCGTCCGGCGCGGGTTCCGCGGCGGCGGCGGGGCGGGCGGCCGCGAGGGCGAGGAGGAGGGCGGCGGCGGTGCGTGCGGTCATGTCGTGGTCTCCAGCAGGTGAAGGAAGATTTCGGCGGCGTGCCAGGCGTGGGGCGTCGCGAGGAAGCGCGCGGCGTGGTCCGCGGGGACGACCCCCGCGGCGGCGAGCGCGCGGACGCGGTCGTAGCGGGCCTCGGAGGCCATCGCCTCGCGCGAGAATGCGAGCGTGGCGGGGTCTTCGGGCGGCGGCGCGCCGCGGAAGTGCGCCTGCGCCCACGCCAGGTAGGGGTAGCGCTCGAGCGCGGCGCCGGACGCGAAGTCGCGCGAGAAGACGACCGGCTCGTCGCGGAAGTCCATCCAGAAGAGGTCCGCGTAGTCGTCCGCCTCGGCGGGGATGCGCCACGCCGAATCGTCGAGCCCCAGCGCGCGCAGGCCGAACTTGAGCCACTTGGTCGGGTAGACGCCGCGCTCCTGGCCGTCGACGCGCCCGCGCAGCGCGCCGTCCGCGCCGCGGCGGGCCTCCGCCTCGCGCAGGACCCCCGCGACGAGCGGGTGCGCGG
>CADBEF010000056.1 GCA_902793555.1 uncultured bacterium | reverse complement strand
GGTGCGCCTCCGCGCCGGCGCCGCCGCCGGCGCGCCGCTGCGGCTCGTCGCGGCCGACGGCACCGAGCTCTGGTCCCGCGCGCTTCCGGCGGAGGGCCTTGACTTCGAGTCCTCGCCGACCGCACGCCTCGAGATCGGCCGCCCCGGCGGCGCGCCGCCGCGCGTGCTGCCGATCGCGGCCGCCAACCGCCGCGTGCGCGAACTCATGGACTACCTCGGCCGCGGGTACTTCTTGCGAGACTTTCCCGGCTGCGAGCCGGGCCAGGTCCCCGTCGCCGCCTTCCGGCTCGACGAGTTCCGCGACGCGCTCGGGACGCTCGAACTCGACGCCTGACCGATCCGCCGTCCCGCGCCCCGCGATTCGTCTTGCGGGCCGGCGGGGGTTTGGCGTAGAATCCCATCCATGCAAAACGACGTCGTACAATCCTTCTCCATCCGTCCCGCGCGCTACGAGGACGCGCGCCCTGTCTATTCGCTGATCCGCGCGAACTCCGACGCGCTGCTCATGCGATCCTTGAGCAACGTGCTGGAAAACCTCGACCGGTTCCTCGTCGCCGAGGCGGCCGACGGCGCGGTCGTCGGCGCGGTCTGCTACGGACTGTGGCCGGAAATCGGAAACGAGCTGCGGACGAGCGCGGAGCTGCAGTCCGTCTGCGTGGACGCCTCGTGGCGCCGCCGCGGGGTCGGCAAGCGGATCGTCGAAGCCCAGATCGCCCGCCTGCGCGCGTTGCACGTCGGGCAAATCGTCGTGCTCACCTACGCGACGGAGTTTTTCGCGGGCCTGGGTTTCCGCGAGATCGACAAGCACGCGATCATGTACAAGCTCTACACGGGCTGCATGAACTGCCCGAAGCACGACGATCCGTTCACGTGTCCCGAGCACGCGATGGCGCTCCAGATTCTCGGCGGGGACGAAAAATCCGCTTGACTTCGCCCCGCCGTTTTGCTAGATTCTTCCGCCGTCGACCGCACCATGGGGCTATAGCTCAGTTGGTAGAGCGTCTGAATGGCATTCAGAAGGTCAGGAGTTCGAACCTCCTTAGCTCCACCAAGGTTTCTGACGAACCTTGGAATCCCCGCGGAAGACAGTCGGAAGCAGGCCGGGCGAAGCCCGGCCTTTCTTGTATTCGGAAAACGCGGAGGGTAACGCAATTCCGACTGCGCCGCGCGAACGCAGGCCCTGGCGCGGGCGAGTCGCCGGGAAACGTTTTTTGTTTCACTTCGTCCGGTTTTTTCGTAGAATGGCCTCCGACTTCCGGTTTCCGGACGCCCGCTTCCACAACCACCCTACGGACACACACAATGAAATCAACCACACGATTCGCCCTCGCCGCCGCGGCCGCGTTCTGCGCCGCCCAGACCGCGACCGCCACCGACGGCCGCTACCGCGAATACGTCATCGGCGACCGCGCGGCCGGCATGGGCGGCGCCGCCCTCGCATCCGCGACCGACGTCGACGCCGTCTTCTACAACCCCGCCGGCCTCGCCAAGTCCCGGGGAGACAGCATCTCGCTCTCCGCGAACCTCTACGGCCTCGAGCGCTACAAAACCGAAGGCGGCCTGGACTGGGGCGCCGACGCGAAGAGCTCCTCGTTCGTTTCGGTCCCCGCCGCGTTGGGCGGCGTGAAACGGTTCTCGGACGAGTGGGTCGGCGGTTTCGGCGTCTTCACCCCGAAAATGGAGAAACGCCACCTCGTCTCCGCCTCCCCCGACCGCACCGGATCCAGCCACATCGACTACGACGACCAGAGCGTCTGGATCGGCCCCGCCGCCGCCTGGGCGCCCGCGGACTCCCGCTTCTCGTTCGGTGCCGGCGTCTTCGCCGTCTACCGCGACTTCAGCGTCTCGGAGAGTTCGTACCGGAAGTTCGACTACAACCAGAACGGGGCGATGGACCTGCGGATGCTCGGGCTTCTCGCCACGCTCGGCGCGCAGGCCGACCTCGGCGACGGCTGGAGCGCCGGCGCGGCGGTGCAGACGCCCACCCTCCGGGTCTGGGACGACGGCAAGCTGAGCGTCAACGGTTCGTTCGCCGGCGCCGACGGCCTCGACGTGGGACTCTACACCACGGACGTCCGCGCCGACAACTACATCCCCTGGCAGCTCTCCGCGGGCGTCGGCAAGGCGGGGGAGAACTGGAGCGTCGAGCTCGACGCGATCTGGCATCCCTCCGCGAACTACGATCTGGCGCGCTGGACCATCAACGGCTTTCGCGCCGAGCAGCGGATCCACCTGCATTCCGTTCTCGACGTGAGCCTCGGCGGCGAATACGTCGTCGCGGACCGCTACCCGATCCGCGCCGGCTTCTACACCGCGATGTCCTCGGTCCGCGTCCCCGACGATCCGGC
The DNA here is from genome assembly GCA_902793555.1 of uncultured bacterium. Taxonomy (GTDB): domain Bacteria; phylum Verrucomicrobiota; class Kiritimatiellia; order RFP12; family UBA3636; genus UBA3636. Next base: position 11,087 of record CADBEF010000056.1, on the reverse strand, counting down.
CGGCACCGACTTCGTTTCGACCGACGTGGACATGTACGGCGTCACGTTCAGCGTCGGCCGCCGCGGCAAGAACATGAGCGTGAACGTCGGCGTCGACGTCGCCTTCGGCAGCGGCGACGACCTGAACTACGACGAGCAGGGCAACAAGACCCGCGTCGACAGCGATCGTCTCGTCGTCCTCGCGACCGTCAGCACGACCTACTACTTCTAGCCCGCGGACGACCGGACGGCGCGTGGCGGGGTGCGGACCCCGCCACGCGAGGGAGCCGCGCACGGGGCTGGATTCCCGGCCTCCGATGTGGTAGACTGCCAGCCAATGTGACGGCATGGCGCCGCCGCACCCCGCCACGTCAACCCTCGCGCGGCCTTCCGGGGCCGGCGAGCACCTCCGAAGAGAAACCAACATGAAACGCCCACTGTCCGTCGTCCTGGCCGTTCTGGCCGCCTTCGTCCTGTCCGGCTGCAAGACCTGCCCGTGCGGCGCCGCGGTTTCGCCGTTCGCGCAGTACGACAACGTCGCCTCCGTCCAGAAGATGGAGCTCAAGCGCACGTCCGAGAGCTGGGACGGCACCGCACTGCCCGACTACCTCAAGGGGAAGCCGGAGCTCGTCGTGATGCGCTACGTCTTCCCCGTCGGGAGCAAGCTGCCCTGGCACCACCACCCCGTCATCAACTACGGCATCCTGCAGCAGGGCGAGCTGACGATCGTCGGGCTCGAGGGCCAGCGCCAGGTCGTCCGCGCCGGCGACGCGATCGTCGAGATGGTCGGCCCCATCCACTGCGGCATGAACACGGGCGACAAGCCGATCGTCCTGGACATGTTCTACCTCACGCAGAAGGGAACGCCCCTCGCGGTCCAGCACCCCGAGATCCAGAAGCCGATGGAATAGGGCCGACCACCCCGGCGCACTCCGCTGCCGAGGGAGGCTGCGTGGCGGGGTGCGGTGCACCCCGCCACGCGCGCGATTTGCGGCGCGGGCGGTCGTATGTTTTTGCAGGGGCCGCAAGCCGCGCGCAGCGCGGCAAGGCCCCGACCGGCAACCGCGACCGTCGGCCACATCTTGCCGCATGATCGAGCCGCGAAGCGCTGCGCGCCCGAACATGCGGCAAGCATCCGCTTCGCGCCCCCCTTGCCGGTCGGGCCTTGCGCGGGGCGGCTTCGCCGGCCCGCGCTTGCGGCCCTCCTCAAACTCCGACCGCCCGCGCCGCAAATCGCACGCGCGGCCGGCCATGCCCGGCCGCGCAGCCTCCGGACGTGCTACGGGGGGAATGCTCGCCGCTCGCCGCGCAGCGCAAAACGAAAGCCCGCCGGTCGTCAAGCCCGCCGCGGTCGGGCACGATGCGCCCGACCGCGGGGGACTTCCCCGTTGGGCCAGCATGGAGGTTCCGACGGGTGGAAATTTCTTCGATTGCGACCGAGGGGCGTTTTTGCTAGAATTCGTTGCGTTCATGACAAACGGAATCACCACCTTTCTCGGGAGGCTTTTCGGTGCCAGACGAATTTCAAAAGCTACTTTTGTCGGACGGATCGATGACGGTTGCGGCCTTCATCGCTTCGCGTCCCGCCGCAATCAGGCAGTTTCTGATTGCCGCTGTGTCGGATTGCTTGCGGAGGCATTGCAAGCTCAACGTGGCCGAGATCCAGATCGCGGCGCGCGCGATTCGTTACGCGCGCTGAGAGAGGCTGCGACGGCGGCCGGCCGTTGGGTCGACGAATCGCGGATTGCTTTGTTCGGCGATCTCGTGTCCAAACGGACCGGAGAAAGTGCCGTTTATTGGAATTCCGGCGAATCCGTCTTTTACAAGGTCAAGAATCCCGAAGCAAAACGTCCGTTAAAACGAACGGGAGACAACGATTGGGTTTACGAACATGTCATCCACAACATTCTCTTCCCGGAAGCATCGTATGAGTTCGTCGGAATCGGGGAGGAAACCGGCGAGCTTCGGGTCGTTCTCCGGCAACGCGCCGTCCTCACCGAGACGTTCCCGACGCGGCGGCAAATCGTCAGGGCCTTGGCGGAGCGGGGGCTTCGGCGGGAAGACCGCTACTTTTTCGGTGACGGCGTCGTATCGGTGACCGATGTCGGCGAACATGGCGACAACGTCCTTCTCGGCGACAACGGCGTCGTCTACTTTGTCGATCCACTCATCCGGTTGCATCGGCCGGCACCGGATGTCATTGAGTTTCTGACTGGATTCAATCCGGAGAAGCCTTCCCTGTAAACTCGCGGTGCAACCAGTCGTTCCGCGGCAAAACGAAAGCCCGCCGGGATTTCCCGGCGGGCTTCGTGTTTGTTGTTGAGCGTTGGCTCCGCTTACGCCTTGCGGCGCTTCAGGAGCAGGGCGAGACCCGCGAGAGCCAGCGCGGCGGTCGATGGCTCGGGGACGGCGGTCCATTTTTCGCCGTTCGCGCCCATCGCATTGGCAGGCGTCACATTCATCGTGTAGGTCTGAGAGGTTCCGTTCCAGTTTGTGTCGGTATCCGACACGGTATAGGTGTCAGACGCCCAGTAGTAAGTCTTGCCATCCTGAACCGTAGTCACGAGCATGGCAAAGATGGACGGAGCCGACACCACCTTTGACCCGATGTTTGTATCCTCGCTTTCACCCGCCCATGTGAAACCCCACGGGCTGACATTCTGCATTGACATACTCCCGGCATTTGTTTTTTTCGTCGCTACAGATGTTGCGACCAGGGAATCTTTTCCGCTCGCCAAATCAACGGCGGCAGAACTCCATTTGGTCGAGTCCGTCAAGTAGACGAGGGTGAAAGTTGCACCCTCGTTTCCGACGAGATTGTTCTCGAATTTGACCTGTCCCTGAATGCCCCAGTTGATTTGGGCAGCCGAAGCCGCGGAAACCAGCAGAAGAGCAACCATTAGTGTCGTGAGTTTCTTCATTTGTTGTTTTCCTTTTGTACTAGGTTCTTGCGAACGCTATTTGAACGTCAGAGTTCCTGGGCCACTTGAGAGAATCCAGAAGGAACCTCCCACGGGAATTTCAGTTTGTGCTGTTTGGAAGTGTTCGGTATCAAACCATGTCCCGGGTACTGCACCGAATGTATCCATAATTCCGTCGGGATCAGAGTCGCCAGCGTAATAAAGCGTCGTTTCATACATCTGAGTGGCTGGATTCCAAATCATAAGCGTATCACCTTCGGTGGTTGCAAAGGTCCAATCAAGTCCCGTCAGGCCCGTACACGTGAAAAGATCGTTCACCTTTACGGCCTTGGGATATGGATTAGCAATCATATTGAATCCAGTACTGATTGTGATTGCACCGGCAGTTGTGGGGACCTCTCCAGCAATAGTGATAGTTGATTCCTCCACGGAAGACAGAATCCAAAACGCATCGCCGTTGGCAACAATATCTTCTGCTGTTTTGAAGTTCTCCGTGTCAAACCAAGTTCCGGGCTGTGCGCCGAATGTAGTCATAATTTCGTCGGGATCAGAATCGCCGGTGTAGTAAAGGGTTTTGGTATACATTTGCTGGACTGGATCCCAGACGAGCATCGTGTCTCCATCGGTTGTAGCAAAGGTCCAATCAAGTCCAGTCAGCCCTGAAGCTTTGACATTCTGGATTCCAAGAGTGTTGGCTTTCCCAACATCTTGAAACGCGGTTCCGATCATATTGAACCCTTTTGCCAGCGTGACACGCTGATACCCCACGATGTTGCTACTCACCACGTCGGCGGCCTGCGCCGGCGCATAACCGAGGCATGTTGCCAAGGCAACTGCCAGGAGTGCTGTTTTCTTCATGTTTTGTTTTCCTTTTGGGTTTGTTGTTTGGTGTCGCCGCCCGGCTTGGGAAGGTCATGGACCGCCCTAGTGGGTGCCGACGCGGTACAGTATAGGGCAATGAAATCGCGCCGGGCGTCAGCCCGCCGTGGGCGGCAGCGGGGCCATTCGAACCCAGTGCCAGGCCAGATGCGCGTCAAATAGGGCTAACGCGCGCCTCGGGCGGATGTCGCCGAAACGAACTAGAGCAGCTGCGATAGGAAGGTGAGGGCGGGAACGGAGACGGGAGAGCGTTCGGCGAAGCAGTCGACGTGGGCGAAGGGTGCGTCGCGAACGACCTGGAACGCGTGCGCCGCGCCAAGTGTCTTCTGGTAGTCGCGCAGAGCCTTGGCCGGGGAATCGTCCGAGGTCTTCGCCTCGACGAGGAACCACGGCTCCTTGTCGCGCGACACGAGGAAGTCGACTTCGCGCTTCTGCTTGTCCCGAATGTAATGCAGCTCGAACTCGCCGTAGCCTAGGTCCGTCCAGCCCTCGACCGCCTTGAGCAGGTGGCAGGCGACCATCGTCTCGAACCGTTTTCCTGGATCGGCCACGCGAGCCCAGTCGCGCAGGAACCACTTCGGCGTCTTGCGGATGGAATTCTCGACGTTGCGGAACCACGGGCGCACCTCGAATCCGTAGTAGAGGCTCTTGAGGACGCCGACCCAGTTCTTGACCGTCTTTTCGTCGGCCTTCACCTCGCCGGAGAGCGACCGGTAGACGATCTGCTCGCCGCTCCGGTTGCGGAGCAGCTCGGCGAGGACGGAGAGCTGCCCGAGTTCCGCCACGCGCGAGAGGTCGCGGACGTCATCGCGCAGGAGCTGTTCGTCGCGAAGACGGTTCCAGCGCGCCGAAAATCGGCGGCTCCGCCGCGAGAAGGGCTCCGGGAAGCCGCCGAACTCGAGCAGGGCGGCCCAGTCGCCGGGCGGCAGCTTCCGCGGGGCCCGGACGAGCCGATCGCCCGGGAGGGAGGCGTCGATCAGCTCGGCGACGGAGAACGGGTGCATCCGGTAGGGGAAGTAGCGCCCCATCAGGCTGTCGCCGCCGCGCTTGTAGACGTCCATCCGCGCGGACCCCGTCGCGAGAATCCGGCACTTCTTCCCCCAGACGTCGAAGAAGCCCTTGAGGAATGTCTTCCACCTTCCGTACTTGTGGATCTCGTCGAACACGACGAGCGGCCGCGCGGCGACGGATGACGCGAGGTCGAGTCCGGCGAGCTCCGCGACCGTCCTCTGTCCGGAGACGACCGCCGCGCGGACGTCGTCCTCGTCCCAGTCCAGGTAGACGTCGCCGAGCGTTTCGGCGACCGTCGTTTTCCCGGACTGGCGCGGACCGGAGAGGAAGGCCATCTGCCGGTTTTCGGCGAAGTGGTCGCGGAGGATGGTTTCGTAGAGGCGAGCGCGGTTGCTTTCCATACGTGCCGAGTCTACGGAAAACGGACCGTGGTGTCAAGAAAATTCCGGATAGTACTCCGGAATGGTAATTACCAAACCGGATATGACTCCGGAATGGTAAACACCGTTGCATCCGCGCAGAGTCCCCGCAAAACAAGGTGCATGCGGTTCCGCCGCGGAAAAATAGCGCGATGGACAAATCCTTTCGGTCGCGCGCTAGCGCGGGCGTTTCAGGTCGCTGCGGAAGCCGCGGCCGGGGCGGGGCTCGGGCGGCGGGAGGGGCGCGGGGGAGGGGAGGATGCGCCAGTAGGTTTCGGCGACGGCGCGGGGGACGAGGCCGCGGTAGTGGCGGTCGAGGAGGTCCGTGCCGCGGAGATGCCCGAGGTTGAGGGCGGTCGCGGCGGCGTCGCGGAAGGCGCCGACGTGCATCGTGGCGTAGGTGTGGCGGCCGGCGTTGTCGGTCCAGGAGAGGCCGAGCGGGGCGAGGCGGAGCGCCTTCCAGTTGCGCAGGTCGTGTTCGTCGCGGACGATGCGGCCGGCGGCCGCGCCCGCGTGGGCGGCGGTCCAGTCGCGCCAGCGGCGCAGCCACGCGACGGCGCCCGGCTCGAGCTCGACGAGGCGCGGCTTGCGCCCGCGCGTGAAGCCCTTGGGCCGCGGGATGCGCAGGATGGCGCCGTCGAGGTCCAGGTCCTCCCATCGCGCGCGCAGGATCTCGGCCGTGCGGACGCCGGCGAGGAAGCCCAGGGCGAGGCAGGCGCCGACGCCGCTTTCCACGGCGCCCGGATGCGCCTCCGCGGTCCGGAAGATGCGCTCCACGCGGTCGGGCGGGAGGAAGACGGGCTCCTTCCAGTCGATCCGCTTCGGGCGGAGGCCGGCCATCGGAGAAGCGTCGATCAGCTTCCGCTTGACGGCCCAGTTGCAGGCGGAGCGAAGGTGCGTGAAATAGGCGTTCCACGTGCGCGGGTGGCGGTGCCGGTCGAGCGCCCGCAGGACGTCCTCCCGCGAGAGCTCCGCGACGGGGGCGTCCGCGCCGAGGGCGCGGCGGAAGAACCGGCGGGCGACGCCGGTCGACTGGATCGTCCGCTTCTGGAGCGGCGCGAACGACTCGATCCGGAGGGCGAAGAGCTCGTCCACCGTGAGGGGCGGCGCCGCGCGGCCGCGGCCGCGCTCCCGCCGGAGGTGCCCGAGCGCCAGTTCGGTGAGCGTCGGCGCGTCGGCGCCGTCGCCGAGGATCGTCCGGGCGTTGAGCGCGTCGAGGAGTCCCGGGCGCGACGCGTAGCGGGCGAGGAGGGCGTCGAGCCGGACGACGGACGCCTTGAAGGAGGGCGCGCGGCTCACGGGAAGATCCTCCAGTACCGCTCGGCGGTCGCCTTGGCGACGAGGCCGCGGTAGTGCTCCTCGAGCATCGCGGTCGAGCGGCCGTGGCCGAGGTTGAGGGCGGTCGCGGCGGGGTTGCGGAAGGCGCCGACGTGGTGCGTCGCGTAGCTGTGGCGCATCACGTTCGCGTTTTCGTCGCGGCCCCACGAGTCGCCCGCCGGCGCGAGCCACGCCTTCTTCCATGCCGCGAAGAGCCACGGCTTGGTGACCATCGGGCCGCGGGGCGGGCGGCCGCGGCGGCGCCCCGCGAGCCAGCGCCGCCAGTGGGCGAGCCACGCGACGGCGTTGGGCTCGAGCTCGACGAGGCGCGGGCGCATGCCGCTGGTCCAGCCTTTCGGGCGCGGGATGCGCAGGACGGCGCCGTCGAGGTCGAGGTCCTCCCAGACCGCGCGCCGGATCTCCACGGTCCGCACGCCGGCGAAGAAGCCGAGCGCGAGGACCACGCCCGCGGCGCCCGCCGCCTCCCCCGGATGGGCCTCGGCCGTGCGGAAGATCCGCTCCACGCGGTCGGGGAGGAAGAAGGAGGGCTCGCGGAACGGCTCCGGGCGCCTCGCGACGCCCTCGGCGAGGACCGGATCGCAGAAACCCAGGCCCGCGCCCCAGCGCAGCGCGCACCGGACGCGGTCCGCCATGCCGTTGTAGGAGCGTGGCGAACGGTAGCGGGAGAGGACCTGCGCGACGTCCTCGCGGCGGAGCGCCTCCATCGGAAGGTCGGGGCCGAGCGCGCGGCAGAAGAGGTTCCCGAGACTGCGGGCGATGGCCCGGCTGCACGACTGCTCCGGGGCGAACCGGTCCGCGTAGCGAGCGAAGAACTCGCGCAGCGGGAGCCGCGGGCGGTCCGGCGCGGCGCGGCCGGAACGGCGCCAGGCGAGCGCGAGCTCCGTGAGCGTCGTGTCGCACCGGGCGGCGTCCAGGAGCGCGAGGGCGTTGAGCGCGTCGAAGAGCGCCCGTTTGTCGAGGATCGGCCCGAACAGCGCCCGCACGTTCTCCTCGACCTTGCGGAACGGCGGATCGGGCATCGGAATCTGCATGGCGTTTCGTCCTTTCCCGAATGGGGGGACGAAATGCTACGCGGGGCGTCCGGCGGCGCAAGTCCGCGGTTCCGGGGCCGGTCCGGCGGGGGAGGGGCGGACTAGGACGACTTCATGTCGTTCCATTCGTCGTCGGCGTCGTCGCCCGCCTCGACGGCGACCTTGCGGCCGCGGTCGAGCAGGAAGCGCAGGGCGCCGAAAAGCGCGTAGGGGACGACGAGCGCGACGAGCACGAGCTTCCAGAACGGGAACGGATGCTCGAGGGCCGGCTGGCTCCGCGAGAGGTTCCAGAAGATCAGGATGCACGAGACCCAGACGGCCGTGAAGTTCGGGAGGCCGTCGCCGGAGTGCATCCAGTGCAGGCCCGGGGCGCGCTTCTTCGTGAACGGCCAGAAGAGGTTCGAGCCCATGTGCCCGAGCTGGTCCTCCAGGACGTGGATGGCGTAGCAGGCGACGATGGTGGCGAGGCCCTGCCACGCGACGGACCAGGCGCCGAAGCAGCAGGATACGAGCGCCCAGGCGAGGCCCAGGAAGAGCCCGAGCGTGAGCGAGTGCGACCACTCGCGGTGCCACGGGAGGAACTCCAGGTCGAAGCCGCCGTCGGGGCGCGGGGCGAAGCCGACGGTCGGGCCGTCGAAGATGTCGACCTTGAGGTCGGCGTCGTAGGTCTGGACGACGGGCGCGGGCAGCGGCGCGCGGCCGACGGCGCCGGGCTTCTCGGTGCCCTCGACGGGGACCTGCCCGGTGTTGACGACGGGGCCGAGGCGGCAGACGATCTCCTTGCGCTCGTTGTCGATCGTCACCTGGTACTGCTGCCAGAAGTCGGCGCCGAGGCGGATGGAGCCGAGCTTGAGGCGGATGTAGCGCCCGCCGTCGACGCCCATCTGGACGGCGCGGGCGACCTCCTCGGCGATCTTCTGCGGGTCGGGGTCCTTCGGGTCGGGCTGGACGTAGACGTCGTGCTCGTAGAAGAAGCGGTAGAACTTGAAGTCGAGCGTGTCGGGCAGGATGCCGCAGGCGCCGCCGAGGATGAAGAACGTCGGGTTGCCCTGCAGGGCCGCGTCGATGGCCCACGGGCCGAAGGAGGCGACCGCCACGCCGGACATGAAGTGCGAGAAACCTTTCATCGGTGGACTCCTTTCGTCACGTCAGGCCGAGGAAGGCGGTGATCTTCGAGCCGAAGCCCGACATGTTGCAGGCGATGGGCAGCAGCAGGATGCCCAGGCAGTTGAGGCGGCGCGACCCGAAGAGGACGGGCAGCATGCCGATCCCGGTGGCGACGGCCGCGATGAAGAGGCCGATCCAGCCGGTCATGAGGAGGACCATGAGCACGATGATGCCGAGCGCGACGGTCGAGACGTGGCGGTAGTTGAAGCGCGAGACGAAGCGGACCGTGAGCTTGGCGAGCGGCTCCATGGCGAGGTAGGAGAGCCCCGCCGAGACGGCGATGCAGCCCAGGACGAGGTAGTAGTCGGAGCGGCCGGCCGGGACGTAGAGGGTCTTGACCATCCACGCGCCGCCGCCGCGCGTGAGGTTGAGGCCCGGCACGAACATCAGCATGAACGCGCCGACGTAGTAGATGAACTTCGAGACGCCCTGGCCCATGATGAAGACGCGCTCCTCGCGCTGCGCGCAGGCGTGGCCGGCGAGCATGCCGCCGACGCCGCCCGTGACGATCGGGAAGTAGGCCGCGATGCCGCCGCCGAGCCCGCCGGACCAGACGGAGCGCAGGACGACGTCGCCGTCCAGGTCGAGCGTCTTGGAGAGCCGCTGCGGCGGGACGTCCGCCGCCGAAATCATGTTCAGCAGGCACCACGGCACCGCGAAGAGCCCCACGAACGCCGGCATGATGTTCTGGAACGCGACCTCGTGCGAGACCGGCGAGGCGGTGAGCAGGATGAACCCGAGCAGCCCCGCGAGGAGGAAGGTCGCGAGGCCCGCCAGCAGCGTCTTCCACGCGTCGAAGAACTTCGCCCAGCCGGCCCGGCCGCGGTTGCCGCCCTTGGGCCACTCGCTCATCAGCATGAACGTGATGATGATCCAGAGGATCCAGTGCATGTGGCCCTTGAGGACCTGCTGGGCGACCGGCAGGTACACCGGCGCGCAGGGCGCGACGACCGCGAGCAGGAACCACGCGCCGGCGAGCGCGCCGACCGCCGTGATCATCGTGCCCTCGAAACCGCGCCCGGCCATCAGGTACTTCTGGCCCGGCAGCACGGTGAAGAGCGCCGACTCGTCCGGCGTGCCGAGGAGCACGGCGGGGATCGTGTTCACGACCGACCAGGCGACGACCATGCCGGTCATCGCCGGGAGGTAGACCTCGGGCGGGACGTCGATCCCGGCTTTGGAGAGGCCGAGGACGCCCAGCACGAGGACGCCCATCACGTTGTAGATGTGCAGGCCCGGCAGGAGCCCCAGCACGCACGCGATCGCGGTGCCGGCGAGGACCGAGAGCAGGACCGTGAGGAAGGTTTCCAGCATGGGGCCCTCCTATTCGAGGATTTCCAGGCCGCTCGCGCCCGGGACGATCTCGAGCGTGCCCTTGTAGTCCTTGACCTTGCCGTTCACGCGGACGCGCTTGGCGGCGGCGGCCTTCTGCCGCAGGTCGTCGGGGACCGTGGTGTTCCAGAACACGACGACGATCGAGCCGGAGGCGTCGGAGAGCTTGTAGGACGTGCCTTTCCCTTCGAGATCGGACGGCCCGGAGAGTGCGCCCTCGACCGTGGCGTACTGGCCGTCGGACGCCGCGGTGATTTCCGCGACGGGCACGGCGGCCCGGCGGGGACGGGCCGCGGGCTCCGCGGCGGGGGCGGGAGCGGGAACGGGCTCGTCGCCGCCCGCGGGGACGTATCGCGCCTTGGCGCCGGAGGAGACCTTCAGCTGGACCTTGCCGTCGTAGACGTCCACCTTGCCGGCGAACTCGAAGACGTCTCCTTCGGCGGGCTGGCGCGCGAACGCCGCGCGCGCGGCGTCCCAGTAGACGACGGCGAGCGTCGCGCCGGAGGCGGGGTCGGCGAGCGTCACGGTCCAGGGCGCCTTGTCGGTCTTGGGGGGCTGGACGCCGGCGACGGTGCCGCGGACGGTCGCCGTCCGACCGGCCATCTCGGGGACGATGCCGGCGACGGGCGTCGCGGGGGCTTCGCGCCGGAGGTCCGTGCCGTTCGCGAGGGACAGGTCGACCTGGTTCTGGTAGCGCTTGACGGCGGCCTTGAGGCGGACGGCCGATCCGGGCAGGGTCTCCCGGTCGGGAATCTGGAGGTACTGGTCGGGCCAGATCTTGATGTCGAGGCCGTCCGTTCCGTTCCGGAGCGTGAGGACGTAGGGGCGCCGCGTGCCCGGGTCGGGTGCCTTGACGGCCGACACGAAGCCCTCGACCACGACGGACTTCCCGACCATCGACTCGTCGACCGCGGAGAACGGGACCGGGTCGCCGAGTTCCCCCGCCGCCGCAGCAGCGCGGGGCGCGGGCGCCGGGGCCGGCGAGGGGCTTCCGCCGTCCGCCGCGGCGC
>CADBEF010000055.1 GCA_902793555.1 uncultured bacterium | reverse complement strand
GTTGACGACGAAGTCGATCTCGTGCTGCACGACGGACTGCCTCCCCTCCGCGTCGCGGCTCGCGATCGGCACCACGCCGACGTCGACGTTGCACCCGCGGGCGACGAGCTCGTTGTAGACGACGTTCTCCATCAGGTGCGACGGCTCGGTCTGGCGGAAGTTGAGGCGCGCGTTGCGGAGCCCGACGTCCTCGGGCCTCTGCGAAGCCTAAGTCCAGCATTTCTTTGCGTGTCATTCAAGAAAAGACAATCTCGCTTCACAAATCGGGAAAGTTTGTCATTTTTGCAACGCCGAATCAATTCTCACCCCGCCACGCCGGCTGCGGCCGGGTGTCGCGGCTTCGCCGCTCGCGGGCAAGAGGGTTCACGGGGCGGGCTCCTTCGCGTCCTCAGTGGACTCTGCGTGGGTGGCGGGCGCGGCGCTCTCTGCGTGGGGTTCAGACGCGGCGGTCTCCGTCCCTTTGGGCGGCGACGCCCCGCGTTCGATTTGATCCTGCTGTTTGTCATTCAAATTGTTTGCAATCAAATACAGGAGAATGGCGAGAATGAATGGAAGAACGCTCTTCAAATAGATGGAGAGGGCAAATAAACACCAACATACAGGAACAACGATTTTGAGAAGTTGCGAACGCGTCATGAAAACCATCTCCAAAGTTCGGGGCGGGGAATTCGGGAAGGCCGCTCCGCGGCGGGCGGCGGCAGAGCCGCGCCCGCGCGGAGCGGAGGGGGCTAGGGGGCGGGAGGGGGTGCGACGGACGGGGGCGGCTCCGCCTCCCCCGAACCCCCGCCGAAGATGGCGGGCTCCGCACATTCCTTCTGGTTCAAAATGGTGTCACCATCGCTTGTATAATAGGGCAAGCCGGCTTTCGTGCAATAGTTCCATAACAGCTCCTTGTCCAACAAGAGCTGCCTTCTGATCCAGAGCATGCCGGCAAAGACATAGTTCCGTTCGGAATAGCAATCCAGAACTTGCTTCACCTTGCGAATGTCCGTTTCCCCGGAAATCACAGAGCAATAGCAAAGCTCCTGTCGCGAATTCTGGGCCACGGACACAGCGGGAAGGGGAATGTGCCAAGCCAGAATGAGGACGATGACAATTCCAGATGCGATCTTGAGGGTCTTCCGGCGTTTCATGGTCGTCATGCTTCCAAGGTGTGCGGGCGGGACTCCGCGGCAAGGGCGGCGCGATGGCGGGATTCTACCACCGGCCGGGGGAAATGACGAGGAAAATGTGCGGAAATCGCGGGCGGCGCGATATTCTTGCGGGCGCGTGGCGGGGTGCGGACCCCGCCACGCAGGGAGGATAGGGGCTACGGCTCCAGGGTCATGTTGCGCAGCGGGGTCCCCACGTATTGCTGCTTCCTTTCCAGTTCCGAAACCGCGCGAGCGAAGACGTTGTTCTCGCCGGCCAGGATGCCGGCGAGAACGGCCTTGAACGCCGGCGTCCGGGCCAGCGCCGGCCGCAGCGCCATCAGGACCGAGGCGCTCTTTGCAGCGCGTCGATCTGGTCGAACTTGGCGATGTACTCGCCCGCGATCTTCCGCGCCTCCTTCTCGAAAAGGGGCTTGGGATCGAAGATCGGGTTGTGTGGTTACGGGCTAGGCGGCGGGGGCGCGGAAGGCGAGGACCATCGCCGAGATCAGCTTGTGCGCGGCGGCGACCTGGGCGTCGAGCGTGGCGTCGGCGGGGAGGGCCTGCACGCCGCGCCAGGCCTCCTGCAGGCGCTGCTGCAGCACGGAGTCGGCGCTGGAGGCCACCAGGGCCTTGGCGTAGAGGTCGAGCGTCTTGAGGCGGTTCGCCTCGGACATCAGGTTCGTCACCATGTGCCGGACGCCCATCGCGTTGCGGGAGAGCCAGTTCTTGAAGGCCTCGCCGCTGCCGGCCGGCTCGAGGCCCGTTTCGCCGAAGAGGAACTCTTCGCCCTTCGCCAGGAGCATCGTGAGCGTCGGGCGCGGCGTGATGTCGCGCTCCTTGACGTTCTCCGTGACGGAGTAGGACAGGTCGAAGCCCAGGCCCAGCCCCACGCCGACGGGATCGACGTTGACGCCGATCTTGTTCTGCGTCTCGCTGGAGACCGTGAGCGACTCGAACTCGCCGTCCACGTAGGACCAGGCGATCTTCTTGTAGCGCTCGGCCTCGCCGGTGCTGCTCGTGCCCTGGATGCTGGCCGCGATCTGGAGCGTCGCCTCGGGATGGTTGACGACCCATTCGACGGCGCCGAGGACGAAGTTGAAGGCGTCCGCCGCGTGCTCGATCGCGAATTCGACGAGCTTCGCCACGTTCTCGGGGTCGGAGAGCCACTTCTTCACGCCGGCGATGGCGGTTTCCTTGACGCTGGCGAGGACCAGCCCCGGCAGCACGGACATCATGGCCGTCTTTGCGGTGTCCTTGCCGATGTCCTTCGCGGTGTCCTTCGCGATGTCCTTGGCGATGTTCTCGGACTGGTTCTCGATCCGCTCGCCCTTGTTGATGTAGGTGCGGGTGATGGCGTCGATGACGATCCGGGCCGGGGCGGAGGCGGAGACGAGCAGCTCGTGCTTCGTCCGCTTGACGTTCTCCCACGGGCGCGGGTCCTCGCCCGGGTTGGCGGGCTTTTCGGAGGAATACTGGTACTGGACGGTGGTGTCGAGCCCGACCTCCTTGCGCATCGCGTTCACGGCGCCGTTGGCGACGGCCTTGCCGATGCCGTTCGTGATGCCGTCCGTGAGGCCGTCGCTCCAGTCCTTGAAGAGCCCGACCTTGAGCTTCGCGGAGGCGGTGACGCGGATCTTCGCGGGCTTGGAGGCGCCGGCGCCCTCCATGAAGTAGGTGCGGAAGATGTCGGGCGGGAACTTGACGGAAGGGTTGGCGTAGCGCGCGAGCAGGCGGTCGGCCGCCTCGCGCGGGAGGCGGCCCCGGCGCGCGGCGAGCTCGGTCGCGAGGAGCAGCGAGCGGATCCGGTTGGCGACGCGCGAGAAGCCGGCCTTGTCGGTGAACCGGAAGGCGCCGGAGCTCCGCTCCTCGACCTCCTTGCCCTCCGCGACCGCCTGCTCGAACTGCTCCTCGAGGGCGTTGTAGACCCCCTCCGGGGTCGAGGCGACGAACTCCTCCACGGGGGGCCGCGCACCGGTGGCGGGGTCGGGGCGCATCAGCGCGTGGAGCGCGGCGTCGTCCTTCGCCGCGACGGCGGCGCGCGCGACGGACGTGAAGGCGAGCGAGCGGACCTTGAAGTCGCGTTCGGCGGACGCGTTCCCCTGCAGGGAGACGTCCACGAGGCCGCCGAAGTTGGCGCCCACCTTCGCCTGGGCCTGGCCGCGGAGCGTCCAGCCTTTGCGCTCGGCCACGATCACCGGGTTGGCGCGCCCGGAGAGGAGCCGGTCGAGGGCGCCGGCCACGCCGCGCGCCTTGAGCGTCTGCAGATACTGCCCGACGCTCTGCTTGACCTCGCCGCTCTTGCGGCCGAGCCAGCGGAAGAACTTCGTGCCGAGCGAGCCGACGGCGCGCCCGAGCGACTTGATGCCGCCCCAGATCGCGCCGCCGACCGTGCGCGAGGTGGCGAGCTTGTTGCGGTTGGCGTCGAGGAGGAAGTCCGCGAGCGTCCGGTAGGAGCGCGTGGTGAAGTGCGAGACCTCCCCCCCGACGGAGCCCTCCGCCTTGGCGCCGGCGCCGGGCAGGAACTCGGAATCCTTGCCCGCCTTGACGCCGCCCTTGGCCTCGAGGCCGCCGGCGATGCGGAACGTGACCTCGATCGCCCGCCCGGGGCCGCCGCAGCTGATCTCGCCGACGACGCGGAAGCGCGCGCCGGCGCGGACGCCGGCGGTCAGCGCGCTGGAGAAGCCCAGCCCGATCAGGGCGCCGACGCCGACGTTGAACTCGACCTTGCGCGAGCCGCCCTTTTCGGCGATCGGGCCGACGATTTCGCGCAGGACGCAGGTCGCGCCGTCCGCGTCCTGGAAGTCGCGGATCCGGTCGTTCGTGAGGTGCGAGAGATCCAGCGCCTTCCCGGCGACGTCGCCGATCCAGATCCCCTTCGGCATGGTCGGCCGGACCGCGGGATCCATGGCGCGGAGCTTGTCCCGGATTTCGGCGAACTTGTCGGCGAGCCGGTGTTCGAGGCGGGCGAGCTTGGGGAAGTCCTCCCCGACCTTGCTGCCCACCTTGAACGTGAAGGCGTGCTGGATCTCGCGCAGCGCCGACTCGTAGACGTCCATCCGCCCGGCTTCGTGGCCGTAGCGGGCGAGCTGGACCTGCATGTCGTAGCGGAAGACCCGCAGCGTCTTGAGGATCCCGGCGAGGGCTTCGCGCGGGTCCTTGACGCCGGAGCCGTCCTTCACGGCGGCCGTGAGCGCGGCGCGCGCGGACTGGACCTCGCGGATGAGCGTCTTGAACTCCGTGAGCGCCGTCGCGAGCTCCTCGACGGCCCCGACGTTCTCCGGATGCGCCGCGACGGTCCGCGCGACGGTATCGGTGACCGTCTTGTCGAAATCGTCGAGGCCCTGCCGGCCGGCGATCGTCGTCTTGATGTTCGCGACGGCCTTCTGCGCCGTTTCGAGCATCCCCTCGGCGCTTTGCATGTCCCAGTCGCGGCCCGCGCCGATCTCGTGGTTGGCGGCGAACCGCGCGCCCTGGCCGTTCCCGGGCTGCAGGTCGGGGCCGACGCCGTTCCGGACGACCTCGTTGATCGCCGGGTCGGGCTGGACGACCTGCGTCGGCTGCGAATGGACCGACCCCGTCCCCGACGGACCGGCGTTGACCGAAGGGTCGGGATTGTCGATGCTCTCCAGGCGGTTCGGCGATGTCGGCAGCGACATCGACATCGAACGCTGGAAGTCGCCGGCGTTGACGGAAGGCAGGTTCCATCCCATGGCTAGCCCTCCTCCGCGACCGGGAACTTCTCCGCGAAGCGCTCGCGGACGGCGCGGACGGCGCAAACGAGCGCCTCCATCCAGGCCGCGAGCGAATCGGCGGCCGGGATCTCAAGCACGCTGCGGCGATCCATCGCGAGCACGAGGTCCGCGTCCTCGTCGAGCGCGAGCGCGAAGCCGCCGGTCGGGCCGCCCAGCTCGTTCAGGCGCAGCAGCTCCAGCGCCTTTTCGCCGGCGTCGGGCGCGTCCGCGCCGCCGAAGGCGCCGACGGGCGCGAAGGCGATCACGACGTCCGACTCGTCGAGATACTGGAGACTCACGACGATCTCGTCGTCCACCGTGAACGTCGCGTTGCCGTCCTCGCCGAGCGCGAGAGGCAGCTTCACCGCCTCGCCGAACTCGGCGAGCACGTCCTCGAACTGCTCCCGCAGGCTCTCGCCGCCCGTCGCCGGCTCCTCGTTCTCGAGGTCGGCGACCGTGAGGACCTCGCCCAGGGACTCATTCATAGAGCGCGCTCCTTTCCCGCCAGTCGGCAACGAGGCCGGAGAAGTCGTCGAGGCATCGTGCGAGGCCGTCGGCGTCCGCGAGCTCGTCGAGCGGGCGGCGCTCCGTGGCGTAGAGGGCGCCGTCGGCGCCGACGGAGAGCGTGGCGCCGCGCGTGCCGCCCCAGAAGAAGTTGGCGGCGAGGGCGGCCTTGGCGAAGTCGCCGGCGCGCGGGGCGTCCGCGAGGTCGACGACCCTGGTGCGGACGATCGCCATGGCGGGCTCGCCGGGGACGGACGCGAAGCGGAGCGCGAAGCCGTCGAGCGCGAGCGCGAAGGCGGCGTCGCCCTCCGGCGCGAACGCGTCGGGCAGCCGCTCCTCGGCGAGCGTCCGGAGCTGTTCGAATTCGTAGTTCATGCCATTCGGATCGGTTGATTCGGCGGTTGGACGGTTTGATTCCTTTCGGCTCCTCGTCCGGCAACGACGTCACGGCCAGAATTCGGCGAAGCGGCGCTCCTTGGCTTCTCCGGCGTTGCCGTTGTTGTTGCCGATGACGCCGTCGTTCGTGAGGTTCGCGGTCACCGTGCGGGCGGAACCGGCGCCGATCGCCTTGAGCGACGGGAGGATGTTCTGCTTGATCACGGCGACCATGCACTGCATCATGGACATCGGCCGGTGCGTGTCGGCCTCGTCGAGTTTCGCCTTGAGGTCGGTGAGCCGCTCGCGCACGTCGTCGGTGACGTCTTCCGAAAGCTTCTTCTCGATGTAGGCGAGGGCGGCGGCCCTCTTCTGCTCGAAGACCTGCGCCAGGGGGACGTCCTTGCCGAAGACGGGGACCTCGACGCCCTCCTTCTTTGCGGCGGCGAGAATCACGTCGATGCGGGCCGTCTCGGCGCTCGTCATCGTGCGCAGCATCGACTCCATCGCGACGGTAAGGCGCTCCTGGCTGGACTGGAAGCCGCTGATCGCCGGCGGGACTTCGATGGAGAACTTGGTCTGGAGCAGCTTGAACACGGCGGTCATGCGCTTTCCGGCGTCGTTGCCCGTGCCCTTCGCGAGGATCGACGTCACGATGCCCTGGACCGCCTCGCGGTTGGCCGCCAGCTTCTGCTTGCCGTCGGCGGAGAGCATCTCCTCCAACCCCTTCAGGAAGAGCGCCGGATCGTTGCCGGCGGCGCCGGCGATGATGCGGATCACGTTCTTCTGCTCGGCGTTCGTCAGCGTGGTCGTGTTGCCGAAGTCGATCATCGTCACGCCGTTCGGGACGTTGTTCCGGACGTCCTCGGCCGTCGGGACCATGATGTTGCCGGCGTGCAGGTCGCCGTGGTAGAAGCCCGTCTTCGTGAAGAGACCTTCGCGGATCCAGATCGTCGTGAGGTTCGTGAGTGCGTCGTGCTTCGCGAGCGTGTCCTCGTAGGTCCGGGTCAGCTTCTCGGCGCCGTCGAGCATGCTGACGACCGCGTCTTCGGCGGCGCGGTTGTCCATTTCGTTCAGCGCGGTGGCCTTGTCCACGTCGATGGACTCGTCCGTCCGCTTGAGGAACTTGTCCATCGGAACGCCGGGGGCGCGTTCGAGCACCATCAGCCCCTTGGTCGGCGCGGTTCCCGGAATGTCGCTCAGGCGCATGGACGAGACGTTGTTGAACGTCTTGTTCACCTTGTGCGTGCCGGCGTCGTAGACGTCGAGGCCCTTCTTGACGTTCTCGGCCTCGATCGTGAGGTCGAGTTCCTTCATGATCCCGGCGAGCTTGCCCTCGAAGGTCTTGGACATGCCCTCGATGCCCTTCGCGACCTCGCGGAAGACCTCGGCCTCGCGCAGGGCGCGCAGGTTCGCGTCGGGACGCAGCATCTTGATCACGCATTCGCGGCTCTCGTCCTCGCCGCGCAGCTTGACGGAGCAGAGGAACGTCTGCCCGACGGACGCCGCGCCGAGCGAGTTCTTCACGGTGATGGACTCGATCTCGCCGTTCGAGCGGGCGATCATCTCGGCGAACTGCGCCTTCACCGCCTTTTCGGGGATCGGCGCGAGGTTGGAGCGCATGTCGTCGAGCGCCAGGCGGAAGTTCGAGTCGGTGAAAGCCTTGGGATCGAGACCCTGCAGCATCTTCTGCAGGATCGGCCCCGCGCCCTTCAGAAGCTCGCCGAAGCGGACGCCGTCCGCCGCGCCGTTGACCGTGTTGCGCACGAGGCGCGCCATCATGTTGCGCTTGTCGGGCACGCCCATCTTCTCGAAATAGACGTCGAGCGTCTGCTTGAGAAGCTTCATCTGCGGGTCGCTCGCGCGGTCCGCCACGATCGTGTCCAGCGACGAATCGACGTCGTTCGCGGCCGGGTTCTCCTTGGGGAAGACGTTCTGGATCATCCGCTTCACCTCGGTCTGCACCGTGCCCTTCATCGCCTCGTCGATGCTCTTGCCCAGTTCGATGTCGAGCTGCGCGAAGAAGTTGGCCCGGCCGTGGCGGCGGTAGTCGAACGCCTTCTCCTTCTCCTCGAGCTCCTCCTTGGCGAACAGGATCTCGTAGTCCGGGACTTCTTTGTTTTTCAGCCTGGTCTCGAGCGAGAACGCATCGTCGGGGGACGTGCCGATTCCGGCCTTCTCGAACTGGACCTTCTTCGAGAGGTCGTCCACCTCGAGCTGGCCGGATTTGTTTTTCTCCCGCTCGATCTCCCGGTCGAAATCCGAGACGATCCATTTCAGGAAGAAATCGTTGTCCTTGCCGACGCAGTTGATGTCCTTCGCCTTCTGTCCGGCCAGCGAGTCGAGCAGCTTCACGACCGCATTCTGCATCGTCGGGTCGAGGCTCTTCAGGGCGGCGGGCGTCTCGTCCGGCTTCTCCGCGCGTGCGTCCATCAGGGACTTGATCGTGTCGTGGTGCTTCGCGAAGATGTTCCGCAGGCGCGTGCCGTCGAGATAGCCGGACTTGCCGATGTCCCTGTCGTATTCCGACAGGTCCTCGCCGAGTATCAGGTCCGCAGCGAAGTCGTGGACGCCCTTCTGCGCCTCGGTCGGGCGGCCCTCGCCCGGCTCCGCCTGCGGCTCCGCGGGGGCGAGGCGGATTTTGTTGTCGATGGCGTCGCCGGCCTCGTCCAGTTTGGCGTAGAGCGAATTCATGTCGCAGTCCACGAGGTGGCGCTGCGAGACGATCTTGTCGTAGTGCGCGTCGAGTTCCGGCCCGCCCGCGATGTTGCCCTTCGTCGCCTGGATGGCCAGCTGCTTGGCCATGTCGCGGTCGAGGTAGTTGAAGCGCTCGGGCGACATCCCGTAGCGCGTCGTGAGGATGACGAGGCTCAGCTCCGTCTGGCGGTTCTTGATGGTCTGGCGGACCGGCGTGCCGATGATGTTCGCCCCGTTGGCCGTCTTTTCCAGTTCGAGTCGCCTGTCGTAGCGCGTGAGCATCTTCTCGACCATGTCGCCGCCGAAGACGTCCGTGTCGCGCACGATGTCCTTCTCGAGCGCGTAGAGCGCCTCCTCCACGTTCGGCAGGTCGATGACGGAGTCCTTGCCCTTCCCGTCCCCGTCCTTGATGCGGACCTTCGCCCGCCCGCCGCCGCAAAGGCCGATGTCCACCTCGACGCCGCCCATCTTCGTGCGGACGAACTCCCCGTTCGGGAAAACCGGGTCGGAGTTTTCCGGAACGACGACGAGCCTGCAGTTGGCCTTCGCGAGAAAGTCCCGGTCCTCCTGGGAATGGGCGTCGAGTTCCGGGGCCTTCTGCGCGAAGCCCATGCCGAAATTGTCCATGTTGCTGCCGAAGCCGCGCTTCTGGATGTCGCGCTGGACGGCGGTCGAGAGGAAGCTGAGCGCGCCGTGCACGTTGCTCACGCCCTCCTTCAGCGCGGCGGTCGTCGCGCGCTGGTTCTTGGCGCTGATGCCGTGGCAGATGTTGTAGATGCCGAACGTGAGAAGGCCGAGGAAGAACTTCTTGACCGTGCTGGCGTGGAGATGTCCCGCCTTCACGTCCGCGACGCGCGAACCCAGAGCGCCGCCCTTGCCGGCCTCCTCGAGCCGTTGCGTGTTCGCGTCGGGAACGCCCGAGATGCTTTTGAACACGTTCGCGTCGAACTTGTTCCAGTTGCCGATTGAAGGTCCACCCATCGTTTTGTCTCCTTGTCTGGATGTCCGCAAAGTCTACACGCGACGAGGCAAGAGGTTACACGGGCGGACGACCGGTGCAAGCAGGCCCCGCGGAAGTGCGGCGGAGCCGCGCCCTCGCGTCCCTACGCCGAGATCTTCTGGCCGAGGCGGACGTTTGTGATCTGCGGGTTGTCGTTGGTGAGGTCGAGCGTGATCTCCTCGATCACGTCGACGCTGCCGAACGTGTCGAGATCCGGCTTGAGCTCGACGCCGACGTTGATCCCGCCGCTCCAGACAAGGCGCACCGTCGCGGTGTTGCCGTCGTCGGAGAGATGCAGTTCGTAGCGGCTTGTCGGGTTGTCGACGATCTGCGGAACCGGGAAGAGCGCGGGATTGCCGGTGCGGTTCACGAACTTCTCCGCTCCGGGCTGGGCGTAGGACGCCAGCGGATTCGGGCGCCTCGTCGTCGGGACGAGGCCCATTTTGATCCGCAGGCGCGCCGTGTGCATGGCCAGGCCCTGGTGCATCAGGCAGGAAACGGCCTTCTGCGCGTTCGGCTTGCCGGCGAGCGCGTTCTTGAAGTCGGCGATCGCGTTCGCGTTGTTCGTCCTGTTCATTTCGTGGATCCTGTCCCCGATCACGACCGTGGCGCGCCCGAGGTCCACCTGGAACGTGTTGAACACCGTCGGGTTGGGCTCCTTGAACTGCGCGGCATACCCCGGCCCCAGGAAGTCGGCGAGGTCGTCGATCGCCTCGTCCTTGACGACGGCTTCGACTTCGGCGACCGACGGATCGCCCGGCTCGATGTCGCGCCACTGGCGGATGGAGTTCGCCATGGAGACCGTGCGCCGGATGTCCTTTTCGTCCCCGTCGAGCGGGAGCTGCACGACGAAGTTCGCGAACAGCGTCGCGTTCTTGACGTTCATCTCGACGCAATGCTGCTCGAGAAGCTCCGACGCGCGGGCGAGCTGCTCCTCGTTCAGCGTCCGGTTCATCCGTTTCGCGGCGACGGCGGCGGCCTCGCGCGCGTTCTCCGCCGACATACGCCCCACCGTCGCCACGAACGGCGTCGAGACGGCGGTGCCGTCCACGTCGATCGTCGTCTCCCACGAGAACTTCACCGGGAAGCCGTCCGGCTCGGAGTAGCGGACGGTGATCGCGCCCGTCTCGGCGTTCTTCGAGAGGGTGTAGACGACGGGCATGTGCTCGGAGGAGCGGATGCCGATGTCCGCGAACGTGCCCACGAGATTTCCTCCCGCGCCCTGCGTGAAGGCGAGATAGAGGCTTTCGGTCTGCGCGGGGTGCGCGTCGCCGCAGAGCTGCGCGAGCTTGTCGGCGATCGCGCCGGCCTGCTCCGCGTTGCCGCTCGTGAGCGTCGTGTTGTCCGGGAAGACGGCCTTGAAGCGCCTTCCGGCCTCGGAAACCGCCCGTCCGCCGTTCTCGCCGAACATCGGGGCGGCGGGGCGGCGCAGATCGAGGACGGCCTGGCTGCGCGCGCCGTCGGAGGTGCCGAAATCGGTGATGGAAACCGTCGCGAGGGCCACGTAGGGCAGCCTCGGGAAGCTCTTCCCCGATCGGACCGCCTCGACCGCCTCCGCGGACGTCACGCCGCATTCGTTGAGCAGGGCCGTGCACGCGGTGATCTTCCCCGGGTCCTGCCCGAAGGCCGCCTGGATGACGTTGGTGGTGGCGGTGAGGATCTCGGCGTTCGTCATCTTCCCGGAGTCCGGCACCTCCGGGAAGAACCGCTCGAAGAAGATTTCGCGGGTGAGCGTCCCGTTCCGGTCCATCTCGGCGATCGCGTCGTAGTGGCGCAGGATGCGCGCGAGGACCGTCTCCGCATCGGTTACGTTGCGGGCGCGCGCCTGCGCGTCGTCCTGCCCGACCGGCCCGATCATGTCGAAGACCCGGTAGATGAACGAGCGCTTCTCGGGCGGGATCTGCGCGAACGTCGCGAGGCAGCCGCTCGTGTAGCCGCGTCCCATGAAGCGCGTGGCGGGGTTCGCCTCCATGTCGAAGACGGCGCGGACGTCCTCCGCGTCGATCGGGATCGCCTCGTTGCGCGCGATCTCCTCGAAGAGGAACTTCTCGAAGGCGAGTTCGCCGCCCTCCTTGAAGAACTCCGCGTTCGCGTTGACCACGGTGACGCTGCCGCCCTCGGCGCGGTTCAGCTTCTTCTCCGCGATCTTGGCGCACGCGTCGGCGAACCACGTCTTGAATTCGCGCTGGAGCCGGAGGCCCGCGGAGAAGTTCTCGACCGACGTCGCGAACCTTCCGCCGCAGGCGAAGAGGCGGCGCGCGTCGCTCTTCGGGTCGAGCGCGGCGACGTAGGCCTGCGCGTCCGTGCAGCCCGTCGCCTGGCGGTAGAGGTCCGCCACCCGCTGGAGCTTCGGAAGCTCGGACGGGGCGTATCCGAGCGCGCGCGCCTCGTTCGCGGCGGGGGAGCCCTGCGCCGTGAAGCCCTCGCCGGCGATCCGGAACTCGACGAGCTTCATCCGGATCGCCCATTCGCTGTCCGCGAGGGCCGAGTCCCTCAGGTCGAGCGTCGCGATGAACGCCTTGAGCGCGGCCTTCTGGCCGGCGTCGAGCCCGGCGGAATGCTTCGCGAGGAGCTCGGGGCCCTTCGCGACGGCCGCCCGGACGCGGGCCTTGAGCCTCCCGTCCGCGCCGCCGGCGTTGAACCGGGTGGCGAGGTCGTTCGTCGTCCAGTCGTTCACGAGATTCGCGTAGGCGACGTTGAGGAAGCGCCTCGCGTGGGCGGCGTCGGCCGTCGCCTTGCCCGCGGCGAGCGCGTCGAGGCTGCGGAAGCGTCCGGCGGCGGCGAGCGCCTCCGCGGCCGCGACGAACGGCGCCCCGAGCTGGTCGAAGAGCGCGTGGAAGAGGATGTCGCGCGCGGCGTTCCAGTCGCCCTCGCCCATCTGGGCGCGCCTCTCGGCCGGAAGGGCGTTCGCGAGCGCGGCGTCCGCCGCCTTCGCGAGGTCCGCCACGAGGTTGTAGACGTCCTCGTCGAGCAGTTCGGGGAGGTTGACCGGCTTGAGCACGTTCTTGAGAACGGTGATCTGGTTCTGCACGTTCTGGTCGGCGAGCGCGGCGCGCGACGCGTCGACGAGCGCGGGATCCTTCCAGGAGCGGACGGCGAGCGCCTGGGTGGCGAGCTCGCCCTTCATGGCGTCGCCGATCGGGAGCGTGCCGATGGCCGTGATGACGCCGGCCTTCTGTTCGATGAAGCGATCGAGCTCCTGGTTGCACCGCGCCTGGATGCCCGCGATGTCGTAGTCGTCCAGCGTTTCGAGCGGGACGTTGGGGTTGGCGATGTCGCCGGCGATGCTGTCGCGGATGCCCGCGAGCACGCCGCCGTCGTCCAGGCGATACGCCGCGAGGTCGAGCCGGTCGCGGACGGCGTTTTCGTCGAGCCCGGTCCTTTCCGCGATTCCGGCGGCGGCCATTTCGAGCGCGTGGGCGTCGGCGAAGGCGACTTCGCGGAAGGCGCGGACCCCGATCTCGGCGACCGTGGAATACGGCTGCAGGACGGCGTCCGCCGCGGCCTGCACGTTCTCGCCGCGCGCGACCGCGATGGTGATGGCGGTGGCCACCTTCCCGGCGAGGTCGGGGAAGCGCGCGAAGAGCGCCTCCTGCGCCCTGCGCGCGACGTCCGCGTCGACCTCGAACCCCTGCGCCCCGCCGACGCCCGCGGCGAAGCGCTTCGCCGCCTCGACGGCGGCGGCGTTCGCGAAATGCGTCCAGGCGAAGCTGCGCAGGACGGTCGGCGTGGCGGCGCCCTTCATCCGGCGCACCTGCTGGGCGAGCGCCTGCCCGGCGGGGCCGGAAAGGAGCGCCGCCTTCTCCTCGGCGGGGAGGTTCCCGATCCCGAGGTCCTCGAGGGCGCGGCCGATCGCCTG
Organism: uncultured bacterium; assembly: GCA_902793555.1. Taxonomy (GTDB): domain Bacteria; phylum Verrucomicrobiota; class Kiritimatiellia; order RFP12; family UBA3636; genus UBA3636. The sequence continues at coordinate 9,197 of CADBEF010000055.1, read as the reverse complement.
CGCCGCGAGCGGGGGGCAGCGGCCGTTCGCGATGCCGTCGGCGATCGCCCGGTTGTCGGCGGAGAAGCCCTCGTCGGGCTCGATCGTCAGGAAGATGTCGGCGTGCCGCGCGTTGTCCGCAAGCCCCTGGATGCCGGTCAGGTCGGTGAGGTTCACCGCGAACATCTCGACGCGGTTCATGAACCGGTCGAGCTTGTCCGCGAGCCCCGGACGCTCGCAGGCGGCGAAGACGCACATGAGCTTCGTGGCGGCCTGGAGCAGATCCGGCGAGCCGTTGTGGGCGTGGACGAACGCCAGCGCGGCGTTCTTGATGCGCTCGCCGGCGGTCCCCAGCGCGTTCAGCACGTCGTTGCGCGGGGCTTCGCCCTCGAGCGCGGCCTCGAGCTCGGGGATCTGGATGTTCGCGGCGGCATCCCGGATCGCTTCAGGATCTGCCGCTTGATTTCGTCGCGCGTCTGCGGCGAGATGCCCCGGAGCTGGTCGGCCTGCCGGAGGAGCGTGGCGCGCTCGTTCGCGACGCCGACGGCCAGTTCGCGGAACTTCGCCTCGATCTCCTGGTCCGTGTTCGCCTGGTCTTCGCCCCCGCAGATGTTGGCCGCGAGCCGGCCGGCCTTGACGCCGACGCGACGCAGATTGACGGCGTTGCCCTCGAGCGAGGAGACCGGCACGCCCATGAGCCGCGCGAGTTCGGCGCGCGCGATGTCGACCGCCTGCGCCTTGAAGCGCTGCGTGGTCGCGGCGCGGCGCATCGCCTCGTCGATCTCGTTCTTGAATCCGGAGACGGCCGAGGAGGCCTCGGCGGGATTCCGCGCCTGCAGAAGGCGCTGGAGGATGTCCGGGTGGCGGCGGACCAGATCGTTCGTCATGCCCATGGCCACGGTTTCCGGAAGCCCGAACCGCCGGAGCATCGGCTTGAGCGCGGCCACGAGGAAGCGCTTCGCCACCTCGCCCTGGGATTCCGCGAGGAGCCGCGCCTTGAGCGTTTCCGGCGTGGCGCGCCCGGGCAGGCGGTTTTCGTCGCGGAGCGCGGCGTAGAGAACGTTGCTCGTGACGACCTCGGAGAACGAATAGCGCGCCGGAACGGCCTCCGCGCCGAAGCGCGCGAGGAGTTCGGCGCGGACTTCGTCCGCCATCCTCTTGAAGCGGAGCGGGGCCGTGTCGAGATTGCCGAGCAGGGATTCATGGAGCTCCCTGTTGAATTCCGTCGGCGACTGGACCGGGATGAACGCCCGGGAGTCCTCCGGGACCTGCACGTTCGCGGCCGCCTGATCCGCAAGGCGCTGGAACGCCGCGCAGTCCCGCAGCGGCTGGCCGTGGAGCTCCTGCGAATTCACCATCAGGAACGAAAGGAACGTGAAGGCCTCCCGGTCGGAGACCTTGTTGAGGAGCGAAAGCGATTCGTGGTCGCCGATGCCGAGCTCGACCAGGATGCCGACGGCGACCGTGCGCGCCTTGAAGCCGCCGCGCGGATCCTCCAGAAGCGACGCGAGCCAGTTCGCCTTGCCGGCCGCGCCGCCGGCCTTGGCCTGCCGGTATTCGTTGTGCGCGTCGAGCGCCGACTGCGGCGTCGGGCGGTCGGCGCGCAGCTGCAGCAGCATGTCGTCGAGCTTGTCGACGAACGCCTTCTGGCTCATGCCGAGTCCGAGCGTGATCCGGAGTCCGTTGCCCCGCTTGTAGGTGATCGTGCCGAGCGGATCGTCGGGCGGGTTGCCGTTCGAGAGCCGCAGGATCTCGGAGCGCAGCATCTCGGCGGCCGACACGAGGAGCCTGCGGTCGGCGTCGTTGCGGAAGTGGATGTCGCCGGCGATCACGCGCTGGATGTCGAGGACGCGGCGGTCGGAGTCGAGGCTGCGGCCGCGCATGAACTCTTCGTTCGTCGCGCGGCGCGTCCGCTCGTAGCGCGCGAGGGCCTCGTTGCCGTGGCGCGCGTAGATCTCGGCGTGGGTGCGGATCGTTTGCGCGCCCGTGGCGTGGTTGATCGTTTCCTTGTGCTCGTCGAGAATGCTGCGGATCTGCTGGCGCGAAAGGGGCTTGATGCTGCGTTGCGCCAGGGCCACGGGCAGCGACGGGTCGGGCGCGAGGCCGATGCGGCGGCGGATGTCGTTCAGGGCGTCCGGGCCGACGCCGTTCTGGGACAGGGCGCGGACGAAGGCCTCCTTGATGGCCAGCACCTCGTCGTGCGAGATCGTCTTGACGTTCTCGTCCCGGGAACGGACGTGGTTGTTGATGATGTCGAGCGAGCGTTCGCTCTTGAGCTTGACCTCGCCGGCGTTGAACTTGCCGGAGGCGATCTGCTGGAACTGCTGGATCGTGATGTTGACGTTCGCGAGGTTGATGGGCTTTGCCATTTTGTGGGCTCCTTGTTTTGAAAAGCGTTTCCCTGTCTACACCCAGGGCGGCGGAAGGTTACGCCCCGAAGGTGGCGGCACCCGCAACGGCGCGCCATTCTACACGAAACCGCCCCGTCCCGTCACGAAAAAACGCAACCGGCGCCGAAGGCGTCCCGACGCTCCGCTCGATTCCCCCGCCGACGCGAATTCACACCGTCCGGACAGACCCAATGTTTCCCAAGAATGGAAAGCCATTTATCCCAAGAATGCAAAACTGAATTGCCCAAGAATACAAAATGCACTTGCCCAAAAATACAAAATGGTATAGCATCTCTCCCCGCAAGGAACGAACAGGAGGCACAAGATGGACTACATCCCCCGCGTAGTGGACTCGGAACTCGATCTACGGCTCCGCGCCGTCGGCGCCACGGTCATCGTGGGGCCGAAGTGGTGCGGCAAGACGACGACCGCCAAGCAGAAGTCGAAGAGCGTCCTGGAACTCCAGGATCCGGATTTGCAGGAAGGATACCTAAAACTCGCCGCGACCAAGCCGTCGATGCTGCTGGAAGGCGACAATCCGCGGCTGATCGACGAATGGCAGCTCGCGCCGGCGCTGTGGGACGCCATCCGCGTGTCGGTCGACCGCCGCCGCGAACGCGGGCTCTACCTGCTCACCGGTTCCGTCGCCGTCGACGACCGGATCGTCAAGCACTCGGGTACGGGACGCATCTCGCGGCTCACGATGGACACGATGAGCCTCTGGGAATCCGGCGAATCGACCGGCGACGTTTCCCTGTCGTCCCTGTTCGACGATCCCGGCTCGGACGTGTCCGGCAGCCGCGGGAAGCTCCAGGTCGAGGAACTGATCTTCGCCGCGTGCCGCGGCGGATGGCCCTCCTCGCTCGACGCCCCCGGCGACGACGCCAAGCTCTTCGTCGCGAACGACTACGTCGCCAACGTCGCGGAGGTCGACATCTCGAAGGTCGACGACGTGCGCCGAGACCCGGCCCTCGCCGCCGCCATCCTAAAATCCTACGCACGCAACGTCTCCACGCTCGCGACGAAGGCCAGCATCCGCAAGGACGTCCTGTCCGTCCGCGACATCTCCCCGCCGACGCTCGATTCCTACCTCGCCGCGCTGAAGAAGCTTTTCGTGGTGCAGGACGTTCCGGCGTGGTGCCCGGCGATCCGGAGCGCGACCGACGTGCGCGCGTCGTGGAAGCGCGGCTTCTGCGACCCTTCCGTGGCGGTCGCCGCCCTCGGCGTCGCCCCCCCCTGGTTCCGGCACGACTTCAAGACCTTCGGATTCGTGTTCGAGTCGCTCGTCCTTCGCGATTTGCGCGTCTATTCCCGACCCCTCGGCGGCGCGCTTTCCTACTACCGCGACCGCTACGGGCTCGAGGCCGACGCCGTCCTCCACCTCAAGGACGGCCGCTACGCGCTCATCGAAGTCAAGCTGGGAAGCAACGAGATCGAGGAGGGCGCGGAACACCTGCTGGAAATCCGGCGGCTGGTCGACGAACACAACAAGACGGAACGGCAATGCCCCCTCCGCCGGCCCGACCTGCTCCTGGTCGTGACCGGCGGCGCGCAGGCCTACACGCGCCCCGACGGCGTCCACGTCGTTCCGGTTTCCTCCCTCCGGCCGTAGGATTGCAAGCCTTGCGTGGCGGGGTGCGGGCACGCCCGTACCCCGCCACGCAGGACGTTGAATCGCCGCGCCCCGCGCGAGCCGTCGCGACCGGGCGCGGTCAGGCGTGGTAGGCCGCAGCGAAGAACTCGATCATCGCCTCGCGCGTCTCCGCGCCGAAGGCGTAGCCGACGACCTCGTCGCCGTAGACCTTCGTCACGCCGGATTCGGAAACAACGATGCGGGAGTCGTCGCCGCCCAGCTCCCCGCCCACGACGGTCTCCCTACCGCCGTCGCGCTCCACCTTGAACCGCAGAATCGGCGTTCCCTCGAACCGCGCGAGCAGGTCCTCGCCGTCCGCGACGCTCTTCTCGATCCCTTCGCCGACGAAGCGGCAGTGGACTTTGCCTTCTTCGAGTGTTTTCATAGTAGTGCGCTTTTGCCCCTCTTGACTCTTTACAACGCGGCGGAATACGGCAAGCCCTTGATGTAGTTCTCCATCCATTCCCAGTTTGGTTCCTCGTCCGTCTTGGATGGAAGGAGGATTTTGCTTACAATCATCAAATCCTTGTCCCATTTTCGCCCATAGCTGAAGCGATACTTCTCGTTTCCTATAACGGCGCAGAGAAAAATGGCAATGTGCCGATTCATTGAAAACCGAGGATAGAGAACATTCACATCGTCCGTGGCCCAATACGGCATATCCTGATAGAACGCCTCCGCGATTGAGCCGTTGTAGCTCACGGAAATCGTATTTGCCGGATGCAGATGCTCATTGTTTGAGATGTGCGCCGACACACCATTGTTAGAATCAATAGCTCCGATATAGCGAATCGACCCCGGTATCATGTTGGCCTTTGTGAGCCGCTTGCCTTTCTCTATTCTAAACAGCTTCCCAAGTGTGTAATACCTCCATCGGGCAATATCAAGCGCAAGGTGCGTAGGCGAGGCGGCGGCTTTCGCCAGAGGACTTTTGACAACCATGTCCCGAATTCTTTTTGGCACTTCATCGAGGTCAGGAACAAGAAGCGAGTCGAACGATGCATTTGCTTCACGCCCAAATGTGCTGAAGCGAAAGCGGTTGGCTTCAATGCAAGAACAATAGAACAGTTTGACGGCAAGGGACATTTCCTGCTTAGGCATCAGCACCTTCACGTTCTGCCCGGTGTAGAAATCCTCCTGTTGCACGAAAGAGGCAAGCACCGTCCCGCCCATTGCCGACGTGATGCACCCAGCGGGGAAAGGCCTCTTGCGGGGGACTTCGAGGATACGGGAGGAAACGCCACAGTTTTCCGAACTCCTGTTGACGAAGTTGAATCCATCGGGTTTTTCGCAAGTCTCGCACTTGTTCAGGTCGAGCTGGCTTCCGTATGTGATGTTGAAAATCTCGTCCAGCCGTTTCATTTGGTTTCCTCATTGAGATAGGTGAAGGCTATGTAGTCCTTCATCTTTCGGATGAACACTTCGTCGGTTAGTTTCGAGTAGTCTGTTTGCATGTAAGCCTCGGCACACCATTCTTCCGTGTGCGTGACGGCATGGAGAACGGACAGCCCCGGCTTTTCCCTGCGGTTACGGTAGAGGTCGAGCCATTGCGCCTTGATGTTCTCCCATTTGCCGTAGACGTCTATGCGGCCGAGTTTCTTGCGTTTCACGAAACCATCATCGCGGAAATACCCGAAGAAGGTCTCTTTTCCGGGCGGATGTGGCACTTTGGCCGTCCAAACCATCACGCACGGCGGTGCGGACGCAGCGGGATTGAATATCTCTGTCGGCATGGAGAACACGGCTTCGAGCGTGTGCGCGGCGAAAAGCCGTTCGCGCGCGTCCTTGCACGTTGTTCCAAGTGCGCAGTTTATCGGGACGACTGCGACGGCAATTCCGTGCGGTGTGAGGACTGAAAGAAGTTTTTCGACAAACTCCAGTTCGTTGTGGTCATCCTGCGAATAGGGCGGATTGATCAGTCCGATGTCGATGTTCTTGGAGCGGAGATCGGAAAGGATCGCCTCGTCGAAGCAGCTTCCGTAGTGGATGTTGCTTTTCCCGTCGCGGCGGACGATCATGTTGGCGATACAAAGCGTGTAGATGTGGGGATCGGCCTCGACACCGTAAAGCCCCTCCTTGCGTATCTTCTGGATTTCCTCGGGATTCGCGTCCTTGAACATCTTGCTCATGGCCGTCACGAGGAATCCCCCGGAGCCGGCGCAGATGTCCACCACGCGGCTTCCCTTGTGAAGACCGCTCACGTCGCACATGAAATCCGTCAGGTGCTGCGGCGTGAGTACGATGCCGAGGGCCTTTCCGTCGTCTCCGTTTGAGAACTTGATGAACTCGTGGTAGAACTCTCCGAGAGCGTCGATGGAGGAGTCTGACGCGCTCATCATCGGGCGTATCTTCATGTCCAGCTCCTGGATGTACCAACGCAGAGAGAAATCGTCGCCCATCTGCGTGGTCCGGAAGTGGTGAAGACTGGCAACATTCTTGAAGGTGTTGAGGATGTTGTCAATCCGGTCCTGCTTTACGGAGGCCTTTTGAAGAACGTCGGTTATGGCGTCCCGGATCTGGCTCGTCAATGCCCTGAGCGATGTCGCCGAGTCGTACATCTTCTCGAAGTCCGCGTCCTGCAGGGCGATGAGAATCCCGGCTATGAAAATGGGCTTGTCGTTGGCCGTCACCTTCGCCACGCGAAGAGAATTGCTCATTCTTATGGCGGTCTGTCGGATCTCCTCGATGGAATAAGCTCGTGCAATTTTCTCGCCTTTCAGGAAATGGAGATAGTTCTCGGGTTCGAGAACGATGTTCAGGCGCGACCACTCCACGAAATCGGACTGCCCCATCGGCCAGTGGAAGGTGCTGACCTTGCAATCCTCCTTCTTCGTGCCGCTCACGGCAACGGCGATGACGTTGTAGCCCTCCTTGAGGAACTTCGCGTAGTAGAGGACCCCATCGACAGCGAAGTCCTTCGGCTTGTCCCTGCACGATGACTCGTGTTTGCCCTTCGACTTCTTACACTCAACGACGATGATCGTGTTGGGGTCTTCGTTCAGGGTGATGACGAACTCCGGCTTGGCCTTGCCGTTTCCGCCCTGCGCGAAATCGTCCAGTTTGCAGTCGGTAGGCTTGCCTCCGGCCTTTCTCAAAAGCGCGTTGATCTTCCCGACGGCGGCGACATCGCCTTGCGGGTAAACCGCCCCGAACGCATTGGCCCCAAGGGTGCAACGCATCTCGGATAGGACAAGCGCTTCGCTGAATTGTTCGTTTGACATTTCTCGTCTTCCTCTCGTCCCGTCACGACGGGAGGAAGACGAATTGACGCGTCAAAAAAAGGGGGCGCGCCTTTTCCCTTGGCCTCACACTCTGTCTGGGGCGCCTGGAAGAGCCCTTACGTGGATGCGAGGAAGCAGAAAAAGCGCGCCCTTTTCGGGCCCGCTTCTGCCAACTCGATGTCCACGTAAGAAAAGTTTCCAGGCTTTCAGACAGAACGTCGCGTTGCGCAAAAGCGCAAATGGGTTCAGTTGTTCGTGTTGGTCAAATGGTTTGTGGCGGATTTCTCCGTGGGTTTTCCACGCAGGGTCGGACGGCTCGTGGAGCCATCCCTACCGTTTTGTTGCGTGATGGCGGGAAGTCTACCATACGGCCGCGTCGGGGGCAAGCGCCGCAACGCGGCGCAGCCCGAGGTGCGGCCGGACATCGACGCAATCGACACCGCGACGCAATCGACGAAATCGGGTGCCCCTGGTTCCCCGAAGGCGCAAGGGGGGGGAGAGCCCGACTTCGTCGACTTTGTCGATTGCGTCGGTTTCGTCGAAAGGCCGTGGGCGGGGGCGGCTTCCCCGAGGTGCGGCCGGTTCGACGACAGGACGAAAGGACCCCAGGACGAAAGGTCGTGCCCCAGGCGCCTTCGGCCGCCGGGGTCGAAGCGAAGCGAGAAACGACGGACCCCGCCACGTGCGCGTGGCGGGGTCCTCGCGAAAACGGGTTCCGGGTGGCGGGGTGCCTCCGCGTTCGGCCAAGTCTCCGCGTTCCTTCTCGAACGCGGAGGAGCGTCGTGACGCGGAGGTGCGCGACAGGAGGGGCTAGCGCAGCTCCTGGGAGAGGCGGATGTCGGTGACGACGGGGACGTCGGGCGTGAGGTCGACGGTGATGCGCTCCTGGACGAGGGCGTTGCCGAAGAAGTCGTTCCGCTTGTCGCCCACCTCGAGGTTGGTGTCGAGCGTGATGGTCACGACGGCGGTGCGCCCGTCCGGGGCGACGTCGAGGCCGAACGACATGGTCGGTTCGTGGAGCGCAATCATGTGCAGCCCGGTCATCGCGTTGCGGTTGATGAGCTTGTCCGCGCCGCCGAGTTCGTGCAGGTTCACGGGGCCGCCCTCGCCGTCCGCGGGGACGTGCATGATGGCCTGGACGAGGTCTCCGGGGCCGCTCTGGTTCATCAGCACCGAGAGGGCCTTCCGGGCCTTGGGGTCGGGCACGGCCGCCCGGAAGGCGTCGATCACGACCCTGTGCTGGTCGGGCCCGGTCAGGCCGCCGACGTCGGTGCCGTGGAGATACTTCGTGCCGTTGATGGTGTAGGTCTGGCGCCCCGCGTCGTCCAGCATCGTCTGGAAGATGGATCCGTCGCCGCCCGCGAAGCGCGTCTGTTTCCTTCCGGCGAAGCTGTCGGCGATGTCCTTGCTGAGCAGGCGCGCGAGTTCGCTCTCGAGCGGCCTCAGGCGCGGGTCCCCGAAGTCGAAGTCCTCCCAGGCCCGGAGCTCCGGCGCGAAGGCGGCGACCTTTTCGGCGGTCTGATCGAGCGGCCTTATCCCATTTTCCCGGGCGGAGGAGAGCGGGAGCTTGACGATGTAGCGCGCCAGATAGGCCGCGTTCCTCGGATACATTCCCGTGGCGTGCCGCGCGTAGAGGTTCGCGGCGGCGTTGAGCTCCGCCCGGCCGAGCCGGATGCCGTACTCCCCGGCGGCCGCCTCGACGGCCCGCCTCGCGTCGGCGGCGGAGACGTTCCCGAGGGCCTTCTCCACGACCACCGGGGTCGTGGTGGAGGAGCCGTCGAGGGCGATGGTGGTCTCCCAGTGGAACCGGAAGGGGAAGCCTTGCGGCTCGGAGTAGCGGATCGTGACCGCGCCGGTCGCGTCGTTTTTCGAAAGCTTGTAGGCGAGCGGCATGTGCTCGGTGCCGATGGCGTTGGCGATGCCGTGCTGCGGCAGGATCTCCAGGATCGGGCCGTGGCCGGCCTGGGAAAGCCC
>CADBEF010000054.1 GCA_902793555.1 uncultured bacterium | reverse complement strand
CGGCGTGAATTCCCGCGAGAAGTGCGACGTGGCGGCGTCCTCGAGGTCGTGCGCCTCGTCGAAGACGACCTGCGCGGCGCGCGGCAGCGCGAGCGGGCGGTCGGGCGGCTCGGAGAAGAAGACGGCGTGGTTCGTCACGACGACGTCCGCCGCGAGCGACAGCGCGCGGGCGCGCTGGAGGAAGCAGCGGCGGAAGTGCGGGCACTTGCGGCCGCGGCAGTCGTCCGCGTTGGACGCCACGCGGTCGGAAAGCGCCGGGTCGAGGGCGGCCAGGTCGCCGTCGGGCGTGAGGAAGGCCCACGCGACCGTCTGCGCGAGCGCGGGGAGTTCCTCCTGCGAAAGCTCGGCTTCGCGGCGGTCGACAAGGCGCTCCAGCCGCGACAGGCAGAGGTAGTTGGAGCGGCCCTTCACGAGCGCGAAGCGGATCGGCGCGCGGAGGCGCGCGGCGATGGCGGGCAGGTCCTTGCGGAAGACCTGCTCCTGGAGGTTCTTCGTGTTGGTGCTCACCACGACCGGCACGTCGCAGCGCAGCGACCAGAGCGCGGCGGGAACGAGGTAGGCCATCGTCTTTCCGATGCCGGTGCCGGCTTCGGCGGCGAGGTGGCGCCCGCCCGAAAAGGCGTCGGCCACGGCCATCGCGAGCCGTTCCTGTTCGGGGCGGTGCTCGAAACCGGGCAGGTCCGAAAGCAGACCGCCTTCGCGGAACCACTCGCGCACGTCGTCCGGTTCGAGCGGACGGTACGCCGCGGGATTCGGCGCCGCGCGCTTGCGTTCCCCGGCCGGGAAGAACGGCAGGCCCGCGAAGACGCCGGCGCCGGGCGGCGCGGACGAAAGGGAGAAGCCGAGCCGTTCCGTGATGCGACGCGAGAGGGCGCGGCTCGCCTCGTCGCCCGCTTCGAGCAGAAGCTGCGCGACGAGCTCCGCCGCCTCGCGCGGCAGGCGCGAGAAGACCTCCTCTTCGAGGGAGCTTCGCTCGATCGTCCGGTCCGGCACGGCGCGGGCCCCCGGACTACGGAATCAGCCCCGCGGCGCGCAGGGCGGCCTTGCGGGCCGCGGCCGTGGCGGGGTCGTCGGACGGATCGTCCGCCGGGACCGCGGGCTTCGGCGGCGTCCAGGGCGCGACCGGCGAGGGGACGAACTCGAGCGAACCGGCGCGTTCGACGGGCGGCGCGGGTTGCGGGGCGGAAGCGGGCGGCGGAACGACTTCGACGACCGGCGGTCCGGGCTTGTGCGCGGGCAGCCCCGGCGCCATGGTGCCCCACGCGAAGTCGAAGATACCCTCGTAGATGCCGCGGGCGATGTTTTCGCGGCCGTTTTCGCCGCGCAGCACCGCCAGGTCGCGGCCGTTGGTGAGGAAGCCGCACTCCACGAGGGCCGCGGGCATGCGCGCCTCGCGCACGACGACGAACCTCGCGCGCCGCAACCCGCGGTCGGGAAGGCCCGACGCCGCGGCGAGCCGGCGCTGGATGCAGAAGCCGAGCTGGACGTTGCCCCAGTCGCTGCCGTTGCCCGGCCACCACTGTTTCGACTCGTCGCTCGCGCCCTTGCCCTCGTAGGACGTCGATTCCATGCCGCGCGCGGGGAACACGTACGTCTCCACGCCGCGCGGGCCGGACGACGGGTTGGCGTTCAGGTGGATGCTCACGAACAGGTCCGCCTTCTTCGCGCGGGCGAGGGCGGGGCGGTCCGGCAACGGGAGGAACGTGCGGTTGTCCGGGCGCGTGAGCGTCACTTCGACGCCGTCCTTGCGGAGCATGCGCGCGACGCGCTGCGCGATGTCCAGGGCGATCGCCTTCTCGACCGTGCGGCCGTCCGCCGAAGCGGCGCCGGCGTCCTGCCCGCCGTGCCCGGGGTCGAGGCAGACGCGCAGCGGACGGCCTTCGACGAGGGGTTTCGAGCGCGCCTGCAGGAGCGGGGCGACCGTGGCCTTGCGGTCGAGGTCCGAGGGGCCGGCCTTGCGCGTCTTCCGGTCCGCGACGGCGGGGCGGCCGAGGTAGACGAGCACGCCGTCGGCCTTCGCGGCCTGCGAACCCGCCGTGTACGAAAACTGCCACGGCTTCGACTTGGGAGCGGCGGCGGCGGACTTGGGCGCGGGCGCTTCCGGCGCGGCGGGCGGGGCCGGTTCGGCCGACGCCTGCGGCTCGTTCGGCGGCGGCGCGACGAACGGCTCCGCCTCGTCCGCCGGGGGCGGCGAAGCGCAACCGGCGAGGAGCGTCGCGGCCGCGGCGGCGATGGCGGAACGGAAGAAGCGCATGACGGAGCGCAGTCTACCACATCCCGCCTCCGCCGGGGAAGGAAAATCCGCGGGGTCGGAGCGGTCGCCGTCAGCGGAGGAGCTTGCGGGCGAGGTCCTCGCGAAGGGCCTTCGTTTCCTCGTTCCAGGGACCGTCGTACTTCTTGCGGACGTAGGCGGCGGCGGTCTTGGCGTATCCGGCGGCCGCGAGGGGTTCGGCGGCGGCCGCGAGGTCGTCCGCCGTCTTTTTCGCGCGGGCGGTCGCCTCGGCGCCCAGGCGCTTGCGGAGCGATTCCGCGCGGACGGGCAGCTTCGAAGCCAGGTTCGACGATTCCGCGGCGAGGGGGGATTTGCAGAACAGGGTCAGGTCGGAGAGGGCTCCGGAGAGCGAAGCCGGCGTGACGGGCGCCGACGCTTCCCACGCGGCGACGAGTTTCTCCAGCCGGCCGATGTACTCGCGGCGTTCGGCGCGGCGTTCGTGGGACGCGAGCGCGGCGGCGGCCAGAAGGAGCAGCGCGGCCCCGAGCGCGGCGGCCGGCAGGGGCGATTCGACGAACCGCCGCGGCAGGCGGCGCAGTCCTTCGAAGAGCGTCGCGGCGGCCGTCGGCGCGGTCGCGGCGACGGTTTCCGCCGCGGCGGCCGCGGCGCGGACGACGACCTTCTTGGCGCGCTTGGTGGCGGCGGCGCGGTGTCCCACGCGGACGACCTTCTTGAGCTGCTTGGTGCGGTTCTTTTCGCGCGAGGCGGCGCGCCGCAGCGTGCTGGGCTGCGTGGCGGGGTCGAGCGGGGGGAGCGTGGCGGGCCGCCCTTCGCGCAGCTCGGAAATGGAGTCGAGGACGGCGGCCCACGTCGGGAAGCGGTTCGCGGCGTCCTTGGCGAGAAGCCGTTCGAGGAAATCGCAGAAGAAGGGAGTGAGCTCCGGCGCGAAGCCGGTCGGGTCGTCGACCTGTTCCTCGACCTGCGAGCGCATGACGTCCTCCGGGTCCGTCGCCTCGAACAGGCGGTGGCCGGTGACGGCGTGGTAGAGCGTGGCGCCGAGCGCGTACATGTCCGCCTGCGGCTTGAGGTCGGGTTCGCCCGTGCACTGCTCGGGCGGCATGTAGGCCGGCGTTCCGAAGACGTAGGCCTCCTCGTCCCCCGCCCGGCGGGCGGCGAGCGACGAGAGCGAGCGCGAGAGGCCGAAATCGGTCACCTTCGCGGCGCCGTCCGCGCCGATGAGGATGTTTTCGGGCTTGATGTCGCAGTGGACGAGCCGGAGGCGGTCCCAGGCGTAGCCGAGGGCGTCCGCGACGTCCGCCGCGACGCGCAGCGCCTCGTCCTGCGAGAAGCGCCCGCGGCGGCGGATCTGCGCGCCCATGGTGGAGCCTTCCACCAGCTCCATGACGAGGCAGAAGCGCCCGCCGCGGTAGAAGGCGTCGTAGACCTGCACGAGGCCGGGGTGCGACATGCGCGCGGCGGAGCGCGCTTCGGACTGGAAGCGGTCGATGTCCTCGTCGCTCGCGCTCTGTTCGGCGTCGAGGATCTTGACGGCGACGGGGCGGTCGAGCGACATCTGGCGCGCGCGCCAGACGCTCGCCATGCCGCCCCGCCCGATGAGCGAGAACGAGTCGTATCCCTCCATCGAGGGGACGGAACCTTCGTCACCGGCCATGTCCGGTCCCTCCGCACGACGTGCACGCCGAGAGGCCCTTGCCGCCGCAGTCGGGGCAGGCGACGGCGCCCGGCGCGTCCCACGTTCCGCCGCAGGCGGGGCACGCCCGCGACGCCGCGGCGAGCTCGTGCTCGTACTGGTAGTCTTCGATGCGGGTGCCCCGCTGCGACTTGAGGGCGACGGGCTTCGGCGTCGCGTGGGCTTCGGCGTCGCGGCACGCGACGCGGCCGAAACCGCCGCACGTGCGGCACGGCACGGTCCCCGTGCCGGCGCAGGAGGCGCAGTCGGCCGCCGCGGCGCGGTCGACGCGCGCCTTTTCGTCCGCGGAAAGGGACTTGTACCACGCGGGCGGCACGAACGTTCCGCCGCGGTCCTCGCGCCCGCCGGCTTCGGCGGCGAGGCGGAATTCCCGCGCCCCGAGCCGCATCGCGTCGGCGAGCGCCCGGCGGTCGCGGATGCGAGGCGCCTTGCCGTGGCCGCCGCACAGGCCGCAGACGTAGGGCTTCGGTTTCGACGGAATGTCGGGGAGGCTTTCTTCGAGCGTCCCCTTGGCGGCCGGCGGCCTCTTGGGCGGCGGCTTGCGCGGGAGCGTTCCCTTGCCGTGGCAAAGCGGACAGGTCGCGACCTCGCGCGAACAGGACGCGAAAAACTCCTCCTTGCGCTTGAGCAGTTCGGCGCGGGCCTTGGCTGGAATCGCCGACGGGTCGGCGCGGGAGAGCGCGACGGCGTCCCGCAACGCGGCGAGCGCGGCGAAGGGGCCGTGTTTGCCGCGGGCGAACGCCACGTCGGCGCGGATCGCCTCGGCGACCGCGCCCGCGCCCGGCATCTCGGGCTCGGGCTCCGCCTCGGCGGGCGCGCCGGGAACCGGCACGCCCGAAAGGTCGCCGCCGCAGTTGTGGCAGAACGCCTCGTCGTACGCGACCTCGTGGTCGCACGCGGGACAGATGCGCGGCACGTCGTCCGCGGAAACGGTCGCCGCGAAGGCGGCGGCCAGGAGAAGGGCGGCGGCACGCATGCTAGGCGCGGGGGGCTTTGCGGCGGTTGAGGCGCGTCTCCTTCGAGACGGGGGGTTCGAGGAACGGAACGGCCTTTTCGGGCGCGGTGCGCGGGGCGGGGACGGGATCCGGCTTGGCCGAGAGGTCCCGCTGGTAGAGGCGGACGCCGCAGCCGGCGCCGTGCGGCAGGATGTCGACCATGTCGGGACCCCGCCACAGGCCGTAGAAGTCCAGCGCCGTGATGTTCTCGAGGATGCGCTTGGTGCGGATGTCGTGGCGGAAGACGGCGGCCTTGCCCTTGGGGCACGCGGGGAACGCGATGTAGTCTTCGCGCCGTTCCAGCGCGGCCGGGCGGCCGGCGATCGTGCCCTCGTAGGGCGTGACCATCCACGGAAACGCGCGCAGGTTGATGCGGCACGTCTTCTTGAGTTCGATGCGGACGACGCCTTCGTCCGGATAGCCGACCGTCACCTTCGCGTAGGACGTTTCGCGGTCGACCGGGAAGTTGATCGTGACGATGTCGCGGTTCAGGTCCATCGAGTGGCGCCACGCCCGCAGCATGGCGCGCGGACCGGCGGCCGAAGCGCGCGCCGAGACGAAGCGCGGGCGGTTGAGGTAGACGAAGCTCGGGCCGGAGGCGCCGCAGAACGCGCCGCGCAGGCGCGGCAGGACGTCGCAGTACGTGCGCTGCGCCGTGTCCGCGGGCTGCTTCGGCGCGTCGGGGTCCGGTTCGGGCGTCCACGGGGCGCCTTCGAGCTGCGTCTGCTGCAGGTGGTTGCGCCAGAAGCGCAGGACGTCGACCCAGTACTCCGGGAAGCTGCACTCGATCAGCTCCAGGCCGCAGACCATCATGTCCGCGATGCAGGTCGAATCGCACGTCTCGTCCGCCGCGAGCTGCCACTGCAGGAATTCGGGCGTCCAGCCGAACTCGGACGAGTTGCGCCGCACGTAGTCGTAGAGCGATTTGGCGCGCGCCACGTAGCGGTCCTTGGAGAGGCGGCGGCCGAGCGCCGCGAGGCCGGCGGCGGCGACGAGCGCGGAGTGGACCTCGCCCTGGAACTCGGTCTTGTGGCTGAAGAAGTGCGAGAGGCCGGTGAGCAGGTTCGAGAGGCCCTTGGCGAGGTCCAGCGCGGGCTTGCTGCCCGTGAGGAAGTGGTGCTGCATCAGCGGGTGGATCACCGTGCAGGCGCGCAGCGTGGCGTCCGCGAAGCCGGTCGAGAGCTCCGGCGCGAAGCCGCGGCCGCGCACGACGACGTCCGACGGGAACGAGTACACGGGCGGGTCGACGGGGAACGCGCCGGCGGGCGTGAGCCGCTCCTTGTGCTCGACGACGAGCCGGCGCAGCCCCGCCACGAGCTTCGTGGCGCGGTCGAGCGCCTCCGCGTCCTTCGGATCGGTTTCGATCATCCGGTTGAGCGCGGAAAGGACCGGGCCCATCTCGGAAATCGTGCAGTAGTCGACGTCGCCCGTCCACGGGCGGCGCGCCGGGTAGCGCAGGCCGGTCGACTCCTCCCAGCAGGCCGGGTCGAGGACGATCGCGCGCAGCGCGGCCTCGACGTCCGCGCCGCGGTCGGTCCCGAGCATCTCGCGGGCGCAGGAGACGCCCTCGTACCACGTGGCGGCGAACTCCGCGTCGTCCTGGCGGGAATGCTCCGCGAACGGAAGCTGCGAGAAAGCGAGCACCCGCCCCCAGGGCAGGTGGCCGAGCTTCGCGTCGGTCATCGAAGTCAGATGGTCGAGCGACAATCCCGCCTGATAGAGCGGGTCGAAGTGCTTGAAGCCGGGCGTCCGGGCGGCTTTCGTTTTGGGGATCATGGCGGGTTTTCGCGTTCGCCCGCGCGCGGCGGGGGGCGGGAGGCCCCCGGTACGCACACGCGCACGGACAAGTCTGATTCTGCCAGAAAACGGGCCGCTTTGCAAACAAAAACCGGTTTCGAAAAAACCGCTTGCAATCGGTCCGGGAAAATGCTAGAGTCTTTCGCGTTTTCCACGCCGGAAGCAATGGGGCGGTAGCTCAGTTGGTAGAGCATCGCGTTCGCAACGCGGGGGTCGTGAGTCCGAGTCTCATCCGCTCCACCATTTTCCTTCCCGGCCGGAAAGCCGTTCCTCCCTGCAGCCGCCCGGCCCGTTTGCCGGCGGGGAAAGCCCCGAGGCGAACAGGGAACCAACCAAAAGGAATCCGACAATGCCCAAGATGAAGACCAACAAGGCGGCCAAGAAGCGCTGCCACGTGACCGGAACGGGGAAGGTTCTCGCCTCCCGCGCCGGCAAGTCCCACCTCCTCAGCTCCATGACCCGCAAGCGCAAGCGCAACCTGCGCGGCACGAAGGTCCTCGGGAGCAAGACGCAGGCCACCACCATCAAGAAAATGCTGGCGCCCGGCCGCTAGGAAACAGAGAGGAGAGATAGACCATGTCCCGTTCCACCAACGCACCCGCTTCCCGCGAACGCCGCCGCGGCCGGCTCGAGCTCGCCAAGGGCTTCTACGGCGGCCGCAGCAAGCGCTTCCGCACCGCCACCGAGGCCGTCGACCACGCCAAGCGGTACGCGACCGTCCACCGCAAGCTCCGCAAGCGCGACTACCGCTCGCTCTGGATCGTCCGCATCAACGCCGCCGTGCGCGCGCTCGACTTCACCTACAGCCGCTTCATCGAGGGCCTGAACAAGGCCGGCGTCGCGCTCAACCGCAAGATCCTCGCGGACCTCGCGGTGAACGACCCCGCCGCGTTCGCCGACCTCGTCAAGCAGGCCAAGGCCGCCCTGGCCTAACCCAGAAGGAGACCCCTTTCCATGAAAAAAGGCATCCACCCCGAATACGGCCCCGCCAAGGTGACCTGCTCCTGCGGCAACGTCTTCGAGACGAATTCCACCGTCAAGGAGATGCACGTGAACTCCTGCTCCGCGTGCCACCCCTATTACACGGGCAAGAAGACGTTCGTCGACACGGAAGGCCGCATCGACGCGTTCAAGCGCCGCTTCGCCAAGAAGGGCTAGCCCGACCGCGGAAACCGCAACCGGAAGGGCCGGGGCGCGTCGCGCCCCGGCCCTTTTCGTTTCCCCCCCACGCGGCGCGCGCTTGCGCCGGGCGGGGGCGTTGTGCTACCATGCGCGCCATGAAAGCCCGTTCCCTCGCGCCGGCCCTCGCGGCCCTGGCCCTGTCCGCCGCCGCGGCGGACGTCGATTTCACCGACGCCGCCCTGTTCAAGGACGACGCGCTCCCGGCCCTCACCGCCGAGTCGCTCAATTCGTGGACCGCGCTCGCGGGCAAGCTGAAGTTCACGTTCCAAGGCGGCGGAAAGGACCGCGCCGTCTGGCTCGGCGGCAACCGCGACCGGGCCCGCCTGGACGTGCGCGCGTTCGACTTCCCCGTCTACGAGGCCCAGGCCGCGTTCAAGCCGGACGGCAGCGCGCTCGCGCAGATGGAGTTCGTCCTCTTCTCGCGGGGCGACGTGATGATGTCCGGCGGGGGCAAGACGCCGCTTGCGCCGCGGATTTCGGCCGCCGTCCGCGACGACAAGGCGTTCCGCGGGCTCTTCGAGGAGCTCAAGGGCAAGATCGTCGCGGCGTTCGGGCAGCCCGTCGACCCGAAGCCGCGCAACACGAGCCGCGTCGACAACCACGACCAGCGCCAGTACCGCTGGAAGGCGCCGGCCGGCTTCGTCCTGCTCTCCGTCGGCCTCACGAAGGAGAAAAACGCCTTCCGCGGCGAATACATCCGCGTCGCCGTGCGCCCGGCCGGCGCGGACGACGCCGCGAAGAACCTCGCGGCCATGACGGGGCCCCGTCCCGTGTCGGGCGCGGCCGAGGCGAAGGTGACCGCCAACCGCGCGGACCTGACCGCGAACGTCAAGCGCGAGCCGGGCGGGCTCGTCTGGGTGGACGGCATCCCGATGGTCGACCAGGGCGACAAAGGCTACTGCGCCGTCGCCACGCTCGAGCGCCTCATCCGCTACTACGGCGGCACGACGAGCCAGCACGAGCTGGCGCAGCTGTTCGATTCGGACGCCAAGGGCGGGACGTCGTTCCGCGTCGACCCGAAGACCGGCCGGCCGATCGAGTTCGTCGCCCCGGAGATCTGCCGCCAGTTCGGCTTCTCCCAGAAGGTCGTCGACTTCGACAAGCCCAAGCCGGAAAAACTCCTGAAGGACTACAACAAGCGGGCCGCCGTGAAGCTCGAAGCGGACAAGAAGATGCGGGACGACGACATCGACCGGCTGCTCAAGAAGGCGGACCCCGCCACGCTCCTGGCGGTCGTCGCGGACGAGGGTTCGTGCAAGCGGTTCATCCCGAAGGTGAAGCAGTTCGTCGACAAGGGCGTCCCGCTCGTCTGGATGATCCCCGGCCACATCCGCATGCTCATCGGCTACAACGAGACGACCGGGGAGATCGTCTACTCCGACTCCTGGGGCAAGGGCCACGAGAAAAAGACCATGTCGCTCGCGGAAGCGTTCATGATGACGCAGGCGCTCATCGTCGTCCGCCCCTGACCGGGCGGATCAAACGTACCCGAGCTGGCGCAGGAGGAAGAAGTTCGCGTTCCAGTCCGGCTCGACGCGGATCCAGAGCGACACGCGCGCCGGGCGGCCGAAGAACTCGGCAAGCTCCTTTTCCGCGGCGCGGGTCGCGGCGCGGAGCGTGCGGCCCTTTTCGCCGAGGACGATGCCTTTCTGCCCGGGGCGGCACACGAGGACCGTCCCGCGCACCTCGACCGGCGCGCCGGGGCGCTCGGCGATGTCGTCGATCCGCACGCCGACGTCGTGCGGCAGTTCGTCGTGCAGGAGGCGGAAGAGCTTTTCGCGGACGACGTCCGCGACGGCGACGCGGCGCGGGTGGTCGCTCACGGTGTCGCCGTCGAAGAGCAGCGGGCCGGGCGGCAGCGCGCCGAAAAGGGCGTCGAGCAGCGCGTCGACGCCGTCGCCCGTCTTGGCGGAGCCGCGGATCCAGACGGGCTGCGCGAACGGCGCGGGGGCGCGCCGCGCGCGGCCCTTGCGCTTCCAGGGCGGAATCTTTTCCGTTTCTTCCGGCGGGGCCGCGTCTCGCGCCGCCTGCGCGGCGGCGGCTTCCGCCTCGCGCGCTTCGTCTTCGGCGCGGACGCGGTTCCACAGGGCGCGGAAGTCGGCCGAGCGGTCCTTTTCGTCCGTCTTGTTGAGGAAGACGACGACGGGGATTTCGCTGCGGACGAGGCGGCGCATCCAGCCGTCGTCTTCGAGCTGCGGCGCGCGCGCGGCGTCGACGACGAGCAGTGCGGCGTCCGCGCCGCCGACCGACGCGCGGGCGCGTTTGTTCATTTCGGCGCCGAGGAGATTCTGGCTTTTGTGCAGACCGGGCGTGTCCAGCAGCGCGATCTGCCCGCGCGCCTCGGTGAGCACGCCGCGGACGACCGAGCGCGTCGTCTGCGCGACGGGGCTCACGATGGAGACCTTCTCGCCGACGAGGCGGTTCACGAGCGTGGACTTGCCGGCGTTGGTGCGGCCGACGACGGCGACGACGCCGGCGTGGGGCGCGAGGTCGCCGGCCTTGGCGGCGAACGGATCGGACAGGGGCTGCGGAACGTCCATGGCGGCGGTGGCGGCTAGCGGGCGGCGGCGGTCCAGCGCGCCCAGGTTCCGCTCGGGAGCGGCAGGACGCCGGGTGCGCCCGTGAGGAGCATTTCGCCGCTCGAAACGGCGCCGCCGAGGCCGCCGCAGGCCTGGTGCAGGAGGTTTTCGAGCACTTGGCCGGTGCAGCCGGGCGTGTGCGCGGAGAGCAACACGAAGAGCGGCGCGTCCGAGAGCAGCGAACGGCACAGCGAGAGCGTTTCCGGCAGGTCCCGCTCGATCTTGTAGGTCTCGCCGTCCCCGCCGCGGCCGTAGGTCGGCGGGTCGAGGATCACCGCGTCGTACTTGCGGCCGCGCCGCACCTCGCGGTGGAGGAACTTGTGCGCGTCGTCGACGATCCAGCGGATCGTGTCGAGGTTGTTGAGCCGCGCGTTCTCGGCGGCCCAGTCGACCATGCCGCGCGAGGCGTCCAGGTGCGTGACGCGCGCGCCGCCGAGCGCGGCGGCGAGGGACGAGCCGCCCGAGTAGGCGAAGAGGTTCAGGACGGACGGCGCCGCGCCGCGCACGGCGGCCGCGGCGCGGACCGTCTCGCGGATCCACGCCCACTGAGCGCGCTGCTCGGGGAAGATGCCGAGGTGGCCGAAGTCGGTCGTGGCGAGATGGAAGCGGATGCCCTCGGCGGAGATCGTCCAGTGGTCGGGCAGGCGGCCGCGGCCCTGCCAGCGGTTGCCGTCCTCGCGGTCGAACGAGGCGTCCGCCGCGCGCCACGCCTCGGGCGGGAGGGCGGGCGTCCAGATCGCCTGGGCGCAAGGCCGCGCGAGGACGACGGAGCCGAAGCGCTCGAGCTTGCGGCCGCGGCCGCTGTCGAGCAGCTCGTAGTTGTCGTCGGTCGGCTTCATCGGCGCGCGGCGGCGGGGCTAGACGCCGATGGCGCCGGTGCGGCCGGCGGTCCCGGCGAGGGGGAGCCAGTCCAGGACGTGCCGGATGCGCTCGTTCCAGTTCTCCCAGCTGTGGCCGCCGGGGCCTTCCTCCCAGCGCGCGCCGAGGCCGAGCTTGCGCAGGTGCTCGCGGAAACGCAGGTTGTCCTGCCAGAGGAAGTCGTCCGTCCCGCAGTACTGGAAAAGGGCGGGGCGCTCCGCGGCGGGGAGCGCGGCGACGCGTTCCGCGAGCGGGAAGAGGTCGAGCTCCGGCGGCGGCTCGGCCGCGTCCGGCGGCACGAGCGTTTCCCAGATCGGGGCGTTGCCGCGGATCCAGCGGATGTCGCACACGGACGAAAGGCCGGCGGCGGCGGCATAGCGGCCGGGGCGCGAAAGCGCGAGCTTGAGCGCGCCGTAGCCGCCCATCGAGAGGCCGGCGACGAAGCGCCCCTCGCGGCGCGTGTCGAAGCGGAACCAGCGCTCCATGAGCGAGGGCAGCTCCTCCGCCACGTAGTCGAAGAAGCGCTGGCCCGTGCGGAGGTTCGAGTAGAACGAGCGGCCGCCGTCCGGCATCACGACCGCGAGGTTGCGGTCGCCGGCGAAGAGCTCCAGCGACGTGCGGCGCATCCAGATCGTCTCGTCGTCCGAAAGCCCGTGCAACAGGTAGAGCGCGGGCAGCGGAACGGCCGGATCGGGGCGGTCGGGCAGGATGACGTTGGCGCGGGTGCAGACGCCGAGCGCGTCGGAGAAGAAGTGGGTGCGGAAGAAGGCCATGGTCGGTCGGGAAGGTCGGGAACGTCGGGAGGTCATGCGCCGGAGGGCGATTCTTCGGCTTTTTTCCGGAGGCGGTCGATCCAGAGCAGGACGACGGTTCCGGCGAAGAGCACGACCGCGGCGGCGGCGAGAAGGACCGAACCGAGGGGGAAGGAAGAGCCGGCGGGCGGGACGTCCGGAAAGGGCTCGCTGCCGGAATCCTCCAAGGACAGCTCGGGGAACGGGTTGGCCCGCGCGGCGCCCCGGATGTATTCGGGCGGCTGGAAGGTCGGGGCGAGGGACCAGACCGGTTCGCCGGGCACGATGCCGCCCGCGTCGTCGAACCTCGCGCGCATGCGCCACTTCGCCCAGAGCTGCGACGCGAGATAGGCTTCGCCGGACACCTGCAGCTCCGGCGCGCCGGGATGCTCGCGGACGGCCTCGACGCACGCGACGGAGAGGTCTTCGCGCTCGAAGGCCTCGATCGCGGAAGCGGCCGGTTTTCCGCGCGAGCCGCCGCGGACCGCCGCGAAGAACGCTTCCGCGCCCGCGCGGACGGCGTCGGCCGTGGCGGCGTCCGCCTGCTGGCGCAGCGCGCGGGATTCGGCGGCGCGGCGGCGGGCGTCTTCTTCGGCGGCGGAGACGGAATCCGTTTCGTTTCCGCCGGCGGCCGCGACCGTGGCGGCGGCCCCGCGGCGCGGGTGGACGAAGCGGCCGTTCACGTCGCGGAACGGCACCGACGTCCCGGCCGGATCGGCGGCGGCCGCGTCGGCGGCGGACGCGGGCAGGCAGGCCGTCCAGGCCTTCGTCATCGCCCGGAGCGACGACACGTCCACCTTCGCCATCGGCATCCGGACGACGCGGCGGCTCTTGAAAGAGAGGAAGGGGTACTTCGCGGCCTTCGCGCCGGATCCGAAACGTTGGTAGCGGACGCGGGATTCGACGAACGGCGCGACGGACTCCGGGCCCGACGCGATCGCGAACGTCTGGCGGACCGACGCGATCGGGCCGTCCTCCTTGCGGAACTGCATCAGAACGACGGTCTGTTCCTTGCGGTCGCGGGCCGGCCGGAACGCGGCGCGGATTTCGGTCGCGGTCCCGATGTCGAACGTGTAGACGTGCGCCGTCAGGGCCTGCGGGATTTCGGAAAAACCGTCCACGACGACGAACTGCGACGCGTCGAATTCGCGCCAGGGCAGTTCGAAACGGTACCCGCCGCCGTCCTTGACGAGGCGGACCTGCTCCGCCCGCTCCGCCAGGCGGCGCAACCGGGGCGTGATCTCCGCGACCCAGGCCCGGTAGGCCTTGAGGTCGACCTGGACCGTCGTTTCGAGGGAGAGGGTCCCGTGCGAGTCGGACTTGAAGGAAGGGAGCCCCCGGGCGTTGGCCGGGTAGAGCGCGCAAACGACGCGCTCGTGCAACTGCGCGGCGAGGGCCTTCGCCTCCGCGAGCGTTTCGGCGCGCCGCGCTTCCATCTGCGCGGCGGCGGCCGGCGAGAGCGGCGCGGCGGCCGGCCCCTGCGCCGGGCAAAGCGCGGGAAGCAGCAACAGGGCGAGAAGCGGGGCGGCGCGTGTCATCGTGCGGGATTATATCCGCTTCTTCCGCCGGAATCCAGCGAAATCGGCCGCTTGAAGTAATGGGTCAGGAAATGGGGGGGGCATGCGACCGCGGCGATTTGAGCCCTTCGGGCAAGGGAGGCGGAGCCGAAAATCCCGGGCCCGTGCGGTCGGGGCGCCCGCGCGGCGGTCT
>CADBEF010000053.1 GCA_902793555.1 uncultured bacterium | reverse complement strand
TCCTCCGCCGGGGCGGGCGCGGCGGGCTCGGGGGGCAGGCGGCGGAGCGCCTCGGCGAGGAGCGCGTCGAAACCGCGGCCGTGTAGCGCGCTCACGGGGAAGACGGGGAATCCGAGCCGGGCGAAGTCGGCGGCGTGCGCATCGAGCGCGGGGTTGTCCGCCTTGTTGGCGGCGACGATCGCGTCGGCCCCGGCCTTGCGCAGCAGGCGCGCGACCTCGAGGTCGAGGGGGTGCAGGCCGGCCTGGGCGTCCACGACGAGGACGACCGCCCCGGCGTCGCCGATCGCGGCGCGCGCCTGGGCGACGACGCCGGCGTCGATGCGGTCGGCCACGCGCTCGCCGTCGAGCGCGAGGATGCCGCCCGTGTCGGCGAGGCCGAAGCGGACGCCGTCCCGCTCGACCTCGCGCTCGAGGCGGTCGCGCGTGACGCCCGGCTCGCCGAAGACGATGGCGATGCGCTTGCCGGCGATGCGGTTGAAGACGGCGGACTTGCCGACGTTGGGCCGCCCGACGAGGGCGACGACCCGGCGCCGGTCCGTCTTCGCGTTGTCCGGTTGGTTGCTCATGGGTCGCCATTCTACCAGACGGGCGCCCGTTCCGCAAGCCTTTGCGAAAGAGCGCGGCCGCGGACGCCGGGGCGCCCGCGGCCGCGGAGGGCCGGAGACCGGGCTAGATCTTCCAGTTGCCGAGGCCGAGGTTGCGGCAGATTTCGGAGACCAGGACGGCGCCGATGAGGACCGGCGCGACGTACTTGACCATGACGCGGTAGAAGCCGGCGGCGGCGAACTTCGCCTCGCCGTGCAGGACTTCGTCCTCGACGACCTTCGTCTTGACGATCCAGCCGATGAAGACGCAGGTGACGCCCGCCACGACCGGCATCAGGATCGAGTTGGTGATGAAGTCGAAGAAGTCGAGGAACTGCATCACGAAAAGCTTGCCTTCCGTCCACGCGCCCTCGAAGCCCATGTTCTTGAAGCCCGCGGAGATCGTCACGCCGCCCCAGGGGCCGTAGCCGATCGCGGAGAAGACCGCGAGGAACGCGATGACGAAGAACATGAAGAACGTCGCGTTGCGGCGCTTCATGCCCAGCAGGTCGCAGACCGCCGCCACGCACGTCTCGTAGAGCGAGATCGCCGACGTGAGCGCCGCGAAGATGACGAGCAGGAAGAACACCAGGCCGATCCACGGGCCGGCCCCGCCGAAGTCGGCGAACACCTTCGGGAGCGTCACGAACATGAGGCCCGGGCCGGCGTTCATCGCCTCCTTCACGGGCGTGCCGGTCTTCACGGCGAACATGTAGACGACCGGGATGATCATGAGGCCGGCGACGACCGCGATGAGCGTGTCGAAGATCTCGATGCGGCGGACGCACTTCTCGATGGAGTCCTCCTTGCGCATGTAGGAGCCGTAGGTGATCATGATGCCCATCGCGAGCGAGAGCGAGTAGAACATCTGGCCCATCGCGCCGAGGACCGTCTTGCCGAGCTGCGCCCAGGAGAAGACGCGGACGGCCTCGCCGGTCGCCTTGTCGACGACGTCGGCGCGCAGGGCGTCCATGTTCGGGACGAGGTAGTACTTGAGGCCCTCGCCGGAGCCAGGCAGGCAGCAGACGTAGGCCGCGATGCCGAGCGCCATGAGGAACAGCAGGGGCATCATGATCTTGTTGGAGCGCTCGATGCCGCGCTTGACGCCGAAGACGATGACCAGCGCGCACGCGAGGATGAACAGGAGGCCGAACCCGAACGGCGCGAACGGGGCGGTGATGAAGCCGCCGAAGAAGGCGCCGGCGTCCGAGAGGGACTCGGCGGCCGAGGCGCTGCCGCAGACGATCCGGAGGTAGGTCCAGAAGTACTTGAGGACCCAGCCGCCGATCACGCAGTAGTAGGGCACGATGACGAGCGGGATGATCGTGGAGACGAGCCCGACGAACCCCCAGCCTTTGTGCAGTTTCGAGAAGGCCGTGAGCTGGCTCTGCTGCGTCATGCGGCCGATAGCGATCTCGGTCGTCATCAGCGTGAAGCCGAGCGTCACGACGAGGATGAGGTACACGAGGATGAACGTGCCGCCGCCGTACTGGGCGGCGAGGTACGGGAAGCGCCAGAGGTTTCCGAGGCCGATCGCCGAAGCGGCGGCCGCGAGGATGAAGGACATCTGTCCGGACCAGGAGGCGCGTTTTGCGGGTGTGGGTTCCATGCGTTGTCTTTCTTGTTGCGGGTTGGGGTTGCAGGTTGGATAGGTTGAAAGGTTAAAAGGGTTGAATGTGGGGGTTTCGATTATCGGACTCAGACCATCAGACCATCAGACCATCAAGACCATCAGACCAGTCTCGCCTGGGGGTCGAGCCAGGCGTTGAGGAGGTCCGCGCCGAGGTTGGAGAGCTGGTAGAGCAGCGCGCCGATCAGGACGACCGCGCGGACGGTCGCGTAGTCCGAGGCGTTCACGGCCGAGAGGCCGATGCCACCCAGGCCGGGGATTCCGTAGAAGCTCTCGAGCAGGATGCTCCCCGTGAAGAGGAACGGCACCGCGAGGCTCACGTTCGTGACGACCGGGACGAGCGCGTTGCGGAGGACGTGGACGACGAGCACGCGCGCCGGGGAGCAACCCTTGGCGATCGCGGTCCGGACGTGGGGCCGGCGCGCCTCCTCGAGAATCACCGTGCGGTAGAAGCGCACGTCGCTTCCGAGGCCGCTCACGACGCCGACGAGGATCGGCAGCAGCAGGTAGGTCCAGTTCTCGAAGCCCCAAAGCGGGAAGAGCCCCCAGCGGTAGGCGAGGAAATACTGCCCCGCGGCGACCCAGATCACGTAGTTCACGCTCATGAGCGCCGTCGTCGCGCCCAGCAGGGCGCGGTCGAGACGCCCGCCCGCGTGGGCCGCGGCGAGCAGGCCGACCAGGAGCGCGACGGCCGTTCCCAGCAGCAGGATCGGAACGGTGAGCGCGAGCGAGACGCCCACGCCGTTCGCGAGGACCTTCGCGACGGGCTCCCGGTATTCGGTCGAGAATCCGAAATCGCCCCGCGCCAGGTCGGCCAGGTACGAGGCGTACTGCACGACGAGCGGCCGGTCGAGGCCGTGCAGGTGTTCGTAGTCGGCGATCGCCTCGGGCGTGGCGTGGCGGCCGAGCGCGAGCACGGCCGGCGAGTCGCCCAGGACGTCGAACAGGACGAACGTGAGGAGCGTGACCCCGAGCAGCGTCGGGATCATCTGCAGGAGCCTGCGGAACACGTAGCGTCCCATCCGGGCCGCCTACTTCTTCTGGACCCAGGCGCCGGACTCGTCCTGGAACCAGGTCCCGGCGGGCATGCGCGCGAGCATCTTCTCGCCGTGGCTCTTGCGCACGGCGGAGAGGGTGGAGCCCGTCTCCTTGGCGATTTCGGAGAGGCGCGTCGTGCGCGCGGCGGTGGCCTCCTCGAGGATGTCGGACTCCTCCTGGGTGAGCTCCAGGCGGGGGGCGAGCGATCCGTTCCGGTCGAAGCCGACCTTGCCGGACTCGACCATCGCCTTGATCTCGGCGAAGTGGGCCGGCGGCTTCTTCTGGTCGGATTCGATGGTGTCGTCGAGGGCCTTGTCGACCTTGAGGTTCACGTCCATCGAAATCTTGATGGGTTTGACCTCGTGTTCGGTCTTGATGGCCAGGCACCCCGCGCAGAGCGCGGCGAGAAGGGCGGGGAGGACGGTTCGGATCATGGCGGGAATCTTTCGTTCGTGTGTCCGCGCATTCTAACGCAACGCGCGCGCGAATGCAACCGAGCGCCGCCTTGAAGCGGTCGTCCGGATTTGCTAGAATCGGCCCCATTGGCACTTTTCCGAACCTCCGACCCCTCCGAACCATGACGAGATTCCGCGCCCTTCTCCTTTCCGCAGCCGCGTTCTTCGCGGCCGCGCGCCCGTGCGCGGCGCAACAGGACGCCGCCGCGCCCGCGGGCCGCGGCGGCACCCTGTCGTTCAACTTCGACCGCGTGGACGTGCGCGCCTTCACGAAGGTCGTCGGCTCGTTCACGGGGCGGCGCTATGTCGTCCCGGAGGGCGTCGAGGGCGCGATCACCGTCGTGTCGCCGCCCGTCTCCCGCGAGGAGGCCGCCCGCGTCTTCGCCGCGATCCTCGAGAGCAACGGTTTCACGCTGCAGCGCGAGGGCGACCTGGAGCGCGTCGTCGCGCTGCCGGACCGCGCGCCGCGCATGGGCGAAATCGTCCCGGCGGACGCGGAACTGCCCGACCACGGGCTCGTGACGCGCATTTTCCGCCTCGACCACATCCCCGCCGAGGAGATGCGCAAGACGCTCGAAGCGCAGCTCGGCCAGAAGGACGCCGTCTCGGTCCTGGAGGAGACGAACCACCTCGTGATCTCCGACACGGCCGAGCGCCTGCGCCGCGTCGAGGCGCTCATCGAACAGCTCGACAAGCCCGGCATGGCGAGCGCTTGCGAGGTGATCGACCTGCAACACGCGGACGCCGGCCAGCTCGCGCGCCAGCTCTCGGTCGCGTTCTCCGAATCGGCGAGCCGCGCCTCCCAGCTCCGGTCCCGCCTCCCGGCCGCTCCGGGCGCGCCCGCCGATCCGCTCGCGAGGGCGCCGGTGATCGTCGCCTCCGGCCACGCCAACCAGCTGCTCGTGACCGGCTCCCAGCGCCAGATCCAGACGATCCGGGATCTCGTCGCCAAGCTCGACGTCGCGGCGCCGACCGGCCGCTCCGCGTTCAACGTGATCGTCCCGCAGTTCCTCAAGGCGGCCGATTTCGCGCAGAACATGACGACGCTGCTGGAGAAATTCGCCGCCGGCAACGCGGACCCGACGCTCGCCCGCCGCATTTCGGTGCAGGCGATCGAGGCGCAGAACGCGATTCTCGTGAACGCCTCGCCGGAGGACTTCCGCGCGGTGCAGGCGCTCGTCGCGCAGCTCGACGTGAAACCCAAGCAGGTCCACATCGAGGTCCTGATCGCCGAGGTGCAGGAGGGCGCCGAGGACACGCTCGGCGTGCAGTTCAATTTCGCGGGGACCCACCACGGGTCCTCGTGGGGCGGCGGTTCGCACCCGAACGCCGAGATGCCCGGTTCCACGCTCGCGTCGGCCGTCGGCTCGCAGATCTATCCCGAGGGCATCGCCGCGGCGGTCGTGAACAAGGCGGGGCAGACGCTCGGCGTGATCAACGTGGACGCCCTTCGCCAGAACAGCGACGTGAAGATCCTCGCCACGCCGTCCGTTTCCGCGCAGAACCACACGACCGCCGAGGTCACGATCGTGAACAACATCCCGATGACCGAGTCCACCGTGACCGGCACCGGCGGCGACAAGGACGTCGTGCAGACGATCACGCGCTACGACGTGGGCGTGAAGCTCTCGATCACGCCGCACATCGTGCCCGGCGGGGAGGTCCAGATGGAGCTGCAGCCGTCGATCGAGGCCGTCACGTCCGGCGGCAACGGCGGCGACTACGCCCCGACGATCGCCAAGCGGACCGTCAAGACCGTGCAGACCGCGCGCGACGGCGAAACGATCGTCATCTCCGGACTCACCCGCTCCGACATGACCACCGTCGAGAAGCGCGTGCCCCTGCTCGGGTCGATCCCGCTGCTGGGCTGGCTTTTCCGCTGGGACTCGGAAGTCGAGCAGCGCACGAGCATCCTCGTGTTCGTGACGCCGACGATCCTCGACGGCGACGACGCGCCCTCCGCCCTCCGCGAATCGCTCGAAACGCGCACCGGCCTCGTCGCCACGAACCTCGTGGAGGAACTGTCCGTCCCCGCCGGCGGCGGCGACGGGGACTAGCCTCGCGCCGCCATGCCGACCGCCGACCGCCGCCGCCGCTTCCGCGCCGCATTTGCGTTGGCCGTTCTGTCCGCGCTGCTATTCGGCGCGTTCCTGTGGCCGCTCCCGGCGCACGTCGCGGACGGCATCGCCTATGCGGCGCACGCCGCGCCGGACGCCCCGCCGCGGACGCTCGTCCAGGGCGACCACCTGCAGCTGCAGTACCATTTCGACCTCGTCCACGAGATGCTGCGCGGCCGCATCCGCGCGTTCACGAACCCGTACGAGTTCGCCGTGGACCCCGCCACGCCCGCCCCGCGCCGCGTCGACGCGTTCTACTTCCCGTTCGCGCTGCCCTACGCGCTGCTGCGCTTCGCGCTGCCGGACGCGCTCTGCTGGAATCTCGCGCAACTCCTCTCCGTCTTCCTCGGGCTCCTCTTCTGCTATCGGCTCGCGCGCCGTTTCGGCGTTGGGCCCGTCGCGGCGCTGGCGGTCGCTGCGGTCGCCAACTGCGTCCCCTACCGCTGGGTCGTCCTCGCCGGCGGCTCTCCGACCGGCTTCGGGATGGGGCTCGTGCCGGGTGTCGCGCTCGGCGTCGACCTCGCGGTGCGCGACCGCTCCATTCGCGGCGGCGTTCTCGCGGGCGCGCTCCTGTTCTGCCTTTACGCCGCCGACCTGCACTGTTTCCTCTTCGCCGCGCTCGCGCTACCGCTCTGGGGCGTCCTGGCGCTGCTGCTCTCCGAGCGCGGCCTGCGCCGCCCGTTCGGCCTCGCCGCGCCCCTCGCGCCGATCGCGCTGGGCGGCGTGCTCGCCGGTCTGCTCGGCCTCTTCGCGAAGGCCGGCTACGAGGGGACCGACGCCGCGGCCGGCCGCACGCTGGCCGACATCGAACGCAATTCGCCCGACTGGCACGCCTTCTTCGATCCGGGCTTCTTCAGCCACTCGCCCGACCAGTTCTACATGGGCGTCGTGCTCGCGGGTTGCCTGCTGCTCGCGGGACTCGTCGTCCTGATCGGTTTCGTTCGCGGGTTCACGGGTTCGCGGGGTTGCACGTCCAACCCTTCAACCGCTTCAACCGTTTCGACCCTCCTCGCCGGTCTTCTCCTCGGCGGCGCGATCCTGTTCGTTTTCCTTCTCGCGCTCGGGACGCACGGCCCGCTCGACGCACTGCCTCTGCGCGCCGTCCGCAAGCTCGTCCCGCCCTTCCGCATGGTGCGGCAGCCGCTCAAGGCGTTCTGCCTGCTGCCGACGCTCTACGCCGCGTTCTTCGCGGTCGCGTGGTCCTGCCGTCCGCGGCTCTGTTTCAGCAAGGGCGTCCTTGCGCCGGCCGTCGCGATCGTCCTGCTCGCGTTCCTTTCGGGCCACCGCGGCATGCGCGCGGGGCTCTGTCTGGAGCCGGGCGCCGACCCGGCGTGGCTCGCGGTCGCGGAAGACGCCAAGGCGCGCGGCGTCGCCCCTCGCGCGCTCGTGCTGCCGATCTGGCCGGGCGATTCGTCGTGGAGCTCGGTCTACCAATACCACGCCGTGCGCGCGGGCGTGCCGATGCTGAACGGTTACGCCGCCGTGCGGACGCACGATTACGCCGACAAGGTCTTCCACCGGTTCGAGACGATGACCGAGGGCGATTTCACGGCCGATCAGGCCGCCGGCCTGCGCGAGCTCGGTGTCACGCACGTGATCCTCCACGAGAACGCCTTCCCCCCGAAAGTTTCGCTCTTCCCGTTCGGCGAAACGCTCCGCCGGCACCTCGCCGACCCGCGCCTGCGGCTCGTCGCCTCGGGCGGCGGCGTCTGGGCCTTCGCGGTCGAACCTGCGAACCTGCGAACCTGCGAGCCTGCGAACGGCGCGCCGCCGGCGGTGACGGCGCGCCGTTGGCGCCTCGACCCGCCCGGGACGAACGCCGCCGTGAAGCTGCGCTCGTTCGCGGAAATCCACCGCGAAGGGTACGGCTGGCTCGTGCGCGCCGAGGCGGACAAGGATCTTCTGCTCGTCACGTCCGTCCCGGGTTCGGGCAACCCCGCCACGACGAACCGCTTCCCGGCGGTCGACGGCGCCGCGCCCGGCTCGTGGCGTCTCGCCTTCGCGCCCGCGCCCTTCCCCGGCACGAACCTCTGGACGCGCCTCGAAACGCCGGGCGAAGCGCGCATCTCGGACGTCGCCTTCTCGCCCGTGCCGGACGTTCTGCCGCGCGTGTCCGCCGGGGAGGCGGAACCGGTGCCGATTTCCGTTTGCGGGCTTTCCCGCGAATTCGGGACCACGACGGTCGCACGCATCCCGAACGACCCGGCCGAACGAATCGAAATCGTTCCGGACGACCTTCTGTTCGTCCCGTCGCGCGACCCGCCCTGCGTGGCCGCGGAGGGCCCCGGTCTGCCGTTGCCCCTGAAGCCCGGCCGCTACCGAGCCTTGCTGCTGGAGGAAAAGGACGACATCGTCGCCGCGGAAACGGGCGCCCCCGTCCCGGCGGGGCCGTCGCCGTTCCGGTTCGACGGGGACGCCGGCCTCGGCGCGCGGCCGGTTCCCGGCAATCCGGCTGCGCTGGAATTCGACTACGACGGCACCTCGTTCGCCGACTTCCGCATCCTCTACGACGGCACCCGCCCCGGGATGCTCTCCATCATCCTCGTCGGTCCGGCGGCCGACGATCCGCCGCGCGATTGACGCACATGGCGAAACGGGCATCCGGGAAACAGAACGGCGCCGAGGACTGCATTCGCGTCCGCGGCGCGCGGCAGAACAACCTCAAGGGGTTCGACGTCGACATCCCGATGGGGCGCTTCACCGTCGTCACCGGACTCTCCGGCTCCGGGAAGTCCTCGCTCGTGTTCGACACGGTCTACGCCGAGGGCCAGCGCCGTTACATCGAGACGTTCTCCTCCTACGCGCGCCAGTTCCTCGACCGCCTGCCCCCGCCCGCCGTCGACGCGGTCGAGGGCATCCCGCCCGCCATCGCGATCCGCCAGACCAACTCCATCCGCAACTCGCGCTCGACCGTCGGGACGATGACGGAGCTGAACGACCGCTTCAAGCTCCTCTTCGCCAACTGCGCGCGCCTCTTCTGCCCGGACTGCGGCCGCGAGGTCGTCCCCGCGTCGCCCGGCTCCGTCTTCGAGGGCCTGCTCGCGCGCGGCCTCGAAGGCCGCCGCGCGATCGTCGCGTTCGAGATCGAGGTCCCGTCGTCCGTCTCGCGCGACGACGCGCTCGCCCTGCTCTCCTCGCAGGGCTTCACGCGGGTGCGCGAGGTCGCGGAAGCGGCGGGCGCCGCCCGACGCTTCCGCGTCGACGTCGACATGCTGCGCGTCGAGCCCGCGCGGCGCGCGCGGTTCTGCGAGGGACTCGAGACGGCGTTCGCGCGCGGCCGCGGCGCGGCGCTCGTCGTCCCGCTCGGCGAGGACCGCGCGGAGGAGGCGCCGCTGCGATTCTCGGCGCGCCTGGAATGCCCGGACTGCGGCCGCGCGTTCGAGGAGGCGAAGCCGAATCTCTTCTCGTTCAACTCCCCGATCGGCGCATGCCCGGCGTGCAAGGGCTTCGGCCGCGTGATCGGCGTCTCCGAGGCGCTCGTCGTCCCCGAGCCGGGCAAGTCGCTCGCCGAGGGCTGCATCAAGCCGTTCCAGACCAAGTCCTTCATCGACGCCCAGCGCATGCTCGTGAAGCGCGCCAAGGCGATCGGCTGCCCGGTCGACACGCCGTGGGAGAAGCTCCCGGCCAAGTGGAAGAAGTGGGTCTGGGACGGCGAAACCGACGAATGGGACAGCGGCCTGTGGCCGGGCGTGGCGGACTTCTTCCGCTGGCTCGAGAGCCGCGCCTACAAGCTGCACGTCCGCGTGATGCTCTCGCGCTACCGCGAATACGCGACCTGCCGCGAATGCGGCGGCGCGCGCCTGCGCCCCGCCGCGCTCGCGTGGAAGCTCGTGGCGGGGTCCGGGAGGCACGATGCGGCGTCGCTCGCCGCCCTCACGGTCTCGGAGGCCCGCGCGTTCCTCGAGGCGTTCTCGCGCGAGCACCCCGCCGGCACGAGCGCGGGCGACGGCGCGCAGGCGCTCCTCGCCGGCGTCCTCCCGCGCCTGCGCTACCTCGAGGAGGTCGGCGTGGGATACCTCGCGCTCGACCGCCAGTCGCGCACGCTCTCCGGCGGCGAGGCGCAGCGCATCGCGCTCACGACCGCGCTCGGCTCGGACCTCACCGGGACGCTCTTCGTGCTCGACGAGCCGTCCGTCGGCCTGCACCCGCGCGACATCGCCCGCCTCGTCGCGATCCTGCGCCGCCTGCGCGACGCAGGCAACACCGTGCTCGTCGTCGAGCACGACCCGGCCGTCATCCTCGCCGCCGACCACGTCGTGGAGCTCGGCCCCGGCCCCGGCGAGCGCGGCGGCGAAATCGTCTTCCAGGGCTCCGTCCCCGACCTGCTCCGCTGCAAGGCGTCCGTCTCCGCGCCGTGGCTGCGCAAGGCGGCTCTGCCGCCCGAGGCTTCCCGGCCGGTCGCCCGGCGCCGCGGAGCGGCCGCCGTGCGACCAGCCCTCCGTCTCCTCGGCGCGAGCGAACACAATCTGAAGAATATCGACATCAACATCCCGCTCGGGAAGCTCGTCGCCGTGACGGGCGTGTCGGGCTCGGGCAAGTCGACGCTCGTGTCGGACGTGCTGTATCCGGCCGTGAAGCGCGCGCTCGGCCTGCCCGCGTCGGAATGCGGCGCGTTCCGGAGGCTGGAGGGCGCGGAGGCGTTCGGCGGCGTGGAGCTCGTTGACCAGTCGCCGATCGGCAAGAGCGCGCGCTCGACGCCCGCGAGCTACCTGGGCGCGTTCGACGAGATCCGCCACGTCTTCGCCGAGACGCCCGCCGCGAAGGCGCGCGGCGTTTCCCTGGCCGACTTCAGCTTCAACTACGGTCTCGGGCGCTGCCCGGACTGCGAGGGCAGCGGTTTCGAGCACGTCGAGATGCAGTTCCTCTCGGACGTCTACCTGCCGTGCGAGACGTGCGGCGGGAAGCGCTACCGTCCCGAGGTGCTGGCCGTGACCGTGCCCGACGACCGCGACGGGCGCGAGCTCTCGATCGCGGACGTGCTCGACCTCACCGTGGACGAGGCCGTGGCCGCGTTCGCGCGGCGCAAGGCCGTCGCGAAAGCGCTGCAGCCGCTCGTCGACGTGGGTTTGGGCTACCTCCGCATGGGGCAGCCCGTGCCGACGCTCTCCGGCGGCGAGGCCCAGCGCCTCAAGCTCGCGGAGTTCCTCGCGAAGCTTCCCGCGGCGCCCGCCGCGCGGAGGGTTCGGGGGGCGGAGCACCCCGTTCGTTGCAAGCCCTCGCTGCTGCTCTTCGACGAGCCGACCACGGGCCTGCACTTCGCGGACGTGGACGTCCTGCTCGGCGTCTTCCGCCGCCTGCGCGACGAAGGCCACACGCTCGTCGTGATCGAGCACAACCTGCAGGTCCTGCGCGCATGCGACTGGATCCTCGACCTCGGCCCCGAGGGCGGCGAGGCCGGCGGCCGCCTCGTCGCCGCCGGCACGCCGGCGGACCTCGCCGCGCACGGCCGCGGCCCGACCTCCGACGCCCTCCGCGGCGCCTTCTAGCCGCCTGTCCACCCCATCGCCTTTCCGCCGCCTGCGCGGCCGGGCCTCGCCCGGCCGCGCGTGTGATTTGCGGCGCGGGCGGTCGTTCGCCCGTGGAGGGGCCGCAAGCGCGGGCCGGCGCAGCCGCCCCGCGCAAGGCCCCGACCCGGCAAAGATCGCGCGAAGCAGACCCTTGCGCCGCGCATGCGACCGTGCGCCCCTGCACCGCCCTGGCACACGACTGCAGCCGCCTGCGCAAGAAACCGCTTCGCGCCCGCGTTGCCGGGTCGGGGCCTTGCCACGCTGCGCGTGGCTTGCGGCTCCTCCACGCCAACCGACCGCCCGCGCCGCAAATCGCGCGCGTGGCGGGGTGCGCCGCACCCCGCCACGCGGCCGCAACCCCTTTCTTCAACTACGGTGCGATTGACGGGTTAAGTATTCAATAATATCTTGTATTTGCAATATGTTTTTCGATAATTTATCCACGGTGGAAACGAAATCGGGCGAAAGCGCGTCGACCTGATGCGGGAGCTGGGATTCGGGATTCGGGATTCGCCGCGGGATTCGGGATTCGGGATTCGCCGCGGGATTCGGGGTTCGGGATTCGCGAAACCCGGGCGCGGCGCGAGGCGCCGCGCCGAAACCCGCCGCGAAACCCGGCTCCCGAAACCCGAATCCCGAGCCCTCGTGCCGCAAGCCGCGCGTGGCGCGCTACAACGCGAAGCGCGCCTCGCTCCGCAGCGAGGCGGAGAGGACGAATTCGCCCGGCTCGAGGACGCGGCGGCCGTCCGGCAGGTCGTAGGCCAGGTCCCGCATCGGGTCGATGCGCAGGCGCACGGTCTTCGCTTCGCCGGGCTTGAGCGAGATCTTCTCGAACGCGATCACGCGGCGGACGGGCTGCGTGTAGCTCGCTTCCGGGTCGGAGAGATACCAGATCACGGTCTCCTTGCCGGCGCGGGAGCCGGTGTTCGTCACCTTGACGGTCGCCTCGAAGCCCGGCCGTGAACGGCCGGGTGCGGAACGGGCGACCCGGACCTTCCCGTAGCGGAAGGTGGTATACGAGAGCCCGAAGCCAAACGGGAACCACGGGCCGTTCTCGCCGGGGATGTCCTGGTAGTCCGGGCAGTCGGGCGAGATCTTGCCGTGGTGGTTGTAGAAGACCGGGATCTGCCCGACGGACCGCGGGAACGAGATGGGGAGTTTTCCGCTCGGGCTCACCTTGCCCGTGAGGATCTCCATCGCGGCGGTCGGCGCGCGGCAGCCGCTCTGCCAGCACCAGAGGAGCGCGTCCATCTTCGCCGCGAGGTCCGGGAACGCGAGCGCGCGGCCGGAGCAGCAGAGGCCGACGAGCGGGCGGCCGAGCGCGGCGATCTCCTCGATGAGGGGAACCTGCGCGGGCGGAAGCGCGATGTCGCGGCGGGACTTCTTCTCCCCGCACATCCAGGGCACCTCGCCGAAGCAGAGCAGGGCGACATCCGCGTCGCGCGCGGCGGCGACGGCCTCGGCGCGGAGGGCCGCGTCCTTCTCCGTCGGCGGCGTGTAGTCCCAGAACGTGCACCCGCGGGCGACGCGGATCTCCGCCTTCGGGAAGAAGCGGCGCGCGGCGTCGAGGAACGTCTCGCCGTTCACGCCCTTGGAGACGTCGGTGGCGGCGGCGCGCCAGTTGCCGAGGTGCGGATGGACCTCGTCTCCGGCGGGGCCGATCAGCGCAAGCTTGCGGATCTGTTTCGGGTCGAGGGGGAGAATCGGCTTCGAGGTGAGAGGTGAGAGGTGAGAGGTGAGAGGTTTCCCGATTTTTCCATGCGGCGGGTCGTTCTTGAGCAGCACCATCGTCTCGCGGGCGAACTTGTGCGCCAGATCGATCGCATCGGGAAGCCGGCAGGTCTTCCTCGTGGGCTTCTCCGGCGCGTAGGGGGTCTCAAAGAGGCCGAGGCGGAACTTCACGCGCAGGACGCGCGAGACGGCCTCGTCCACGTCCTCCATCGAAAGCTTGCCGGCGGCGACGGCGGCGGGGACGTTGCGGAAGAGGCCGTCGCCCATCGACATCTCGTTGCCGGCGCGGATGGCGCGGGCAGTCTGGTCGACCGGGTCGTGCGCGTAGCCCATGTTGCCCATGCGGTGCAGGGCCCCGCTGTCGGAGACGACGAACCCCTTGAAGCCCATGCGGCCGCGAAGCTCGTCCGTGAGCAGCGCCCGGCTGGCGGGGATCGGGACGCCGTCGAATTCGTTGAACGAGCTCATCATCGTGAGCGCGCCGGCCTTCGCGGCGGCGGCGAAGGGCGGCAGGTACCACTCGCGCATCGCGCGGGC
Source organism: uncultured bacterium (assembly GCA_902793555.1). Classification (GTDB taxonomy): domain Bacteria; phylum Verrucomicrobiota; class Kiritimatiellia; order RFP12; family UBA3636; genus UBA3636. The sequence goes on along the minus strand of CADBEF010000053.1, from coordinate 11,107 downwards.
GGAGATCTCCGTGTAGGAGTAGTCGCGGCCGCCCTCGCAGGCGGAATAGCCGACGAAGTGCTTCACGCACGCGGCGCAGCGGCCGTCCCTCTGGATACCGCGCACGGCGGCGGCGGCGAAGCGGCCGGGTCCTCGCCGTAGCCCTCGACGTTGCGGCCCCAGCGCGGGTCGTGGCCGACCTCGACCATCGGGCCGAGGAGCCAGTCGATGCCGCCGTCCTGCCAGCACTCGCGGGCCGCGACGCGCTGCGCCCTCTCCGTGAGGTCCGGGCGGAACGACGCCGCCTGCGCGAGCGAGACGGGGAACATCGTGCGCCAGCCGTGGATGACGTCGAGCGCCCAGAGGATGGGGATGCCGAGGCGGGTCTTCTCCACCGCGACCCGCTGGTAGGCGTTGCGGGTGCGGGTGTCGCCGCAATACTGGTAGATCGATCCCACGCGCGGGTTGAAATCGCGGCCCACGCCGTGGTTGTCGGGATTCGGGTCTTCGCCGATCGTGTCCTGGCAGAGCTGTTCGGCCTTCTCCTCGGGCGTCATGCGGGCGAGGAGGTCGCGGACGCGCGCCTCGACGGGCGCGGCGGGGTCTTTGTAGAGGGGGCGTTTCATGGCAGGGGGGAATACTAGCAGAACCGCGGCGGTCCGGACAAGAGCCGCAACCCGGAGTTGACTTGCGCGCGCGGCCGGACTAGAATGCCGCGCCCGTCCCACGCGCCCGAGGGTCCCGCCCGACGGCGCACACCTCCCAACCCGCGGCCGGGGTCCCGCCCCGCGACCGCATCCAACACAAGGAGAAAACGAAATGTCCCGCATCTACAACTTCAACGCCGGCCCCGCCGCGCTGCCCCTCGAGGTCATCGAGGAGGCCCAGCGCGAGCTCGTCGACTTCCAGGGCACCGGCATGAGCCTCCTGGAGAGCTCGCACCGCGCCAAGGCCTACGACGCCGTCCACAACGAAGCGATCGCCAACCTGCGCGAACTGATGGGCATCCCCGAGGACTACGCCGTGCTCTTCCTCCAGGGCGGCGCCTCGATGCAGTTCTCGATGGTCCCGATGAACCTGCTCCTGCCCGGCACGAGCGCCGACTACGTGAACTCCGGCGCCTGGGCGAACAAGGCCGTCAAGGAGGCCCAGAAGGTCGGCCAGGTCAACGTCGTCGCCAACACCGCCAAGGACATCCCCACGCGCATCCCCGCGATGGAGACGCTGAAGTTCACGCCCGGCGCGGCCTACGTTCACATCACGAGCAACGAGACGATCGCCGGCGCGCAGTGGAAGGCGTTCCCGAAGACCGAGGCGCCGCTCGTCGCGGACATGAGCTCGGACATCCTCTCCCGCCCGTTCGACGTGAAGGACTTCGGTCTGATCTACGCCGGCGCGCAGAAGAACCTCGGCCCGTCGGGCGTGACGCTCGTCATCGTCCGCAAGGACCTCGCGGAGAAGGCGCCCGCCAATCTCCCGACGATGCTCGATTACCGCACGCACATCGAGGCCAACTCCCTCTACAACACGCCGCCCACCTTCGGCATTTACCTGCTCGCGCTCGTCACGCGCTGGGTGAAGAAGGTCGGCAAGGAGAACCTCTTCCGGCAGAACGTCGAGAAGGCCGCGAAGCTCTACGCGGCGATCGACGGCTCCGGCGGCTTCTTCAAGGGCACCGCGGTGCCGGAGTGCCGCTCGGACATGAACGTCACCTTCCGCATCTTCCCCGACGGCGCGAACGCCTCCGAGGAGATGGAGAAGAAGTTCGTCGCCGAGGCGACGGCCGCCGGCTTCGCGGGCCTGAAGGGCCACCGCAGCGTGGGCGGCCTGCGCGCGTCGATCTACAACGCGTTCCCGGCCAAGGGCGTCGACGATCTCGTCGCCTTCATGGCGGAATTCCAGCGCAAGAACGGCTGACGAGCGCGACCGGTGGAAGCCGGCCGTCCGGAACCGGCCCGCGCGCCGGGGGCGCGCGGGCCGATTTTCTTTTTGCCTCCCGGAAACCCATTTGCTAGAATCCACGCCATGAACAAACTCCCCCACGCGACCGAGCCGGTCGCGCACAACATCGACAAGGACCTGCTCCGGCGCTATTCGGAGCGGGCGGCCGCCTCGTCGGTCATCGACCCGGAGCTGTACCGCACCTACAACGTGAAGCGCGGGCTCCGCAACGCGGACGGCTCGGGCGTCCTGGTCGGCCTCACGACGGTCGGCTCGGTCGTCGGCTACACGATGTTCGAGCAGGAGCTCCAGCCCGTGCCGGGGCGCCTGTTCTATCGCGGCGTCGAGCTGCGCGACCTGGTGCGCGGCTTCCAGTCGGAGCACCGGTTCGGGTTCGAGGAGACGATCTACCTGCTGCTCTTCGGCAAGCTCCCGACCGCGGCGGAGCTGGCTGAATTCACCGAGACGCTCGACCGCCTGCGCCCGCTGCCGCACGGTTTCAAGGAGGACGTCATCCTCGGCATGCCTTCGCCGGACGTGATGAACAAGCTCGCGCGGTGCGTCCTGGCGTGCTACACGGAGGACCCGGAGCCGGACTCGACGGCGATCGAGAACGTCGTCCGCCAGTCGCTTTCGCTCATCTCCCGCTTCCCGACGTTCGCGGTCTACGGCTACCAGGCCAAGGCGCACTACTACCTGCGCAAGAGCCTGCACATGCGCATCGCGGACCCGGGGCTCTCCACGGCCGAGCACATCCTGAACCTGCTGCGCCCGCACGGCAAGTTCACGCGACTGGAGGCGGAGCTGCTGGACCTGTGCCTCGTCATCCACGCGGAGCACGGCGGCGGCAACAACTCGACGTTCACGACGCACGTCGTCTCGTCCACCTACACGGACACCTACTCGGCGATCGCCGCGGCGTGCCTTTCGCTCAAGGGGCCCCGCCACGGCGGCGCGAACCTGCAGGTGCGCCGGATGATGGAGCAGATCAAGTCGCACGTGAAGGACTGGCGCGACGAAGGCAAGGTCGCGGACTACCTGCGCAAGATCCTCGACAAGAAGGTCGGCGACCGCCGCGGCCTCATCTACGGCCTCGGCCACGCGGTCTACAAGGTGTCCGACCCGCGCGCGGAGCTGCTGCGCGAAAAGGCCGCCGAGCTCGTGGCGGCCAACCCGGAGTTCGAGCCGGAGTTCGCGCTGCACAACCTCGTCGCGAAGGTGGGCGACCGGCTCTTCCGCGAGAAGACCGGCTCGGAGAACGGGCTCTGCCCGAACGTCGACTTCTACTCGGGCTTCGTCTACAAGATGCTCGGCATTCCGCAGGACCTCTTCACGCCGCTGTTCGCCGTCGGGCGCGTCCCCGGCTGGTGCGCGCACCGCATCGAGGAGCTCAACGGCAACTCGCGGATCATCCGCCCGGCCTACAAGTGCGTCCTGCACAACCGCAAGTACGTGCCCCTGGCCCAGCGCTAGGGCCGGGGCCGGACCCGCGCTAGACGGGGACGCCCGCGCGGCGGGCGATGGCGGCGGCTTCGTCCGCCGCGCCGGGGATCGACCGGGCGCGCTCGACGAGATCGGCGAGGCGGCCGTTCCGGACGAGCGGCGGGAGCGCTTCGCCGGGCTCGCGGTTGCGGTGCGCGGCGTAGTGGCGGCGGATTTCGCCGAGGATCCCGGCGAGCTCTCCGTCGGAGAGCAGGCCCAGCTCCAGCAGGCGGTAGGCGAACGCCTCGGCGCTCGCGCCGAAATGGCGCTTCACGCGCAGCACGAGGCGGTAGGTCCAGTCGCCGCGGCCGGCGCCGAGCGACGCGGCGGCGGAGAGCACCGCGGAGCGCGGCAGGAGGAAGCACGCGGCGAAGAGGTTCACGAAGCGGCGGTTCGCTTCGGCCGCCTCGGGGACGGCGCGCCGTCCGTTGCGGCAGAACAGGTAGAGCCACGCGAGCTCCGCCGCCATGCGGAAGAGCTGCTTTTCGGCGGTGCGGGAGTCGTCCACGACGATGAACGCGCTGTCGCTGGGCGCGTCGTGGAACGACAGGCTCTCGATTCCCCCGGCGAGCGGGAGGAACACGACGCGCACGCCGTGGTTTTCGAGAACCGACACGTAGTCGTGGACGATCGAGTCGCCGAGGCCGAGGCTTTCGCGGACGCGGCCGGCGAGCAGTTCGGCTCCTTCGGCGTCCGCGCGGAAGGGCATCGAGAGCGGGATGGCGGCCTGGCGGAACGCCCCGCAGACGGTTTCGAGCCGGCGGTAGTCGAGGATGCGCCGCTCGATCAGGCGCACGTCCTCCTCGCCGGGGAGCCGGCCGGAATACGCGTCGCGCCGCGAGGTGCGGAGCACGCCTTCGGCGGCGAGCGGCGCAAACAGCGCTTCTTCGGGGGTGCGGAAAAGGTCCTGAAGGCCGGGCAACACGCCGGCCTCCGCGGGGGTGGAGGAGGGAGCGGACGGCTCGGCGCCGCCTTCCGCGAAAAGCGCGTCCAGCGTCGTGTCCAGCGCGGCGGCGAGGCGGCGCAGCGTGCGGACGGCGGGCAGGCGCGCGCCGGCCTCGAACGAGCAGACCTGCGCGGGCGTGACGCCGGCCGCTTCGGCCAGCTCCTGCTGCTTGAGGCCGCGGCGCTCGCGGATGGCGCGGAGGGCCGCGCCGAACGCGGCGGCGTCCGGGTCGTCCGGTTCGCCGGCCGGCGGAACGGGCGGGGGAGGGGAGTGCTGCTGTTTCGCGTGTTTCGTCATGCCCGTGAATCTACCACAACGGCCGCGTGCCCCGCAACCCGCCCGCCGGGGCGCGCTAGTAGAGGAACAGCATCTCGCGGTACTTCGGCAGCGGCCACGCGGCGTCGTCGACCTCGTGCTCGAGGGCGTCGACCGTCTCGCGCACCTTCGCCATCGCGGCGAGGATCTTCGCCGCGTTTCCGCCGGCGAGCGCCTTTTCGAGCGCCGTGCAGCGCGCGGAAAGGTCGTCCAGCCCGCGGCCGAGCGTGGCGAGAAGGTCCTTGAGCCCCGTCGTCCCGTTCTTCGACCAGACGGCGAGGTGGCGCCGGAGGGCGTCGGCGCGCTCCAGCGCGCCGGCCGCGGCGTCGTAGCTCGCGAGGACGACGGGGCGGATCATGCTCTTGGCGACCTCGAGCGCGATGCCGCCCTCGATGCCGACCTTGCGCTCGTACTCCTCGAGCGCGACCTCGTGGCGCGACTCCATCTCGACCTTGGAAAGGACGCCGTACTTCGCGACGAGCGCCTGGTTGGCCGGGTCCAGCAGCGGGGCGATCGCCTCGGGCGTGGCGCGCAGGTTCGGCAGGCCGCGGCGCGCGGCCTCGGCGGCCCAGTCGGCGGAGTAGCCGTCGCCGTTGAAGATCACGCGCTCGTGCTTGCGGAAGACGCGGCGCAGAAGCGCCTGGAGCGTCTCCTGGAAGCGCTCCGGGCCGGCGGCCTCAAACTGTTCGGCGAAGCGGTCGAACGAATCCGCGACCATCACGTTGAGGAACATGTTCGCGGCGGCGCAGGGCTGCGAGGAGCCGGGCTGGCGGAACTCGAACTTGTTGCCGGTGAAGGCGAAGGGCGAGGTGCGGTTGCGGTCCGCGGTGTCGCGCGGCAGCGGCGGGAGCGTGTCGACGCCGACGCGCAGCGTCCCGGCCGCGTGCGCGGCGCGCCCGGTCCCCGAGGCGAGGGCCGAGACGATGCCGCCGAGCTGTTCGCCGAGGAAGACGGAGAGGACGGCGGGCGGCGCCTCGTTGCCGCCGAGGCGGCAGTCGTTGCCGGCGCCGGCGGTGGTGGTGCGCAGCAGGTCGCCGTGCAGGTCGAGCGCGCGGACGACGGCGCAGAGCACGGTGAGGAAAATCGAGTTCTGCTCCGGGTCGTCGCCCGGGTCGAGCAGGTTGCGCTTCCCGTAGGAGACCGACCAGTTGTTGTGCTTGCCGGATCCGTTCACGCCCGCGAAGGGCTTTTCGTGCAGGAGGCACACGAGGCCGTTGCGCGCCGCCGCCTGGCGGAGCACCTCCATCACGAGCATGTTGTGGTCGACGGCGAGGTTGAGCTCCTCGAAAACGGACGCCAGCTCGAACTGCGCGGGCGCGACCTCGTTGTGGCGCGTCTTGGCCGGGATGCCGAGGCGCCAGAGCTCGCGCTCGACCTCCTCCATGAACTTGATCACGCGGGGGCGGATCGCGCCGAAGTAGTGGTCCTCGAGCTGCTGGTGCTTGGGCGGGGGCGCGCCGAAGAGCGTGCGGCCGGTCTGCACGAGGTCGGGGCGCAGCTGGTAGAACTCGCGGTCGACGAGGAAGTACTCCTGCTCGGCGCCGAGCGTGACGCGGACCGGCTCCTCGGGGAGCCCGAAGCACTTCATGAGGCGCGTCGTGGCCTTTTTCAGCGCCTGGATGGAGCGCAGCAGCGGCGTCTTGCGGTCGAGCGCCTCGCCGCCGTAGGAGCAGAACGCGGTGGGTATGCAGAGCGTGGCGCCGTTGGCGTGGCGCTTGATGAAGGCGGGCGAGGTGGGGTCCCACGCGGTGTAGCCGCGCGCCTCGAACGTGGAGCGGATGCCGCCGTTGGGGAAGGACGAAGCGTCCGGCTCGCCGAGGACGAGGTTCTTGCCGGAGAACGCGAAGACGGCCTTGCCGCCGGGGGCGGGCTCGAGGAAGGCGTCGTGCTTCTCGGCGGTGCCGCCGTTGAGCGGCATGAACCAGTGCGTGAAGTGCGTGGCGCCGCGGTCGACGGCCCACTCCTTCATGCCGTGGGCGACGTCGGCCGCGATGGCGGGGTCGAGCGGGACGCCGCGGTCGATCGTGGCGAGGAGCTTGCCGGCGACGTCCTTCGGGAGGTACTTGCGGATGGCCTGCTCGTTGAAGACGTCGGACGCGAAATCGTCGATGGCCGCGCGCGCCGGCGGCGCGGGCGGGGCGGGGGTGCGGGCGGCGACGGCGTGGAGGGCCCGGGAACGGTCGGATTGACTCATGGCGGGCGCGCATTCTAGCACACGGCCCCCCGCGCGTTCAAGCGGCCCGTCTATTCGCGCCAGCGGTCGCGGAAGGCGCGCGGGGAGAGGCCTTCGACGCGGCGGAAGAGCCGCGCGAAGTAGTTCGGATCCGGGACGCCGACCGCCGCGCCGACCGCCTCGACGGTGTCGTCGGCGAAGCGCAGCAGCCGCTTGGCGCGGGCGACGCGGGCCTGGGCGACGGCGCGCATCGGCGGCACGCCGTACCGCGCGCGGAATTCGCGCACCAGCGTGTACTTGTTGAGGTGCGCCACCGACGCGAGGCGGTCGAGCGTGACCTCCTCCGCGCAATGCGCTTCGATCCACGAGCGCACCTCGGCGAGGCGCTCCGCGCGACGGTCGGGCTCCGTTCCGAGAGCGTCCTGCATCAGCAGCGTGCAGAGCGAGGCGAGTCCCTCGTTCGCGCGGAAATCGCGGATCGGGTCGTTCGACGATGCCGAACCCCAGACCTCCTCCCACGCGCGCCGGTAGCGTTCCGGCGACGTCGCGCGCAGAACCGGCCCGCCGGCGCGCTCCCGCCACCGCGCGTGGAACGCCGCCGCGCCGGGGCCGTCGAAGTGGATCCACTTGAGGCGCCACGGCGGCTCGCCCGTCGCGTGCCCGCACCCGCGGCGGCAGTCCAGCAACGCGCACTCCCCGGCGCGGAGCGGGCGCTCCTCGGCGCCTTCGCGGACCACGCCCTCGCCCCACTCGGCGAGCAGGAAGAGCAGCGACGGGAATCCCGCGCGCCGGCTCTCCATCGGACCGATCGGGGCGAGCTCGCCGATCTCCTGCACGTGCAGGAGCGACGTTCGGGCAAAATCGTCCGGCGTGCACAGCCGCCGGCGGGGCGCCGCCCCCTGGATCCTCTCCGTTCGCATGGGCGCAAGGATATCACGGGGCCGTGCGCGGGACAAGCCCCTCCGGGAGGCGGTGGTAGCCGCCCGAGGTGCAGAAGGGCAGGCAGCCGAGGCGGGCGGAGATCTCGCGCATCCTCTCCTGGCGCGCGGGGAGGTCGTCGCCGGGGGCGGCGGCGTTCCAGAGCGTCAGGACGCGGAAGGGGTGCTTCGCGGCCTCGTCGCCGATCTTCTTCGCGATGCCCTCCATCCAGCCGCGCGCGGAGCCCTCGAAGTGCTTCGGGTCGAAGTCCTCCCAGCAGAGCGCGTCGAGGTGCGGCGCGAGCACGGGCAGCGTGCGCTGGATCGTCCAGTTGCCGACGAAGAACCGGTCCGGGTAGGCCGCGTCGTACGCCTCGGCGAACGCCCCGAGGCCCTCGAGCTGGCGCGCGCGCTCGTCCTCCGGCAGGCCCGGGTGGTCGAGATCCGCGAGCGTGTCCATGAAGACGCCGTCGCACCCGTGGTCGAAGACCTCGGTGCGCATGAGCTCGACGAGCAGCGCGCGCCACTCCGGCTCGGCGAGGCTCGCGGCCTCGTTGGCCCCCCACGGGACCCAGTTCTTGCCGTCGACCTTCACGCGCCACTCGGGCTTCACGCGGTCGAGGTAGCGGTGCCACTTGGCGACCTCGAAGCAGCTCAGGTACCCCGCCACGAGGCAGCCGCGCGCGTGGAGCGCGGCAATCGTCTCGTCCGCCTTCCCGCCGAGCGCGGCGGGGTCGACGACGACGAGCTCGTACGGCGCGAGCCGGTCGACGACGTTCGTCGCCCAGCCGCCGTAGTAGAGGCACCAGGAACGGACGTCGCCGACGGTGCGCGGCGCGGGCCGCGTTGCGGCGGCGCGCGTTGCGGCGGCGGGTTTGGCCGCGGGTTTCGGGGCGGGCGCGGCGGCGAGCGCCGGGCCGGCGCAGAGGACGGAGATCAGGAGTGCGAGGGGGACGGGCTTCATGGCGTGGATTCCTTTGCGGTCGCGGATTCGGCGCGGGCGATTTCTGCGGCGTCGGCGAGGGAGATGTGGCCCTCGACGCGGCCGTCGTCGAGGGCGTTGAGGCCGCCGCCGGCCTTCTCGCGCTCCTCGAGGTCGCGGAAGAGGCGCAGCAGGTCGCGCGACGAGCAGATGCCGAACCAGACGGTCGAGACGACGCCGACGAGGCACGGCACGACGATGTTCGTGACGAAGAAGTAGCGTCCCCACCACGAGGCCGGCTGGGGCGAGACGGCGTGCCAGACGACGTTGCCGAGGAAGCACAGGCAGAAGCTCCAGCCGAACGACCAGAGGAAGACGGACCACGCCAGCGCCTTGTCGCCGTGCGTGTAGTTGCCGTCGATGCCGAGGATGCGTTGCAGCAGCGGGACGCGCGCCGCCTCGCGCGCCCGCTCGCGCTCGTCGGCGTAGGCGCCGCGGTGCAGGAGCCGGTCCATGTTGAAGGGCGTGCGGCAGGTCGCGAGCGAGACGCCGACGTAGAGCAGCAGCGTGAAGAGCTGCGTGATCACGCCGACCTCGACGGAGTTGATCGGGAACTTGTCGGCGGTGAGTTCCCAGTGGACCCACGGCTCGAAGGGCGCGGAGAGCGCCCGCAGGAGGCGGTCCAGGCCGGGGCCCCAGCCGTGCGCCGCGATCCACGGGTAGAGCCGCGGCACCCAGAGCTTCTGCGCGAAGATGGCCGAGACGGCCGCGGCGGCGCCGAGGATCAGCGCCGTGAACGCGCCGGCGGTCGTCCCGCGCCTCCAGTAGAGGCCGAGCGTGATGATCGGCCCGGACGCCATCCAGAGCGCGCCGGTGATCGCGAAGAACATCAGGATGAAGTCCACCTGCCCGAACCAGTAGCTGAAGGCGAACGCCGACGCGGCGACGCAGCAGATCGCGATGCGGAGGCTGCGGATCTGCGCCTTCGGCGTCCAGGGCGTGCGGCGCAGCGGCAGGAGGAAGTCCTGCACGATCACGCTCGCCCAGCCGTGGAGGTACGTCGTGTCCGTCGTGAGCATCAGGAAGAGCGCCATCGCGCAGAAGATCCCGACGAGGCCCGTCGGGAGGATCGCGCGGATCGTCGCGGGGACGCGCTGCTGCGCGAAGACCGTGCCGAAGGTCTGGTTGCGGGCGCGCCTGGCGCCCCACGCCGCCTTCTCCGCCGCGGACAGCGCCGCGATCTCGTCCTCCGACTTCGCGCCGCCGAGGGCGCCGGAGGCGGCTTCGAGGAACGGGTCGGCCGTCTCGGCCTTGAACCGCGCGACCTGCGCGTCGTGCCCGGCGCGCGCGGCGGCGGCGGGGTCCGCCCCCTCCGCGGCGGCGGCCGCGGCGGCCTCCGCGCCGAGCGCGGCGTAGCCCTCCTGCGGCGTGAAGTCCGTGCGCGGCGCGACGGCGGCGATCGCCTCCGCGACGGCGGCGGCCTCGCCCTCCGGAATCGCGCCCCTCGCGCCGTACGCGACGTCCTCGTAGGCCTTGGCGGCGAGCGAGGCGCGGACGCGGACGGACTCCTCCGCGAACTTCGGCGAGTTGTGGAAGGCGTAGGCGATGACGCCGATCAGGACGAACATCATCGAGCCGAAGCCCGCGCGCCAGGTGCCGAGCACGGCGCCCATCTTCGCCTCGTGCGCGTCCTTCGCGGCGCTGTCGTAGCCGCGGCTGCCCCACGAGAGGCGCATGAGGAACGTGCTCAGGAGGCCCGACACGACGAAGAAGATGTTGAAGTCGCGCAGGTCGCCCGTGTCGAACGGGTTGAGAAAGCTCCAGCCCTCCGGTCGCGCCGTGATCGCGGGCAGGAGGTCCTCCCGCCACGAGAACTTCAGCAGCAGGAACGCCGCGATCGCCAGATAGATGGGGTAGCTGAGGATCCCCTGCACGCAGTCCGTGGCCATGATCGTGATCTGCCCGCCCACGCACGCGATGAAGCATGCGAGGCCGAGCGCGGCCAGCATGAGCGCCGCGAAGGTCGAGACCTCGATGCCGAGGACGCGGAACGAGACCGGGAGGCGGAGGAAGTACATCATGAAGCGCGCGCCGACCGCCGGGAAGATCGCGTAGTTGAGGACGCCGTAGAAGGCCTGCACGAAGCTCGCCACCGTGCGGAAGGGGCGGTTGTAGCGCATCTCGAAGAACTGCCCCACCGTCATCGCGCGCGTCTCGCGGAAGCGGTAGTTGCAGAAGCCGACGAGCCCGAGCACCATGCCGACCGGGGCGATGATCGAGCCCCAGAAGCCGTAGGCGAAGCCGCTGTTGTAGTAGCCCTCGAAGGCGCCGACGAGCGTGATGAGGCCGAAGTTCGCCTCGCCCGACGCCACGCACAGCGTGTAGCGCCGCGCGATGCGTCCGGCGGAGAGGAAGTCGGCGACGCCGTGGAC
>CADBEF010000052.1 GCA_902793555.1 uncultured bacterium | reverse complement strand
CGCGCCGCCGCCGGAGAGCACGAACGACCCCGTCTCCGCGAACGAGACGCGCCCCGTGACGGCGAACGCCCGGACGCCCGGCCCGTCGCCGCCGAGGAACGCGGCGAGCTCCGCCGCCGTGCCGATCGCGCCATCCGCTGGCGCGGCGCCGGCAGCGGACGCGGCGGCGGCGAGAAGGGCGAGAAGGGAACGGAACCGGTTCATGGCGGGTGACGGGAGACATCATACACCAACCGCGCGCCCGCGTCACGGAAAAACCGCCGCGCCCGTGCTCCGCGGGGCCGGGGCCCCGCGGAGCCGGCGAAGATCAGGAGACCAGCTCGAACACCGCCGAGTCGTAGTCCTTGTCGCCGAGGACGATCGGGAGACCCACCTTCATCAGCGCCTCGCCGGTCGGGACCGGGCCCGCCTTCATCTCGGCGACGAAGTCGGCGCACGGGCCGAGGATCGGCGAGTGGGGCGAGCGCCACGATTCGGTGTTGAGCTCGCGCAGGCGGTAGCGGCGCGCGGGGTCGAGGCCCTGCAGCCGCAGCGGCGGCGGGTCGTTCCGGCGCGAGTCGCGCGAGAGGCCGTAGACGCACACCACGGCGCGCGCCTTCGCCTCGTCCACGAACATCAGCGCCGCGTAGTCGCGCTCGTAGGGCGAAACGAGCCGGTAGAGGTCTCCCTGCTGCACGACGGGCCGGATGCGGCGGTACTCCTTCACGGCGTTCTTCGCGAACTCGAGCTCGCGCGGCGTCATGCTCTTGGGCTGCATCTCGAGGCCGAGGCGGCCGGAGAAGGACACGTCCACGCGGTACTTGAACGGCACCTGCCGCCCGGTCACCGTGACGTGGCTCGCCATCGCGCAGGCCGGGTAGAACTGGCTCGCCCCCCACTGGATCTTCACGCGGTCGCGCGGGTCGGTGTTGTCGGAGGTCCAGAACTCGTCGCAGTAGCGCAGCGAGCCGTACTCCATGTGGCCGCCTCCGGAGGAGCAGGCCTGCATGTCGAGCTTCGGGTACTTGGCGCGCTGGCGGGCGAGGACCTCGTAGTAGCCCTTCGTGTAGTCGAAGTAGAGGTTGCCCTGGTGCGCCGCGTCGAGGTAGGCCGAGCCCACGTTGTCGATGTTCGCGTTGGCGTCCCACTTCACGTAGGAAAGCCCGGGGATCGATGCGTAGGTCTCGTCGAGCTGGCGCCAGATCTCGTCGCGCACCGCGGGGTTCGCGAAGTCGAGCACGACCTGCGTGCCGCCGCGGCCCGTCCGCATCGGGCGGCCCTTCTCCTGCAGCGCCCACTCCGGGTGCGCCGCGAGGAGGTCGCAGCGGCCGAGGTTCGCCATCTCGGGCTCGACCCAGAGGCCGAACCGCAGCCCGCGTTTCTTCGCCTCGCGGGCGAGCGCGCCGAGCCCGTGGGGGAGCTTCTTCTCGTTCACGTACCAGTCGCCGAGGCCGCGGTCGTCGGTGTCGCGCGCGTTCGCGCCGCGCCCGAACCAGCCGTCGTCCAGGACGAACATCTCCACGCCGACCTGCTTGGCGCCGTCCATGATCTCGTGCAGCTGCGGCTCGGTGAACGCGAGGAACGTCCCCTCCCAGTTGTTGAGCAGCGTCGGGCGCTCCTTGGCGCCGTCGGGCATCCAGTGGCGGCGGGCCCAGCGGTGGAAGTTGCGCGAGACCTGCCCCTTGCCCTGCTCCGACCACGTGAGCGCCGCGACGGGGAGCTCGATCGACCTGCCGGGGTCGAGCACGTAGTCGCCCGCGACGTTCGCCGGGCCGCCGACCGCCTCCAGGATGTCGACCTCGCTGCGGCGCAGCGAGATCTCCCACGCGCCGGACCAGCACAGCGTGCAGCCGAGGACGCGGCCCTCGGTCTCGGTCGCCGGCCCGCCGACCGAGAGCATGAACGCGGGGTTGTTCAGCCACGCGTCGCGGACGCCGGAACGCGATTCGAGGACGACGCGCCGGCCGCGTGCGAGCGGCGACTCGACGACCTCGGCCTCGCCGCCCCACTCGCCCGCGAGGCCCAGCAGCCGCCAGTCGTCGGCGAGCAGCGGGAACACGAGCGAGAAGGACGCCATGCGCGAGATGCGCACCGGGCCCTTCTCGCCGTTTTCGAGCACCGCGTTCGTCTCGATCACGTCCGCGTCGGGCCGCGGGCGGAAGGTCTGCACGACGCGGAAGTCGTGCATCGCGTCGCGCCAGCGCACGACCAGCCCGCCGGCCTTGCGCTCCAGCTTCTCGACGACGAGGTCGAGCGTCGGCGCGCCGTCGTCGTGCGTGACCTTGAGCCCGCCGAAGCGGTTCAGCTCGCCGCCGGACTCGCCGAAGACCGAGTAGGCGAGCGGCTTCTCCGAACCGAGCGCGCTCGGATGGCCGCCGTGTCCGGCGAGCGCGAGCGCGCCGGCGGTGTCGGCGACCCTCGCGCCGAAGTGGCGCAGGTAGAGGCGGTCGCCGGCGGGCGTCCGCACGAGCTCGAAGAGCATCGCGGCGTTGTCGGTTTCGACCGCGATCGCCTTCGGGGCGGCGGTTCGCGTGCGTTTCACGGAGGGGGCGGGGCGGGTTTTCTTTTTCATGGATGGTCGCATGCGGGGTGACGGCGCAAAGGATACCACGGCGGCCCCCCGTCCGTCCATCCCGCCCCGATGGCGGTCCCCTGTCCTTTCGGACACTCCCTCCAAATGGAGGGGGATGGTAGACTTTGGCGGCGTGAAAGGAACCACCCCCACCATGAAGAGGATTCTCCTGGCCGCGGCGCTGTCCGCGGGTCTCGCGACGTCCGCCGGCGCGGCGGACGGCTTCACGAAGTCCGTCGTCTTTACGACCTCGGGCTACCGCGGCGCTTCGGCGCTCGCGGACTTCCCCGTCCTCGTCAAGCTCCCGGGCTCCGTCGAGGGCTTCGATTACGCGGACGTCGGGCCGGGCACCAACCTGCTCTTCAAGGACGCGGGGGGCGCCGTCATCCCGCACGAAGTTGACGTCTGGGACACGAACGGCACCTCGCTCGTCTGGGTCAGGGTCCCCTCGGTCACGGCCGAGACGACGTTCACGATGTGCTACGACGGTTCGTCGGACGCCGTCAACGCCCCCTCGAACGTCTGGACGGGCGCGGGCTACGTCGGCGTTTGGCACATGGACGAGCCGGACGGCGCGGTCGCCGACGCGACCGGCCACGGCCTCGCGGCGACGCCGGCGAGCAACGCGACCGTGAGCGTCCGTTATACCCGAACCGCAGACGTGCCGGTCGGTCACGCCCGTGAGACCGGCGTCAGCGGAACGAAGGGATATCTCTCGATTCCGAGTTACGATTCGTTCAACGTGGGCGATGCCTTCACCATGTCCGGTTGGGTGAGGCTCCAGACCCGAACAGGCAATCCCCGGCTGTTCTCGCGCAAGGCCGCCTACAACTCAAACAACGGCTGGGAATTCGAGATGAACAACAGCGACACCGCGTTCATGGCGCGCGGCGCTTCCCAGGACAAGAATATGTTCAGCGGCTCGTTCGACTCCTCTCTCCAGAGAAAATGGACGCACGTGGCGCTCGTCTACGACGGATCGACGCTTACGGTCTATGGCGATGGCGTCGCGGTCAAAAGCGCCGACACGATTACTCCGGCGACGGACAACAACCTGCCGCTTTCCTTCGGTTGCGACTCCGACGGCTCCGAGAAATCGTTCGTCGAGGGCGCGTTCGACGAGTGCCGGCTCCTAAAGGGCGCGAAGTCCGCCGACTGGATCGCCGCGGAATACGCGACCGTGACGAGCGACGCGTTCGTCACGGCGGGCGAGATCATCAGCACGGCGCCCGTTCTGGACGCGGTCGCGGTGTCGCCCGCGGCGTCCAGCGCGACGATTTCGGGGACGGTCCTCTCGCTCGGCATGGGGAATGCGACCTGGTGCGACGTCTATCTCGCGGTCGGAACGTCCCCCGACGACCTCGGCCCGTCCCGGAAGATCGCGTCCTATGCGAAGGCGGCGGATTCTTTCTCCGCCCGGATTCCGAACCTGTGGGCGCGGACGACCTACTACTACACGCTTTCGGTCACCAACAACGCGCAGCCCGTCGCGGCGGGCTCGTCGACGAGCGGCTCCTTCACGACCGTGGCGAGCTTCAACTACAACAAGCGGGTTTCGTTCACCGTCAATTCCACGAACGAAAACGACTTCGCCGTCCCGGTCCTCGTGCGGCTGTCCAAGGGCAGTCCCGCGGGCTTCGACCCCCGCCACTGCGCCGAGGGCGGCCGCGACCTCTTCTTCGCCGACGCGAACGGCGACGAGCTCCCGTGCGAGGTCGACACGTGGGACCCGGCCGGCGAGTCGCTCGTCTGGGTGCGGCTTCCGTCGGTCCGGCGGGGGACGACCTTCACGATGTACTACCGGGGCACGCCCAGCTCGGGTGGCACGGCCCCCGATGTCTGGAGCGACTACGCCGGCGTCTGGCACCTGAACGATCTCGGCGCGGACGCGACCCCGTTCTCGCAGGGACTTTATGCGAACTCGACCGCCTCATCCGGCATCGACGGGCACCTTTCCACGAATTCCGTTCCCGGCGAGCCGGGCCGGTTCGGCAAATCGTTCCGCGTGAACGACTCGTTGGGCCCGAGCGCCGGCAACTACGCCGAAGGCGGCGTGTGGGTGAACGACGCGGGCGCGGACTCTCCGCTCGACGGGGGCGGCTTCTTCACGATTTCCGGCTGGTTCAAGCACGGGAACTGGAACTTCAACTGGGACAACCTCTTCTACAAGCGGATGAACGAGGCCAACAACCTCGACCCGACCGGTTCGTTCATGGCCCGCATCAGCTCGCAGGTCGACGAGACGAAGGTGTCCATCCGCGGCGCCGGCTCCAGCCGCGTGCGGCTCGAGAACGCGGGCGAGATGCGCGAGAGCATGATCGACAACTGGGTCTACCTCACGCTCGTCTTCAACGGAACGACCGGCGCGATCTACGAGAACGGCGCGCTGTGCCGGTCCGGAACGTTCAACGTGGCGACGGACAACGATGCGCCGCTCGTCTTCGGCAACACCGCCGCCATCGCGAACGGCGCGACCGGCGAGCAGGCCTGGAACGGCTGGATCGACGAGGTCCGCCTCCTGAAGGGCGCGAAGTCCGCCGAATGGATCGCCGCCGAGTACGCGGCGATGGCGGATCCCGGCTTCCTGACCGCCGGTGCCGTCGAGAACGTCGTCAAACCGACGGTCATCGTCGTCCGATAACCTCAACCCACGAAAGGGAACCCCACGATGAAAGCGAAACACACGATCCTGGCGGCGATGGCCGTCCTGGCGGGCGCCGCGTCCGGCGACGACGTCGCCCTCCTCGAAGGCAAGCTCAAGTCGGACATTATGACGATCGTCGACCAGGTGAACCCGGTCAACCCTGACACGGGCGCACGAAGGTACATCTCGTTCGCCTTCATCACGGACTTCCATAAGTGCAAGCGCGTGGAAGGCGACGACAGCGCGACGGACCCCGTGAAGACCTACTGGTACGGGTCGGCGGGCTGCCTCACGGAGGCGGAGCAGTCGATTCGACTTCTCGGCTCCCTCGCGACGGACGCCGAACTCGACGCCGTCATCGCCGGCGGAGACTTCGCGACCGCGCCGATCATCGGCGACGGAACCAAGGTGGGTCTGACGGAAGAGGAGTACACGAACGAGATCTGGAACGTGAAGGCGATGTTCGACCGGCACCTCCCGGCGGCCGTCCCGCTCTTCGCGATCGACGGCAACCACGAGCGCAGCTATTCGCTCAACGGCGCCGACATGCACATGTCGGACGCGGCGTGGGCGTACGTACTCACCAACTTCAACACGTCCGCCTCCGCAGCGCATGCGCGCAACGTCGACGTAACCTACCATCGCGATCTCGCCGCCGCGAAGCTCGGCGACAACCAGACCGGCGCCTACGCGGGCAACTCCTACCATATCGACCTGCGTCGCCTTGTCGCGTCGGGCGGAAACAACGTGCGCATCGCGTGCGTGAGCATGTACGACGGCGCCACGGGCGCCAATCCCGCGTACCGCGCCTACGACGCCGGGCAGTTCTACGACGCCGCCGGCAACCTCCTCGACGCCGACCTCACGCCCGAGAACACGGTGATGGGCATGGTCGCGCACGGCACGGAGGAGAAGCTCGACGGAACGATGGCCCGCGCCGCCGCCGGCACGCTCATGAACGGCTTTATGAACGGCTACACGAACCCGAAGGCTCACACCGGCCCCTGGAATCTCGGCGTGCAGGGCAAGGCGTTCTTCGGACTCGTCGCCGGCCACCTGCATTTCACGAACACGAAGGAGATCACGGATCCGTACGACAACCTCGTGAACGGAGCCAACACGGTCCGCGCCTCGGCCGTCTCGGTCGCGAGCGCCTACGGGGTGAACTACCCGGCCAAGCCGAACCAGCACGAGCTCGGGACGGAGGCCGCCTACCACTTCAGCATCTTCGTCGTCGACACGGACAGCAACAAGCTCCGCGAAATCCGCCTCGGCGGATGGTCGACGAATCCCGTGACGCACGAGTCTCCCGTCGTGCAGCTCCACGATTTCAACCTCCGTACGCACCTCGACCCGTCGGTCCAGACGCCCCCCGTCCTCGGGACGGTGACGGTCTTGCCCGGCGTCACGAACGCGACGATCTCCTGCCCCATCTCCTCGCTCGGCACGGGCGCGACGGCGTGCGACGTCTTCCTCGCCTGGGGGACGGACGCGCAAAACCTGCCGCCGCCAACGAGGATCGCCGAAGGCGCGACGGCATCGTTCGGCTACACGATCTCCGACCTCGCGGCGGAGACCTTGTTTTATTATACCCTCTCGATCTCCAACAACGCCGCGGCGCCGATGGGCGCGGCGAAGGCCGGCACCTTCGAGACCCGGGCCGCGCACGTGGTTCCGGACGACGCGATCCTTCCCGGCGAGACGCCGGCCGAGACCCGGCAGACCATCCAGGACGCGATCGACGCGGCGGCGGCGCGTTCGCCCGCCGGGACCGTCACGCTCGGCGAGGGCCTCTTCGACATCGACGCGAAGCTTTCGGTCACGGGCGGCGTCACGCTCGTCGGACAAGGCCGTGAGAACACCATCCTCCGGTACGCGGGCAGGAAGGGGGAGGAAGGCCGCGTCGCCGACATCGCGGACGGGAGCGTCGTCGGCTACGTGACGCTGACCGGCGGCAAGGTCGACGGCAACGACAAGAGCGGCGGCGGCGCGTTCGTCACGGAGGGCACGATCACCTGGTGCTGCGTCTCGAACAACGTCGCGATCCGCAGCGAGGGCGGCGGCGGCATCTTCGTCTACCGCGAGAACGACCTTCCCGCCAAGGTGCGGATCGACCACACGATCGTCGCCGGGAACGCCGCCGGGACGAACTTCCTCGCGGGCGTCGGCGGCGGCATCGGAATCCGCGGGCGCACCGGGCTGCAGGTCGAGATCGAGTCCTGCCTCGTGTGCGGCAACGTGTCCGGCAAGGCGGGGGGGGCTCTCGCCAGCCACGGCGGCGGCATCGCCGTCGTCGGCGTGGACGCCAGCGACCGCTTCTCGACGATCATCCGCAACACGACGGTCGCGGGCAACCGCGCCGTCGGCTCGGCGGCCTTGGGCGGCGGAATCTACATCGGCCAGCCCGATACGGCGCTCGTGAACTGCCTCTTCGCGGACAACGCCGCGGACGCCGGAGACGGGAACGTCGCCTTCACGGACGGAACCGTCGCCTCCGCGGTCGCGGCGAAGACCTCCAACTGCCTCTTCGGCAACGGAACGGCGGTCTTCGGCGCGAATTCGGTCGGCCTCGACGGCTCGGTCGCCTTCGTCGCCGCCGCGGCGGGCGACTACCACCTCGTCGACACCTCGCTCGTGATGGACAAGGGCGCGGACTACGCGGGCATCGGGACGGACCTCGACGGCCGCGCCTACGCCTGGCCGCCGTCGATCGGCTGCTACGAGTACGGCAGCGGCGTGCGTCCTCCGGACGAGTGGGACGTCCCCGGACCCAACGGCGGCGGCATCAAGGGCATCGACGACGGCAACGGCGGCACGTACGTGACGTTTACGTCCATTGCGCGCACGAACGCCGTGCTGACCGTCGGATTCCGCGCCGCCAAGGTCGTTGCCGACGGAGGCGTCTACGGACTCGTCTGCAAGGAGAATCTGGCCGACGCCGAGACCTTCAAGATTCCGGCGGTCCTGACGGACGGCGCCGACGAGACGCTCGGCACGCTCACGGCCACGCTCGAGGCCGGGACCGACAAGTCCACGCTTTTTGCGGTTGCCATCGGGCCCGCGGAGGAGTAGACTCCGCGCCGAAAGACGGACCGATCCGTGAAGTCAATTCTCGCCATCGTCCTGGCCGCGGTCTGCCGCGCGGCCTTCGCCGTGGAGCTGATGCTCCCCGGCGAAGGCGCGACCGTCCCGCTCCTGGGCGACGGGCAGAAGGCGTTCTTCGACCTGCCGGACGCGGAGCGCCTCGAGCGGGCCGGCGACGCCGCCTGGCGCGCCGACCTGCTCGCGCTCGGATGGTGGCCGAAGCCCGTCGTCTTCGTCTGGTCCGGCATCAACTCGCGCAAGGAGCGGCTCCGCTTCCGCATCTGGCGCGAGGAGGACGGCGTCTGCGTGTGCGACACGAACTTCGTCTACCTCACGACGGGGCGGTTCGAATGGGACAACTTCCGCGTCGGCTGCCGCTACCGCTGGGAGGTCGACGTCGAGGGCAAGGGCTCCGCGGGCGCGACCTTCCGCACCGAGGACCGCCCACCGCGGCTCCTCCGCGTCCCGGGCGTGCCGAACGTGCGCGACCTCGGCGGTTGGCGGACTGCGGACGGACGCCGCGTGAAGCAGGGGATTCTCTACCGCTCGGCGAACCTTTGCGAGAACGCGACCGAATGCCCCGGGGAGCCGCCGCGGCCGAGGCTCGACGCGGCGGGCGTCCATTTCATGACCAACGCGCTCGGCGTCCGCACCGAGCTCGATTTGCGCGCGCCGGAGGCGTGCGCGGGGCTCGACGGCTCGCCGCTCGGGCCGTCCGTGCGCCGCGTGGAGATCTCGTCCGGCTGCTACGGGCGGATGGACGAACCGTGGGCGAAGGAGGCGTGCCGGAAAGGGCTCGAATGCATCGCCGACGCGGAGAACCTGCCGCTGCTCTTCCACTGCAGCAGCGGGCAGGACCGGACCGGGACGCTGGCGTTCCTCGTGAACGGTCTTCTGGGCGTCGCGCCGGAGGACCTGGTGCGCGACTGGGAGGCCTCGGCCCTGTGGAAGGACGAGCGCGACTGGTTCAACCGCAACAACACCTACGCCGCGCTCCTCGCCGTGATGGACCGCTACCCCGGCGCGACCCTCAACGAGCGCATCGAGGCCTACGTCCTCTCCACCGGCTTCCCCGCCGACGGCGTCGCCCGCCTCCGCTCGCTCCTGCTGGAGTGAGCTTCGTCCCGCCCGGATGCGACCCCCGGACCGGCACCCTCCGAACGGGGGGGGCTATCCCTTTGTGTAGTTGCCGGGGCGGTCCGATGCGTGCTAGTATTGGCGCCGTTGACGTTCCCACGACCCCGTCGACGACAAAAATCCGAGGACCGAGATGAAAGCGAAGAAGACCGCCCCTGCCGGAGACAAGGACGCGTTCCGCCGCGCGGACAAGCCCGTCCGGGCGCTCGCGGGCGCGGAGATCGTCGCCAAGAAGCGGCCGAAGACGTCCAGGACGCCCGTTCCCGCGGACACCGGGATCTACATCGGGTCCGGCGTCTACGCGAACCGCGGCCGGATGAAGATGGGCGGCTTCTGCTTCACCTACTGGGAGCCGGACAAGCTCGACTACGACGAGATCGTCGCGCTCTGCGCGAAGGAGGGCGTCGGCAACACGCTCCAGTTCTGGCAGGGCGGCGAGGAGCTGCTCGACCTCGCGAAGAAGGCGAAGGCGCGCGGGCTCTTCGCGACGTGCATCTACTCGGGCGCGGACAAGGGGGTCGTCGCCCGGCTCCGGAAGGCCCTCGGCGGCGCCTGGCTCGGCTACGACTTCGGCGAGCGCTACAACTTCTCGCTCTACACGAACTGGGACGACCGCGGCACGACGCTCCGCGCGCTCGCGGACGAGTACATGAACCGCGTCCACAAGCACGTCGGCGACCTCCACGCGGCGGGCTGGGGCCTCGTGATGGCCACGTCGGCGAACTTCTCGCTCGACTACGAGGTCGCGGCCGGTACCGAGGTGCCCTGCACGGAGGACTTCCCGTTCGGAGACCTCGTCCTCGCCTCCGCGCTCTCGCGCGGCCTCTACCGCCAGTACGACCTGCCGCTCTGGGGCTCGCACCTGGCGCACGAGTGGTACAGCTGGATCCCGCACCGCAACCCGTACAAGATGAGGACGCTCGAGACGGCGTTCCTCGTCAAGTACATGACCGGCGCGAAGCTCGTCGTGAACGAGAGCGGCAACTGGCAACTGCAGAGCTCGCTCTGCGAGGACTCGCCCATGTCGCGGATGCCGATGCCGCTGCGGAAGATCAGCGCGAAGCTCGACGAGCCCGCGAACGCGGCGGCCGTCGCGGCCGCGATGCCCGAGGCGAGGAAGAGGTTCCCGTACATCGACTACCGCTCGCCCGTCGCGAGGAAGTACCGCAAGGCGATCGCGGACTTCACCGCGTTCTGCCGCGAACATCCCGCGCCGAAGGGCCAGCCGGAGGCGACCTGGGCGATCGCGAAGGGCAACCTCGACCTCGGCCGGCCCGACTACGTCCCGGCGGAGGCCGTCTGCGGCGCCTACGACCTGGCGCGCACGAACCCCAACTGGATGTGCGGCCTGCCGGAGATGAGCTGGGAGGTCGTCCGCCGGGCCTTGATGCCGATGCCGCCGATGCTCGCGCCGAACAAGAACATCCACTTCTCGGCCTCGCCCTACGGGCTGGGCGACATCGTCTCGTTCGCGTGCGACAACGTGACGGCGGAGCACCTCCTCGCGAACTACAAGGTCCTGATGTTCGCCGGCTGGAACACCTGCTCGGAGAAGCAGTACAAGGTCCTCTGCGACTACGTGAAGGGCGGCGGGAAGCTCGTGATCGGCCTCGCGCACCTTTCGACCGACGACAAGCGCGACTTCACGAACCTTTCGGTCGAGAAGCTCGTGAACGGCGGCGACCTCACGGAGCTGTGCGGCTTCCGGGTGACCGGCGAGACGCCGCGCAAGTACTGGGCGACCGGCCCCTCGACCGAGAGGAACTGCCTCGGGATCGCCGCGCGCCGCCGCTTCGGCTACATGTGCCTGCCGCTCGGGAAGCTCGAGTTCTCGGCGCCCGCGGAGAACTTCGAGGAGCTCGCGGTGGACGACGAGGAGGGCGAGCCCTTCATCCTGCGCTGCAAGAACGGCCGGGGCGAGGTCTTCTTCATGAACTGGTGGGGCTACCCCGCCGCCGCGAACATGGACGTCGGCTGCGGCGCGGAGGTGGGCGGCGACGGCCTCGCCGGCCTCCTCTACCGCTACTGCGCCAAGCTCGGCCGCGGCAACGTCTACGTCACGGGCCCCGACTTCGAGAACCCGGACGAGGACTGCCGCTGGATCCTCCATTCGTACTTCCCGGACGAGGGCAAGGTCTACCTCCTCAACCTCGACTACGAGCGCGAGCGCAAGTGCGTGCTGCAGCAGTTCGGAGACAAGGACTTCCTCACGCTCGCCCCCGGCGAGCTGCGCATCGTCGACTCGGTCCGGCTCGACGCGGACGAGAAGCTCAACGCGGAGTAGCACCGCCCTCCCATACCCTTCCAACCCATCCACAAACCCCACATCGAACATGAAACCAACTCTGGTTGTTCTGGCCGCCGGCATGGGCTCGCGCTACGGCGGGCTCAAGCAGGTCGATCCCGTCGGTCCCTCCGGCGAGGCGATCCTCGACTACTCCGTCTTCGACGCCATCCGCGGCGGATTCGGGAAGATCGTGTTCGTCATCCGCAAGGACTTCGAAGCCGAGTTCCGCGAGAAGGTCGGCGCGAAGTACGCGGGCGTCGTCCCGGTGGAGTACTGCTTCCAGGACCTCGCCGACATCCCGGCGCCCTTCTCCGTCCCCGAGGGGCGCACGAAGCCCTGGGGCACCGCGCACGCGACCCGCGCCGCGCGCGGCGCCGTCCGCGAGCCGTTCGCCGTGATCAACGCCGACGACTTCTACGGCCGCGACGCGATGGCGAAGCTCGGCGCGTTCCTCGCCGCCGTCGATCCCGCCTCGCTGCACTTCGCGATGGTCGGCTACAAGCTGGAGCTCACGCTCTCCGAGAACGGCTCCGTCGCGCGCGGCGTCTGCCGCGTGTCGCCCGACGGCCGGCTCGAGGGCGTCACCGAGATGACGAAGCTCGTCCGGGCGGGCGGCGTCGCCGAGAACCGCGAGAACGAGGCCCGCCCCGTCCAGGTCCCGCTCGACGCGCGCGTGTCGATGAACTGCTGGGGCTTCACGCCGCGGCTCTTCGAGGAGCTCGAGGCGCGCTTTTCCGCGTTCCTCGCCGCGCGCGGCGGGGAGATGAAGAGCGAATGGTACATCCCGTTCGTCGTGGACGAGCTCATCAAGGAGGGCAAGGCCGACTGCGCCGTGCTCCCGACCGACTCGAGCTGGTTCGGCGTCACCTACCGCGAGGACAAGCCCTACGTCATGGCCGAGATCAAGAAGCTCGTCGACGCCGGCGAATACCCCGCCACGCTCTTCCCCAAGGCCTGAGGCACCCCGAGCCATGTCCAACCGCGTCTACACGAAGGAGCAGCTCGACGCCGCGCTCGCATCGATGGGCGTCACGGACCAGACCGACGTCTCGCGCTACGGCTCCGGCCACATCAACGACACGTTCAAGGTGGAGACGCGGCGCGGCGTGCGCTACATCCTCCAGCGCGTCAACACCGACATCTTCCCGCCCGAGCTCCTCAAGTCGAACATCGTCCGCGTCACCGAGTTCCTCAAGTCGCGCGGCGTGAAGTCGCTCGAGGTCGTCGGCTACGAGAACCCGTGGCGCCTCTACGCGTTCCTCGAGGGCTACACGTCCGTCGACCTCGTGACGAACCCGAAGGAGGCGGAGCTCGCCGCCGGCGCGTTCGCGAAGTTCCAGAACGACCTCGCTCAGATGCCCCCGCCGCGCCTCGGGGAGATCATCCCGAAGTTCCACGACACGGTGGACCGCCTGCGCCTCCTCGACGAGGCGGCGGCGGCGGACGTCAAGGGCCGCAAGGCCTCCGTCGCCGCGGAGCTCGACTTCATCGACCGCCGCCGCGCCGAGGCCTCGACGCTCGTCGAGATGATGCGCCGCGGGGAGATCCCGGAGCGCATCACGCACAACGACACGAAGATCAACAACGTGATGCTCGCGCCCGACGGCTCGAACGTCGTGATCGACCTCGACACGACGATGCCCGGGTCGGCCCTCTACGACTTCGGCGACATGGTCCGCACCTCGACCGCCGCCGCGGCCGAGGACGAGAAGGATCTCTCGAAGGTCTACTCCAAGAAGGAGTACTTCGAGGCGCTCGTGCGCGGCTACCTCGCGAACGCGAAGTTCCTCACCGAGGCGGAGCGCGCCAGCATGGCGCTCTCCGGGCGCATCATCACGCTCACGATCGGCATCCGCTTTCTCACCGACTACCTCAAGGGCGACGTCTACTTCCACACGGCCTACGAGGAGCACAACCTCGTCCGCTGCCGGACGCAGCTGAAGATGGTCGAGTCGATGGAGGCGCAGAAGGACGAGTACGAGCGCATCGTCCGCGGCTGAGGTCCCCCATGGACGCGGTCTGGCTCGATCTGCCCGCCGGCGCGATGAACGTCGCGGCCGCCTTCCGCCTCGTCGTCGGCCGGCCCGCCACCGGCGCGACGCTGCGCCTCGCCGCCGCGGACTTCTGCCGCGTGTGGATCGACGGACGCCTCGCCGCGC
Organism: uncultured bacterium; assembly: GCA_902793555.1. Taxonomy (GTDB): domain Bacteria; phylum Verrucomicrobiota; class Kiritimatiellia; order RFP12; family UBA3636; genus UBA3636. The sequence goes on along the minus strand of CADBEF010000052.1, from coordinate 1,692 downwards.
ACGGCCCCGCCCGCGCCGCCCACGGTTGCGCCCGCGTCGAGGAAATCCCGCTCCCGCCGCGGACCGGAGACTTGAGCGGCGCAGCCGCACTTCCAGCCGCCGGAGGCGGCGACTTCAAGGCCGCAGGCCGACTTGACGAAAACGACGCCCTCGTCGTTTTCGTCGAGGTCCTTTCCGCGCACGTGCCGTGCTTCGACGGCGTGTCCGCGCACGTGCCGTGCTTCGACGGCGTGGAGCAGGACGCCTTCTTCGCGGCGGAGGTCGTGGCGCCGGACGGCCGCGTCCTCGCCGGGACGGACGACTTCGAGGCGTGGCTCGACGGAACGCTCGTCCGGCGCGTCCGCCGCTTCAGCTACCAGCGCGGGTTCGTCGAGTCGCGCCGCATCGCCGCCGACCCCGGGGCCTTCCGCCGCGGCGGGCCCGCCCCGAACGGCTGGACGCGCGCGGCGACGGTCCCGCGGCCGCTTCCGCGCCTCCTGCCCCGCCGCGCCCCGCGACCGGTCCTCGACTTCCGCGACGCCGGCGCGCCCGTCGCGCACGGCAGTTTCGCCGCGGACGCCTCCGTCGCCGCACCGATGGGGCGGGAGGTGACGCTCGTCGGAACGCAGGGGTTCAAGGGGTATCCGTCCGCCGAGTGGGAGGACGACCCCGCCGCGGACGCGGCGCGGCTCGAGTCTCGCGCGGTGAACGCGGGGTTCGCGGAGTATTCCCTGTACGATCTCCGCCGCACGCATACCGGCTTCTTCTCCCTGCGCGTGCGCGCCGAGGCCCCGGAGGGCGCGACGGTGCTGCTGCTCTTCGACGAGCTGCGCGCGCCGGACGGCGCGCGTTTCCCGGTCGATCCGTTCCGCAACGCCTGCTCGAACGTCGTCAAGTGGCGGCTCGGGCCCGGCGTCCATGACCTGCTCTCGTTCCATCCGAACAGCGCGCGGTTCGTCGCGGTCGCCGTCCTGGAAGGGCGCGCCGAGGTCGAGCGCTTCGGCGTCGTCCCCTACGAGAACCCCGACGCCGCGCGCGTCCCGCTGCCGCCGACGGGCGACGCGGCGCTCGACGCGATCGTGGACGCCGCGCGCGCGACGTTCGCGCAGAACGCCGTCGACCTGCTGACCGACTGCCCCTCGCGCGAGCGCGCCGGGTGGCTGTGCGACGCCTTCTTCACGGGACGCGCCGAGGCGCTCTTCACGGGCCGCAACGACGTCGAGCGCGCATTCCTGGAGAACTACGCGCTTTCGCCGGCCCTCGCGTCGCTTCCCGACGGGATGCTCCCGATGTGCTACCCCGCCGAGCACGCGGCCGGCACCTACATCCCGAACTGGGCGCTCTGGTGGCTGCTCGAGCTCGACGCCTACCGCGCGCGTACCGGGGACGAGGAGACGGTCGCCGCGTCGCGCCCGAAGATCGGTCCGCTCCTGGCGTGGTTCGACCGCTACGCCGGCCCCGAGGGTCTCCTGGAGGACCTGCCCGGCTGGGTGTTCGTCGAATGGAGCGCCTGCAACGACCTGGACCACGTCAGCGGCGTCAACTTCCCGACCAACTTCCTCTGGGCCGCCGCGCTCGAGGCGGCCGCCCGCCTCCTCGGCCGTCCGGACCTCGCCGCGCGCGGCGCGTCCGTTCGCGCGGCCGCGGCGCGGCTCGCATGGGACGGCGAATGGTTCGACGACAACGCCCTGCGCGGCGAGGACGGCGCGCTGC
>CADBEF010000051.1:575-15516 GCA_902793555.1 uncultured bacterium | reverse complement strand
ATCGGCACGCCGGCGCTCGTCGTCGCGGGCGCGACGACCGGCTTCTCCTTCGAGATCACCAACCTGACGGCCTCGACGAAGTACTACTGGGCGCTCCGGGTCGAGAACGACGCGCAGGTCCCGCAGAGCGTGACGATGTCGGGCTCCTTCACGACCAAGTCCGCGTCCGATTCGTTCGACTGGTACGTCTCCCCGTCGGGCAGCGACGCCAACGCCGGCACCACGCGCGAGGCCCCGTTCGCGACGATCGCGCACGCCGTGGACGTCGCGGAGGACGGCGACGGCATCTGCGTGCTGCCGGGCCTGTACGCGGTCTCCGAGGCCGTCGTCGTGGACAAGGCGATCAAGATCGCCGGCGACACGGGCAACCCCGAGGACGTCGTCGTGCGCAACGTGGCGGGGCCCGAGACGCTGAACGCCGGCAATTCCGCCGCCGTCGACGCCCACCGCGTCTTCGTGCTCGACAACGAGGGCGCAGTCCTCTCCGGCCTCGCCGTCGAACGCGGCCGGATCGGCGGCTACAAGGACGAGAAGGGCGGCAACATCCTCATCGAGGCGAACGGCGGCACCGTGGAGAACTGCATCGTCCGCAACGCGGCGATGTTCGCCTTCGGCGGCGGCTGGCCGAAGACGCAGTCCGGCGGCGCCGGCATCGCGTGCCTGTCCGCGAAGGGGCTCGTCACGCACTGCGTGATCACGAACAACTTCGCGACCCGCAACTGGAGCGACGCCGCGGAGGACCGGTCCGTCAAGCTGGGGACCTGGGGCGGCGCCGCGGCCGTCCACATGGCGGGCGGCATCCTCCGCCAGTCGCTCGTCGCCTACAACGCGACGACGAACGACTCCGTCGGCTCGGCCGTCTTCCTCGGCGGCGCCGGCACGCTGATGGAGAACTGCACACTCGCCGAGAACCGCGGGCTCGGAAACCAGGGGAACTTCTATCCCGTGCTGTTCTTCCCCGCGGCCGCCGCGAACCAGAATCCGGTCATCCGCAACACGCTCTTCCACCGCAACACGGGGACGGCGGGCGGACGGAAGCTCTTCGCCGACGACTGGACGGAAACCTATGCCGACCGCCTGCCCGGCGCCTACGCGAGCTTCGTGACCTGCGCGGCGGATTCGGAGCTTCCGGACGGACTCGAGATGGTCGCCGGGGCCACCAAGGTCCGGAAGGGCTTCCGTCCGGTCGAGACCTCCCCGACCGTCGACGCCGGCTCGGAGATGGCGTCGCCCGTCGACCTCGACCTCGCGGGCAACCCCCGCGTCGTCAACGACGCGGTCGACATCGGCTGCCACGAATCCGCCGGCATCCTCCCCACGCTCCTCATCCTCCGCTGAAACGGGTGCTACACGGTTGTGTAGTTTCGGACGGAAGACGGCGCGTGCTAGTATGGTCGACGTCGCCGGGGGAATGCGCCCGACGGCGACGCCCAAGGAGAAAACGCCATGCCGAACACCGTCCACCGGAGGAAATCCATCCTCGCCGGATTCATCGCCGCCCTGGCGGCCCTGCTGCCGCTCGCCGGCTCCGCAAGCACCACGCAGACGCTCTGGCCGGAGGCCGGAATGCCCGACGCGCAGGCCGGCGTCGCGGCGCCGTACCTCGAATGGTCCGACGCGCCCGCCGCCCCCACGGGCGCGTGCGTGATCATCCTCCCCGGTTCCGACTACGCCAGCGTCGGCGACGGAACCGCGCTGCAATCGCTCGAGGCGAAGCTCCTCGCGAACGGCGTCGCGTGCGTGTGGCTCTGCCATCGTCCGAGCGCGGCCGGTCTTCCCGCGTACCAGGTCGCCTGGGAGGACGGGCAGCGCGCCGTGCGCCTCGTGCGCCAGGCCGCCGCGGAGCGCGGCTACAGCGCGGACAAGATCGGCGTCATGGGCTTTGCGGACGGCGCGCACCTCGCGCTCCTCCTGGCGACGAGCTCGCAGACCGCCGCGTACGCGAAGGTCGACGACGTCGACGACCTCGCCTGCAACGTCAACTTCGCGATCCCGATGTCCCCGACGCGCGTGCTCGCGACCGATACGACGCTTGATTCGGTCTTCGCTTTCGACAACAAGACCTGCACCATGTGCCTCTTCCACGGGCAGGATGACGTCGTGACGTCCCCCATCGCTACGACGCGCATCTACCGGAAGCTCCGTACGACGACGGTGTCGAACGGGGCGAAGGTTCCCTCCGAAATCCACCTCATCCCCGGACGTGGGCACGACCTTGTGACCGCTTCCGAGTTCGACCGCGCAGTCGAGTTCCTCTGCCAGTCCGGTTTTCTCGGCACGCTCGGCGCGGAGGTGCAGCTGAATTCCAGGTTCCCCAACGACAACGACCGCGCGACGTACACCAAGGTGTCCCTCTGGCCCGAAGGCAAGACCCCCGACTACCAGTCGGCCCAGAACGAACCCTACCTCGAATGGCACATGCCGAAGGTTCTCAACACGAGGGCGGTCCAGATCCTCTACGCCGGCGGCGCCTACGGGTTCAACAACTCCCAGGACTTCGAGGTCACGCCCCTGAGGCGCTATCTCAACGCGAAGGGCATGGCGGTGGTGACGATCAAGTACCGCTGCCCGCGCCCGGAGGGCCTCCCGAAGCACATGTCGGCGTGGCAGGACCTCCAGCGCACGATTCGCCTCGTCCGCGACGAGGCGCCGCGGCGCGGACTCGATCCGAACAGCATCGGCATCATGGGATGCTCGGCCGGCGGACACCTCACTCTCATGGGCGCGACGACCTCGCAGACGGCCGCGTACGCGCGGATCGACGCCGTCGACGACCTGCCCTGCAACGTCAAGTGGGCGATTGCGATCTATCCGGCCTACGCCCTCACCGACGGCGCCGACGGCGAGAACACGAACGGCGGAAATCTCGACACGGACGTCCTGGTAAATGACTTTGCGTTCGACGCGAGCACCTGCAACATGCTCTTCATGCACGGAGACGCCGACAGCTATGCGGCCATGAACTCGGTCAAGTGCTGGGAAAAACTGCGTACGATGAACATCGAGAGCGAGCTCCATACGCTCGCCACCCGCAGGCACACGTTCCAGCAGAACGCCTCGCCGGGAACGGCCAGCTACAACATCAACGACATCATCTGGAGCTACGTGGACGACTTCGCCGCCGCCGCGGTCGCTCCCGAGGCGGTCGACGGACAGCCCAGCGGCGACCAGTCCGGCATCACCGACACGAAGATGATCCAGGACCTCATCGACGCGGCCGCTCCGACGCACGGGACCGTCGAGCTCTCCGCGGGCACGTTCTACGTCAACGCGCAGCTCAACGTCACGAACGGCGTGACGCTCGTCGGCCAGGGCTGGACGAACACCGTCATCAAGCAGGTGTCCACGCCCAACTGGAACGAGACGGCGCGCTGCGCGGTCGTCGACGGCGGGGCGAAGATCGAGGGCTTCGCCCTGACGGGCGGGTACATCAAGAACGCGAACGACTGCGGCGCCGGCGTGTGGGTCAGGAACGGCACCGTCTCCTGGTGCTGCATCACCAACAACGTCGGCGGGCACCACTACGCGTCCGGCTACGGCGTCTCCTTCTCCGGCGGACAGGGCTCGATCGACCACTCCATCGTCGCGAACAACGTGTCGGCAAGCGGATTCCAGGGCGGCACCGGCGCGGGCATCGCGGTCAACGGCACGACGGGCGCCGTGACGATCGACACGTGCCTTGTCGTCGGCAATGTCACCGCGAACAACGGCGCCTCGGGCGGCGGTGTGTACGTGAAGGACCTCGCCGGCAACTGCACCGTCCGCAACTGCACGATCGCCGACAACGAGGCTGTCTCCAATTCCGGCGGCCTCGACCTCGCGTCGGCGACCGGCCCCGGGAAGCTCGTGCTCGTCAACACCATCCTCGTCGGGAACAAGGTGAACGGCGCGGATGGCAACCTGAGGCACAACAACTCGTTCTTCGACGCGACGGGCTCGAAGAACTGCTTCGTCGGCCTTGCGTCCGAGACGAAGACCAACATCGGCGGCGTGGACCACGATCTCGCGGGCTTCCAGTCCGGCGATCCGAAGTTCGCCGGCGCCGCGAACGGCGACTACCGCCTGCAGGAAGACTCCCCGGCGAAGGGGGCGGGCGCGGCCGGCTCCGGCGCGGGCGTCGACCTCGACGGCAGGGCCTTCGGCGCGACGCCGTCCATCGGCTGCTACGAGGCCGGCGGCGCCGAGCCGCCGCCGCCCCATGTCCACGCCTGGGGTTCGGCGACATACACGTGGACGATGACGCCGACCGGCTACGACTGCACGGCGACCGCCGTCTGCACGGCGGACTCATCGCACGTGACGAACGAGACCGTGACGGCCGCCTACGAGGTCGTCCGGGAGCCGACCGAGACCGAAGCCGGCGAGGGGCTCTACACCGCGACGTTCGCGAACGCGCCTTTCGCCGGCACGCAGACCAAGACCGTGAGGCTCCCCAAGACGGGATCGGACCCTACTGACGCGGTCGCGCCCAGCGGGGACGCGACCGGCGCGACCGACGCGAAGACGATCCAGGACCTCATCGACGCGGCGGCCCCGACCCACGGCACAGTCACGCTCGGGAGCGGCGTCTTCTACATCGACGCGCAGCTCAACGTGACGGGCGGCGTCACGCTCGTCGGCCAGGGCTGGGAGAACACGGTCATCCGGGCGGCCGACGGCTCCGCCATCCGCCTGGCGATGGTCGACGAGGGCGCGACGGTCGCGAAACTCACCCTGACGGGCGGCAACGCGAACTCGCAGTCCGGCGACACGGGCGTGTGGATCAACGGCGGCAGCACGCAGACCTTCGGTGGCGCCGGCGCGTGGGTCCGCAACGGCACGATCTCGTGGTGCTGCATCAGCAACAACGTCGGCAGCACGCACTACATGTACGGCTGCGGCGTCTCCTTCTCCGGCGGACAGGGCACGATCGACCACTGCCTCGTCGCGGAGAACCGTTCGGCCCAGGTCCAGAACGTCTACGGCGCCGGCATCGGGGCCGTCGACACGGAGGGCCCCGTGCTCATCGACGCGTGCCTCGTCGTCGACAACCGCATCGTGGGCAACGGGTCCGGCGGCGGCATCGGCGTCCGCGGGGCGAACCACGAGTGCGTCGTCCGGAACTGCACGGTCTCGGGCAACACGGGCACCCTGTACGCGGGCGGAATCCGCTTCGAGCACATGGCCGGCTTCACCCCGGGGAAGGCCACGATCATCAACACCATCGCGGTCGGGAACAAAATGAACTCGAACGAGTCGAACTTCTCGATCACGGACGTCCTCAAGGACTCGGTCAATTCCCGGAACTGCTTCTTCGGGCTCGCGTCGGAGGCGGACCAGGCGCCGGACTCCCTCTACGGCGACCCCCTGTTCGTCGACGCCGCCAGCGGCGACTACCATCTGCTGGAGGGCTCTCCGGCGAAGGAAGCTGGCTCGACCTACGCGTACATCGGCAAGGACCTCGACGACAAGTACTTCGTCTGGGACACGCCGTCGATCGGCTGCTACGAGTTCGACCCTGACGCACAACCGCGCCCCTGGGACATCCCGGGCCCGAACGGCGGCGGCATCCAGGCGCTGGACGACTACGAGGGCCACACCTACGTCGAGTTCACGTCGATCGATCTTTCGGGCGACACGCTGACGGTCGGCTTCCGCGCCGGCAAGGTCGACGCCCGCGGCGAGGTCGTCGTCGCGCTGCTCTGCAAGGAGAACCTCTCGGACGAGAAGCCCTTCCGGCTCCCCGCGACCCTGACCAACGGATCGCTCGACACCCTCGGCGTCCTCGAGGCCATCCTGGACGAACCCTATCCCCACCTCTTCGCCGTCGGCATCGGCACGATCGACGAATAGGCTCGCGACTTTGCCGTGCGGGCGGGAGCGGCGCTCCCGCCCGCACGGCGGCGGTCCGCGCCCGCGGCTCCGCCGCCCGGCAGCGATCGGTACTACACGGTTGTGTAGTTTCCGGCGGGAGTCCGCGCGTGCTAGCATTCACGGTGTCGGCGATGCCAATCCGATCGGCGTCGTCCCGGAGGATTCCGACATGAATGTTTCCCAAGCTCTCCTCGCCTCCATTGTCCTCGCCGCCGCCGCGTCCGCCCGTGCGGCCGAGTGGTATGTCTCCGCGTCGGGCGACGACGCCAACGACGGCACGGCGCGCGCGACCGCGTTCGCGACCATCGCGCATGCCGTGGACGTCGCGGCGGACGGCGACACGGTCCGCGTGCTCGCCGGCACGTACGAAGTCTCCGCGGCCATCTCCGTCTCCGAGGCGCTCGCGATCATGGGCGACACGGGCGATCCGGCCGCGGTCGTCGTACGGAACACGGCCGGCACCGTGACGAAGGCAAGCGGAACGAACACAGACACCGCCCATCGCGTCTTCGAGGTCAACAACGCGGCCGCCGTTCTTTCCGGCTTGACCGCCGAGGGCGGTCGGGCCGGCGGCGGTGGCGGCGACAACAAAGGCGCCAACATCCTCATCAACACGAACGGCGGCACGGTGACGAACTGCATCATCCGGAACGCGACCCTGTGCGCCCCCGGAAAGACACAGGCCGGCGGCGCCGGCATCGCCTGCCTCTCGCTCAACGGCCTGATCACGCACTGCGTCGTCACGAACAACTTCGCGACCCGCGGCGGAACGTCCATCAACTTCTGGCAGCAGGGCGGCGCGGCAGGCGTCCATATGCAGGCCGGCGTCCTGCGCGAGTCGCTGATCGCCCACAACACGACGAAAAACGACAACTTCGGCTCGGCCGTGTACTGCAAGGTCAACGGCGGCCAGAACGACATCCTGGTCGAAAACTGCACCATCGCCGGCAACTTCGCGGAGGACGACAACGGCGAATTCTATCCTGTCTTCTTCAACCAGCAGAGCTGGGGGGCGAACTACAATCCGCTGATCCGCAACACGCTGTTCCACGGGAACGTCGGGACCTCCGGAAGCACGAAGCTCTTCGCCGACGCCTGGGTCGCCAACGGAAACGCCACGCAGCTGGCGAACGCCTACGGCCGGTTCGTGAACTGCGCGACGGACGCGATCCTCCCCGAGGGGCTTTCGATGGTCAACGCGGGCATCGCGCTTACGGATGGCCTCCGTCCGGCGGAGGGCTCATCGATCGTCGACGCGGGCGCCGCGATGCAGTCGCCCGTCGCGCTGGACCTCGCGGGCAATCCGCGGGTGTTCGGCGACGCGGTCGACATCGGCTGCTACGAGTTCGTCGGCGGTTCGGCGAAGCCCGCCGGTGTCGTGATCTCCGTCCAGTAGGAGCCGGCCCGGTGTCCTTTCGTACCGTTGTCCGGACGTCGGCCCGCGTGGTAGACTCGGCGACATACTGGCACACCTTTGCAGGACGATGAAAGCCATGACAAGACGGAATGGAGAAGGGCCCGCGCCGGCGGAGGCGCTGGCGCGGCGCGTGCTCGGGGAGAGAAGAGCCGCGGCGCTGCGGTTCGAGGACGCGCCAGCGGCCTCGTACCGTGCGGACGGCGGGCGGATCGTCGTCGCCGGCCCGTCGGAAGGCGACAAGGCGCTCGCGCTCGGCGCGTACCTGCGCGACGTCGCGGAGGGGCACTGGAGCTGGTGCGGGTCGCGCTTCCCGGAGACGCTGCCGCTCCCGGCGGCGCGGACGGCGGTCGCGCGCTCCGGCGAGATCGCCCTCGCCTACAACTACTGCACGCTCTGCTACACGGCGGGCTACCGCGGCGAGTCGTGGTGGCGCGAGGAGATCGACCGCCTGGCGCTCTACGGCTTCAACCGCGCGCTCGTGATCGCGGGCCTCCCGAAGGTCTGGCAGCTCACGCTCCGGGAGCTCGGGATGGACGAGGCGCAGATCCGCGCGTTCATCCCCGACCTGGCCGCGACGGCCTGGTGGGCGATGGGCAACCTCGAGGGGACGGGCGGGCCCGTCCCGCAGGAGGTCGTCGAGCGCGACGCCGCGCTCGGGCGCTTCCTGGTGCGCGAGATGCGCGCGCTGGGCATCGAGCCCGTCCTGCAGGGCTTCACGGGGCTCCTCCCCAGCGCGATGGGGCGCGACCCCGCGCGGTACGGGCTCGGAGGCGTCCGGTTCTTCGAGCAGGGGACCTGGGGCGGGCTGCAGCGCCCGGTCGTGATGGACCCGACCGACCCGGCTTTCGCGCGCCTCGCCGAAGTCTGGTACCGCAACCTCTTCCGCGTCTACGGCACCGACCGCGCCGCGGCCTTCGCGGGCGACCTCTTCCACGAGGGCGGCAACAGCGATGGCGTGGACGTGACGGCCGCGTTCCGCGCCGTCCAGACGGCCCAGCAGAAGGCCTCGCCCGGCGCCACGTGGATGGTGCAGGCGTGGGGCAAGAACCCGACGGAGGAGATGGTCGCCGGGCTCGACCCGGCGCTGAGCCTCGTCGAGAATCTCGTCTACGACATGGCCCGCGGCGAGGAAGGCGCGCGGTCGTGGGGCGAACTCCCCGCGATCTGGTGCGAGCTGCTGAACTTCGGCGGCAACCACGGGCTCTACGGCGGGCTCGGCGTCGCCGAGCGGGCGCCGGACGGCCACGGCTGGGGGCTGCTCTCCGAGGGGCTGGAGACGAACCCGTGGTTCTACGAGGCGTTCACGCGCCGCATCACGGGCGGGCGCGCCGAGCCCGACGCCGCCTACGCGCGCCGCCGCTGGGGCACGGACGACCCGCGCCTCGTGGAGGCGCTCGGGCTGCTCCGGCGGAGCGTCTATTCCGTCCCGCAGCGGCAGGAGGGCACACTCGAGTGCGTGTACTGCGCGTTCCCGGCGTGGGAGGTCTCGAGCGCCTCGACCTGGGGCCCGAAGACCGGCTTCTACTACGACCGCGCCGACGTCGTGCGGGCGCGCGACCTGCTGGAGGCCGTCGCGCGGGAGCGGCCGGAGCTGCTCGGCGTCGAGACCTTCGTCTACGACCTGACGGACCTGCGCCGGCAGGTCCTCTCCGACCGGGCGCGCGACCTGTTGCCGTCGCTGCGGACGGACGCCGCGGCGCGCGCGGAGTTTCTCGCCGGCATGCTCGAGATGGACCGCGTCCTCGCCGCGTCGCCGTACTTCCGGCTGGACCGCTACGAACGGCTCGCCTCCGAGCTGGACCCGGACCACGGCCCCGAGGCCGTGAAGCGGATGTACACGACGTGGGTCGAGCCATCCGGCGTGCGCCGCACGCTGGACGACTATGCGCACCGCCAGCTTTCGGGCCTGATGGGCTACTACTACGGCCGCTGGACGCAGTTCCTCGCGTCGGAGGCTGCCCGAGATCCGGCCGAAGGCTGACCCGCGCGCCGCGGTGCGAGCGAGGGGCGCAGTCCCGGGCGTTATACCTTCGTATACATCGGGGGGTATACTTCGGAGTGATTGTCCGGAAAGGGCGGGTTTCCTAGACTGGTGGGCGTCGTTCGACACCCCAAGGAAAAGGACTCCACCCATGAGACTCCAGCACACGCTCCTCGCCGCGCTCGCCCTGGCAGCCGGCATCGCATCCGCCGACCCGATTTTTCCGGCCGGCACCGCCGCCGAGAACACGGTGGCGATCCAGGCCGCGATCGACGCCGCGGTACCCTCGCAGGGAACCGTCACCCTCGGCGCCGGTCTCTTCGAGATCGACTCGCAGCTCATGGTCACCGGCGGCGTCACGCTCGCCGGCCAGGGGTGGGAGAGCACGGTCGTCAAGCAGAAGACGTCCGGACAGCGCGTTGCGACCGTCGCGGGCGGAGCCACGCTTGTCGGCGTCGCGGTGACGGGTGGCAAGACGGCGGCCAACTGGCATCATGGCGCCGGCGTGCTTGTCGAAGACGGTACGGTTTCCTGGTGCTGCGTGACCAACAACACGAGCACGGGACGGAACATCTACGGCGTTGGCGTGTCGTTCATGAAGGGGTCCATCGATCACTCCATCGTCGCCTTCAACCACATTGACTCCTTTACGAGCGCAGGAGGCGGCATCGGTGCATACTACGACACCTCGAAAAGTTCCAAGTATGGACCGATCCTTGTCGACACGTGTCTCGTTTATGGAAATTCGATGGTTTCGAAGAATGGCGCAGGCACGGCCGCCGAGGGCCGTGGCGGCGGCATCGGTTTCAGCGGAACGCAGTTTTCCGACATCACGATCCGCAACACGACGATCGCGGGCAACGACGCGAACTACGAGGCCGGCGGCCTGTACTTCAACACGTCGAACATGAAGCTCGTGAACTGCATCGTGTCGGGAAATTCGGTGAATTCCGCCGAGGACAATGTCGTGGGCACGCCGGCAGCCGGCTCGTCCAACAACTTGATCGGCGGCGATCCGGCGTTCGTCGACGCGGCCTCGGGCAACTATCACCTTTCCGCGAATTCTCCCGCAATTGGCGGGGGCGTGTCGTACGAGGGCATCGACGTCGACCTTGACGACGTCGCGTTTCTCGACCCGCCGTCGATGGGTTGCTACCAGTCGGGCGGCGTCGCCAAGGTCAAGGCCCCCGTGTTCTTCCCGGTGTCGGGCACGAGGTTCTATCCGACGACGAACGCGACGCTCTCGTGCGAGACGGCGGACGCGGCGATCTACTACACGCTCGACGGCTCCGACCCGACGGATGCGAGCACGCTCTACACGGCTCCGATCGCCCTCTCCGCGACGACGACGATCAAGGCCCGCGCGTACAAGACGGACATGGCCCCGAGCGCCGTCGCCTCCGCGACCTATGTGTACAAGGCGCCTGCGCCGAAGCCGGACGGATTCCTGAAATGCGTCGACATCACCCTCGCCAGCGCCCTTTCGGAAACCGAGATCACGACGGGGCTCCCGGCGCTCGTTCGTCTGAGCGAGTCGGCCATCGACGGATTCGACTACGGCGACTTCTCCCTCGCGAACGGCGGCGACATGATGTTCGTCGACGAGGACGGCAATCCGCTGCCGCACGAAGTCGACACCTGGGACGAGTCCGGCGAGTCGCTCGTCTGGGTGAGGCTCCCCTCGACCGCGGCGGGCACGACGATCACGATGTACTACGGCAACGGCGCCGTCTCCTCGGCGGAGCCGGAGGACGTCTGGAGCAACTACGTCGGCGTCTGGCACCTCAACGAGGCGAACGGCAACGCGCAGGACGCCACCGGCCACGGCCTTGCGGCGGTTCCGACCGGCGCAAACGCGGCGGCGGACTCGGTCGGCGTCGCGGGCCAGGTCGGAAACGGCCGTCGGATGGCGACTGCCAAGGGCAACAAATCGTATCTTGCCGTCGCGAACGACCCCCTGCTCGACTGTGGCGACTCGCTGACGTTCTCCGGCTGGTTCAAGGCCACCGAGACGTTCGCCAGCTACTCGATGCGCTACGTTTCGCGCAAGAACGACTACCGAGACGAAAACGGATGGGAGGCCGAGGCGAGGTACAGCACCTCGGTGGATAATTCCGCCACGCAGGTCTCCGCCCGCGGTTCCGGCTCGGGCGACCATTGGGTGACCGTGCCCGACGTGCGCGCGAACTGGCTGCACCTCGCGCTCGTGTACAGCGGCACGACAGTCACCTTCTACGTGAACGGCGTCGCGCAGACGCCCATTGAGATGAGCAGCAAGGCCGCCGCGGACAACGACCTTCCGCTGGCCTTCGGCAACAACGCGGCCGGTACCGAGTCGAACTGGGTCGGCTTCATGGACGAGCTCCGGCTTTCGGCGGACGCGCGTTCCGCCGACTACGCGATCGCGGAATACAACGCGATGAACATGTCCGGGACGGACGTCTTCTCCTACGGAGAGGCCCAGGACGTCGGACCGGAGACCGCGGTCAGGACCCCCGTGTTCTTCCCGGCATCGGGCACGACGTTCCATCCGTCGGTCGACGTGACGCTCACGTGCGCGACGGCGGACGCGTCGATCTACTACACGGTCGACGGCTCCGACCCGACGGAGCAGAGCACGCCCTACGCCGGCCCGATCGCAATCTTTGCGACGACGACGGTCAAGGCCCGCGCGTACAAAGCGGATCTGGATCCGAGCGCCGTCGTCTCCGCGACCTACACGTACGTGGAGGGCCTCCAGCCGAGCGCGACCCCCGCCGAGACGCGATGGACAATCCAGGCGGCGATCGACGCGGCCGCGCCGTCGCATGGCACGGTGACGCTCGGCAAGGGCCTCTTCGAGATCGACGAGCAGCTGATGATCACGAACGGCGTCACGCTCGTCGGCCAGGGATGGACGAACACGGTCATCCGGCAGACGACGACGGGCAAGCAGTCGCGGTGCGCGACGCTGCGCGAGGGCGCGCGACTCGAGGGCGTGACGCTGACGGGCGGCTTCGTCGCGGGCAAGTGGGTCTCCGGCGCAGGCGCCCTGGTCGAGGACGGGACGATCTCCTGGTGCTGCATCTCCAACAACGTCGCGGGCGTCGACAGATTCGACCCGGCCATCGACCACGTCAACAACGTCTACGGCGCGGGCGTCAGCATCAAGCAGGGATCCGTCGACCACACGGTCTTCGCGTACAACGAGGCGCTGGCGAGCGCCGGCGCGAGCCACGGCGGCGGCCTCGGCGTCTACTGCCCGACGGGCGACGTCCTCGTCGACGCGTGCCTCTTCTACGGCAACCGCGCGCCGCAGGGCCACGGCGGCGCGATCGTCGGGTACTTCTGGAACGGCATCAACCCCTACGTGCTCACGGTCCGCAACACGACGATCGTGGCCAACGAGGCCTCGGCCACCGGCGGCGGCATCTACATCACGCAGAACGGCGTCCGCTCGACGTACGACTTCGCGCTCGTGAACAGCATCCTGGCCGACAACGTCGCGGGGCTCGGTGACCCGAACCTCGTGTTCCAGGAGGAGAACAACCGCGCCGGCTACGCGGCGCAGTCGAGCTACAACCTCTTCGCCAACGGGACGGAGGCGCTGGGCGAGGGATCGCAGAGCGTCGCCGGCAGCGGCGCGGCGTGGTTCGTCGATCCCGGGAACGAGGACTACGGCATCGTCCTGGAGTGCCCCGCGGTCGAGGGCGGCGACTCCTACGAGGGCCTCGGCCTCGACCTGGCCGGCCTCAAGTTCTCCGATCCGCCGTCGATGGGCGCCTACGAGTACGCCGACCGGGCCGCGAAGCCGACCTTCGAGCCCGGGTCGGGCACGGAGTTCCTCGGTTCGATCGAGGTGGCGATCGCCTGCGCGACGGAGGGCGCCACGATCTACTACACGACCGACGGCTCCCGTCCCACGACGTCGAGCGCGGTCTACAGCGGCCCGATCACGCTCACCGAGCGGACCACGATCAAGGCCCGCGCCTACGCGCCGGACCTCGGCCCGAGCGCCGTCTCCACCGCGCTCTTCTCCGATGGAACGACCCCGCAGGAACCGATCGTGCTCGGCGAGCCCGTGTCGCGCCCCGGGCGGGACTTCAACGGCAGCACCGTCACCGTGCCCTTCACGGGCGACGTTCCCGAAGGGGCCGAGCTCTCGGCCAGGATCACGATCGGCGGCGTCACGCTCGCCGGCTCGGTCGACCCGGAGAACCAGGTCGTGACGCTCGTCGTTCCCGCGACCGCCGTCACGGTCGGGAACACCTACGAGGCCACGGTCACGCTCGTCGTGGGCGACAAGGAATACACCAAGACGACCGTCCTCGAACAGGGGCGGCCCGTCATCGCCGAGGAGTCGGGCTGGATCCACGAGACGGCGGCCACGTTCGAATCGACGGGCACGTGGTCCGGCGAGAAGGCGGTTGTCGCCGACGGCGCGATCGCCGTCTCCAACGCGACCTTCACGGCGGCGACGGCAGCGCCCGGCGACGCCGTCGTCACGATCACGTCGACCTTCCTGTTCGGCGAGCCGTCGGACGACGACTTCGAGACCTCCGACCGCGCGGCCATCACCGTCGTCCCGGTCGAAGGAGTCGCTCGCTACGCGGTCGCGACGGCGAACGGCGTGGCGACGAACCTCTCCGTCGTCGCGGAGACCGCCTCCCCGGTGACCGTCATGGTCGTGATGGACTGCTGGGCGCACAGGGTCTCCTATTCGGTCGACGGCATGTCGCTCGGCACCTATCCGATGGCGGAGAAGGCGACCGGCGTCTCGACCATGCGCTACTCCGGCGCGACCGCCGTCGCCGCGCTCGACGGCACGTATCTGCTCGAACGGCTCGACACGAACGTCGCGAAGGCCGGCGACACGGAGTACCCGACCGTCGAGGAGGCCGTCCAGTCGGGCAAGCAGCCGATCGAACTGCTCTGGGACGCGTCCTGGGATCCGACGACGCCCGGCGTGCACACCATCACGACGAACGGGTACGACCTTGACATCGGCGGCGACCTCGATCTCTCCGTCACGGACAACGGCGACGGCACGATCACGGTGACCGTGACCGACAGCATCGTCCGCGTTAGCGCCAAGTCGATCACGGTCGGCGAGACGACGGTCCTCGTCGGCGTCGACGGGATCAAAGCCGGCCGCTGGTACGCGCTCGAGAAGACGACGGACCTCTCGCAGGGCTTCGTCCTCGACGAGTCGACCTGGACCTCGGCCGCCGATCTCCTCGCCGGAACGGGCGAGCTCGAGATCGCCATCGGCGAGAACGAGACGTGCGCGTTCTACCAGATCCGCGAGTCGGACAAGGCTCCGAATCCGTGAGGCCGCCCGTGAGACGGGCCGTTTTCCCGAAACACATGAAAGAATGCCCCATGAGACCCCGGACTCCGCTTATCCCCGCGCTCGCCTGTGCGGCCATCATCGCATCCGCCCCTGCCGCGCGCGGCGAGCCGCTGGTGCGAAGCGGCGACACGATCGTCTTCCTGGGCGATTCGATCACGCACTACGGCGTCGAGCGGTCGCACGGCTACGTGAACCTGACGGTCCAGGGGCTCGCGGCGAACGGGATCGACGTCCGGTGGATCGGACGCGGCGTGCCGGGCGAAAAGGCCTCGCAGATGCGAGCCCGCTTCCAGCGCGACGTCGTCGACAGCCATCCGGCCGTCGTGACGATCAGCGCCGGCGTGAACGACGTCGCCCT
>CADBEF010000051.1:0-513 GCA_902793555.1 uncultured bacterium | reverse complement strand
CCCGAGGACGTCGAGGAGATGATCCGGATGGCGCAGGAGGCCGGCATCACGCCCGTCGTGATGACGCCGACGTTCGCGGTGTTCAACACCGAGGACGGCGATTCGACGAGCGCCTACGCGGCGGCGGTGCGCGGCTACGCGGCGACCTACGCCGTTCCGCTCTGCGACACCTGGCAGGCGATCACCGATTGGAAGGCGAGCTCCGCGACGCCCTACCTCGAATACCAGCTCCACTACAAGGCGACGATCGACGGCGTCCACATGGCGCCGGCAGGCGACCGCGTGATGGCGCGGACGCTCCTTCGCGCGCTGGGGCTCGACGACGGGCAGATGGCGAACGCCGAGGCGGCCTGGAACGCGAACGAGAAAATCTGGTCGATCCACCCAGCGGTCAAGATCACCGCGGCGCAGCTCGCGACGTTCAAGCAGGCCGCGGCCAACGCCGGGATGGGCGGCGGCGAGTTCTCCAAGGTCGTCTTCCGGCGCGGGCTCGCCTCGCTCGCCGCGAATCCG
>CADBEF010000050.1 GCA_902793555.1 uncultured bacterium | reverse complement strand
CGTCTCCGCCGAGAAGCCGGCGTACTCGGGGATCAGCCGAAGGAACTGCCCGGCGCCGATCAGGGCGAAGGCGCCGAAGACGAGCCGCCAGTAGAACGCGTCGTTGGAGTCCGCGCCCGACGACGGCTTGTCCTTCGCGAAGAGGACCAGCGCGACGAGCGTGAGCGCGAGGCCCGTCCATTGCAGGACCGTCGACGGGTTCCCCAGGAAGGCGACCGAGCAGACGAACGAGACGCCCATCGCGCTCTGCGAGAAGCACCACGCGATCCCCTGGCTGCCACGGCCCATCGCGATCTTGAGGAGCAGGAAGGCGGCGATCTCCATCGCCCCGCTCGGCACCATCAGAGCGGCGAGGCGCAGCACCTCGCCCGTCGGCGCGGCCGCCGGCGGCTGCGCGATCCACACGAACGCGGCGAAGAGCGTCTGGTAGATCGCGAAGAAGGAGAACATCCGGTCGCGGTCCGAGGGCGCGGACCCGAAGACGACGCCGACGAGCGCCCAGAGGACGCCCGTGGCGAGCATGAGGAGGATGGCGTCGGTCATTTGGCTTTCTCCGTTGCAGACGTGCGGAAAGACGGCGGGAAATTCTACCAGTTCCTCCTGCGATTGCAACCGTTCCGCCATGGTACTTTCGTACAGTGGCGGACGAAGGCGGGGCACCGGCCGGACCGTCTCCCTGCGGGCGGCGGTGCCGGTTGATTCCGGGGCGGCCATCTGCTAGACTCACGGGGCATGGAACCGAAAGCGCTCCCCAAGACGCTCGGCCTCGGCGACGTGTTCTGCATCGCCGTCGGGGCGATGATTTCGGCCGGCATCTTCCTGCTGCCGGCCGCGGCGTTTTCGCGCGTCGGGCCGGCCATCGGTTTTTCCTACGTGGCGGGCGGCATCCTGGCGACCTGCGGCATCCTCGCGGTGCTGGAGCTCGCGACGGCGATGCCGGCCGCGGGCGGCATCTACTACTTCACGACGCGCGCGCTCGGCCCGCTGGCCGGGACGATGTCGGGGCTCTTCAACTGGGCGGCCCTCTCGCTCAAGAGCGCGTTCGCGATCTGGGGCACGGCGCAGCTGGCGCACGGGTGGGTTCCGTCCGTTCCCGCATGGACGTTCGGCGTGGGGCTCGCGCTCGCGTTCCTGCTCGTGAACCTGCTCTCCACCGCGGCGGCGGCGAAGCTCGAGCAGCTGCTCGTCTGGGTGCTGCTCGCGATCATGGCGGCCTACGTCGCGCTCGGGCTGCCGCACGTCGAATCGGCGCGTTTCAAGCCGTGGCTGCTGCCGGGCGTCTCGGTGCCGGACGTCTTCTGGGCGGCGGGCTTCATCTTCGTGTCGTTCGGCGGACTGCTGGGCGTCGTGAGCGTGGCGGAGGAGGTGCGGGACCCGCGCCGCAACCTGCCGCTCGGCATTCTCGCGGGGCTCGCGGTCGTGACGGTCCTCTACGGCCTCGTGATGGCGGTGACGGTCGGCGCGATCCCGGCGGACCGGCTGGCCGCGTCCGCCGAACCGCTCGCGGAGGCGGCGCGGGGCGTCTACGGGCACCCCGGCTACCTGGCGCTCACGGCGGGCGCGCTGCTCGCGTTCGTGACGACCGGCAACGCGGGTCTCATGGGCGCGGCGCGGTACCCCGTGGCGCTCGCCCGCGACGGCTACGCGCCGTCCGTCTTCGCGAAGGTGTTCGGGCGCCGGCGCATCCCGGCGCCGGCGCTGCTGCTCACGGGGTCGGTTGTCGCGGCGGTGCAGTTCATGGGAATCGAGACCCTCGTCACGGTCGCCTCGACGGTCGTGATGCTCTCCTACATCCTCACGAACCTTTCGGTGATCATCCTGCGCGAGAGCCGCGTGATGAACTACCGGCCGTCGTTCCGCACCCCGCTGTACCCGGTGCTGCCGCTCGCGTGCATGGCGGTCTTCGCGCTGCTGGTGATCAAGCTCGGCGACACGGCGCTGGGGCTGACCTACGTGTTCGTCGGGCTTTCGCTGCTGCTCTACTTCGGCTACGGGCTGCGCGTGAAGCGCGAGTTCGCCCTCCAGCAGCTCGTGCGGCGGCTTTTCGCGCCGGACGAAGCGTCCGCCGCCGTGCCGGACCTGGAGCGCGAGCTGCGCGACGTGGTGCGGAGCCGCGACGGGCTCGTGGAAGACGCGTTCGACCGCGCGGTGCAGGACGCGCCGGCGTTCGTCGAGGCGGGTTCCGTTCCGCTGGAGGTCTTTTTCCGCCGCGCGGCGGCGGAGGCGGCGCCGCGTCTCGGCGTGGACGCCGCGGCGCTGGCTTCGCGCCTGCTCGAGCGCGAGAAGCTCTCCAGCACCGTCATCGCGCCGGGCGTCGCGGTCCCGCACGTCATGCTGCGGGAAGGGGAGGGCAAGGTCCTGCTGCTCCTGGCCAAGTGCGAGGGCGGCGTTCCGTTCGGGGACGGCGCGCAGGAAGGCGTCCGCACCGCGGTGTTCCTCTTCTGCTCGCCGGACCGGCGCGACGCGCACCTGCGCGGCCTCGCGATGGTGGCGCAGGCGATCCTCGGCTCCGGGTTCGAGCGCAACTGGGCCAAGGCGCGCACGCCGCAGCAGCTGCGCGACGTGTTCCTGCTGGCGCGGCGGTCGCGCCGCCGGGCGCCGTAGCGCGGCCCGCTACTTTCCGCCGACGGAAAAGTCGAAAACCGTCTCGTTCGGCCGGGAGAGGCCGTTGCGCCGCGCCTCGAGCTCGACGTAGGCTCCGTCCGTCCGGAAATCGTTCTGCCGGCGGCGCAGCTCGGCGATCTGCGCTTCGAGCAGCGCGTTGGTCTTCTGCAGCTCCGAAAGCTGCGCCGCGAGCTCGCCGCGCTGTTTCACGACGGGGTGGAACGCGGTCGCGTAGACCACCGCCGTCGCGGCGGCGACCGCGGCTGCTGCCAGGACGGGAAGGACCTTCATGGGAATCGGCGGACGGGCCCGGGACCCGGAAGAAAGGAAATGGTGGTGGGTCAACGATTCGAACGTTGGAAGGCGGAAGCCAGCAGATTTACAGTCTGCCCCCGTTGGCCACTTGGGTAACCCACCACGGGAAAGGAACGGGCCGGAAGTCTGCCAAATCCCGGGGTTCAAGTCAAGCGGAATTTTCCGCTTGCGCCGTAGTTCCGCGTGTGGTATCTTCCCCCTCGTCGCGCGCGTCCGACGGGGCATGAAAACCCGTTTCCGCCGCGTTGCGGAGGGGTGGCTGAGTGGCCGAAGGCAGCGGTTTGCTAAATCGTCGTCCCGGGTCAACCGGGACCGGGGGTTCGAATCCCCCCCCCTCCGCCAGTTTTTTCCCGGATCGGACTATTTGGCCGGAGACGGGGGCGCCAGGGTTTCGCCGCTGTAGATCTTCTGTTCGGGCTTGAGGACCGTCCTCGTCGAACGGTCGCCGAAGACGCCCTTTTTTTCTTTCCTGGAGCCCGCGGCCTCCGACTCCGCCAGGCGGGACATCAGGAGGCGCGTGTTGATGTCCTCCTGGACGGCCGCCATGCTCAGGAGGTTGTCGTCGCGCTCGACGATGCGCGGCGTGTCGCCGGAAAAGTCGATCGTCGTGCGGGCGAAGCGGTCGCGGGAAATCTGCTGGACCACGGTGACGAGGTCGTCGGGCGCGAAGCCGACCACGGGCTCCGCCACGCGGACGACGGATCCGAGCGAAACGAACGCGACGACGCGCGACGGGGCCGAGGGTTCCGTCACGCGCAGGAAGAGCTCCTGGCGCTTGTTGCGGTCGATGTAGAGCAGCGCGAAACGGAGCGGCCGGTTCTGCGAACGGGCGAGCGGCCGGACCGAGGCGGACAGTTCCACCCCGTCGACGACCGAGAAGGAGACGACGCGGGAGAGGGCCGCCTCGTTCCCCCGGAAGACGAACACTTCGGCGTGGTACCGGCCGGTGCGGGACAGGTCGTAGGCGCGGCGCAGGTCGACCGAGAAGGGCTTCGTTTCGCCGGGGCGCACGACGAGGCTTTCGACGAGCGACGCCGGAGCGCCGGGGACCATGTCGAGCAGGCGGCCGCTCCCGGCGTCGCGGAGATAGACCTTGACCGTGTTCAGGAGGTAGGGGCCGTAGTCGTCGACGATGAACGGGCCGGTCCCGGCGTTGGCGATCTTCCCTTCGAGAACGATGGGCTCGCCGCGGACGAATTCCAGCTGGGTCGCCGACGCCTGGACCTGGAGCGCGGCGGAGACGACGGGCGCGGCGGCCGCGTCCGCGGCCGGCGCGCGGAACGCGGCGGCGGCGAGAAGGGCGGCGAGGGCGGGGAGAAGCGGGCGGTTCATCGGGGCGTCCTTTCGGTGTCGGGTGCGAACGCGGCGTCGACGTGTTCGAGCAGCGCGTGGAGGAAGACCTGGTGGCATTCCTGGACATGGGCGGAGGCGGTGCCGGAAACGTCCAGCAGGACGTCCGCGAGGGGGGCCAGATCGCCGCCGCCGCGGCCGGTGAAGGCGAGGACCTTCATCCCGCGGGCGCGGGCGGCTTCCGCGGCGCGGACGAGGTTGCGCGAGCGGCCGCTCGTGGTGAAGAGCGCGAGGACGTCGCCGGGCTTGCCGAGCGCCTCGACCTGGCGCGAGAAGACGGCGTCGAAGCCGTAGTCGTTGCCGATGCAGGTGAGCGCGGTCGGATCGGCGCAGAGCGCGAGGCCGGGCAGGGCGGGGCGGTCGAGCTTGTAGCGGCCGGAGAGTTCTTCGGCGAGGTGCAGCGCTTCGGCGGCGCTGCCGCCGTTGCCGGCGGAAAGCAGCTTGCCGCCGGCGCGGAACGCCGCGACGAGCAGCTCCGCCGCTTCGCGGAGGCGCGGCGCGTTGGTCCGCTGCGCGGCGACGGCGGCCGCGGCGTCGGCGAGGATGGTTTCGAAGTCGGTGGGCATGGCAAAAGCGCGGAGGAGCGGAAAAGCGGGAGGGTCAGAGGAGGGTCGAGAGGGGAAGGAGCCGGGCGGCGAAGTCCGCGCGGGGCAGCGCCTTGAGGTCGGCGAAGGGGATGGCGTCCTCGACGCGGAACGCGCCGCAGCGCGTGCGGCGCAGGCCGGCGAGGTGGCCGCCGCAGCCGAGTTTCGCGCCGATGTCGTGGCAGAGCGTGCGGACGTAGGTGCCCTTGGAGCAGCGCACGACGATCCGCGAGTCGGGAATCCCGAAGGCGGCCACGTCGAACGAAAAGACGTGGACGAGGCGCGGTTCGCGGGCGACCTCTTCGCCGCGGCGCGCCATTTTGTAGAGGGGCACGCCGTCCTTCTTGAGCGCGGAGACCATCGGCGGAAGCTGGAGGATGTCGCTGGTGAAATCGGACGCGATCAGCGCGCGGAGCGCTTCTTCCGTCACGCCCGAGGGATCGGCGCCGCCGGCCGGCTCGCCCTCGGCGTCCTGCGTCGTGGTCGCCTGTCCGAGGCGCAGAACGCCCTCGTAGGTCTTGTCGCCGCCCATGACGCGCTCGGAGAGGCGCGTGCCGCGGCCGACGAGCAGGACCAGGAGGCCCGTCGCGGCCGGATCGAGCGTTCCCCCGTGGCCGACCTTCTTGAGCCGGAACATGCGGCGGACCGCCACGACGACGTCGCTCGACGTCATGCCGGCGGGTTTGTCGACGAGCAGGACGCCGTCCGGGTCGGAAACGGGCGCGGCGGGACGCGGGGCGGAGGGCGGCGGGGAGAATCGCATGGAGCGGGGGCTGAAACGGGGGCGATTAAAGCGCGTTGCCCTTGAGGTCCTTGTTGGGGTTCCACTGGATGTCGCCCAGATTCGTTTCGCGGTCCATGCCCTGTTGCCAGATGGCGGAACGGGCGTGGGTGGACGCGTGGCCGTCGGCGAAGAGCAGGTTGATGGACTTGTTGTGGCGGAAGGCGCTGTCGCCGGTCGTTTCGTCGACGAGCGTCGAGGGGTCGACGCCGCCCTGTTCGCCGTGGCAGGTTTCGGACATGACGACGAACGACGACGGGAACTTGAGCTGGGAGTCCCGAAGCCGGGGGGAACGCGGCTTCGTGTTGGATCCGTCGTTCACCCACGTGTTCATCGTGTAGCTCGAATAGTAGGCGTTCTGGTCCATTTCGTCCGCCGACGTCTGGTCCGAAGGGCACAGGAAGATGCCCTTCGACCCTTCGCCGGGGTGCGGAATGGCCCGGTTCTGCGCCGCCATCTCCTTGTAGGACATCGTGTTCGCCGTCCGTTCGAGGTACGGGGGCAGGACGTTGAACCAGGCGGTGTCGCTCGTCAGGGTCGTTTCATAGGTCGGGAACGTGCGGCTCCGGTGCTCGTCGAGGTACATCGACATGGCGCCGCCCCACTGGCGCAGGTTGTTCAGGCATTCGTTGCGGCGGGCGCTGTCCTGGACGTAGCCGATGGCGCCCGTCATCAAGCCGGCGAGGATGCCGATGATGGCCACGACGATCATCAGTTCGATCAAGGTGAAGCCGGCCGTGCGGCGGGCGCGGAGCGGGGAACGGGTCATGGGAAGGCCTTTCGGATGGGGTTCACGGCCGGAGGATACCACCTCGCGCCCCCGCGCGCAAGAGAAAACGAGGCGCGGCGGCGCGCGGGCTTGCGGCGGCGGGGCGGTTCTGCTAGCATCCCGTCCCATGAAACACGATTCCGTTTCAAGCCGCGTGGCGCTCGAGGTGGACCTCGGGGCGCTGGAGCGCAATTTCCGCCGGATCCGCGCGCGCGTCGCGCCGCTCGGTGCGATCGTCGTCCTCAAGGCGGACGCCTACGGGCTCGGCATGCCCGCGGTCGCGCGGCGGCTCGTCGCCGCCGGCGCGGCCGGCATCGCGACGGCCTCGCTCGAGGAGGCGCTCGCCGCGCAGGCCGCAACGGGCGGCAAGGTCCCCGTCGGCGTGCTCGGCTCGCTGCTGCCGGACGAGATCGCGCCGGCGGTCCGCGCGGGGATCCGCATCCCGCTCTCCGACCCGGGCGAAGCGGCGGCGGTGTCCGCCGCGGCGGTCCGGCTCAAGCGCGCGGCGCGCTGCCATGTCGCGCTCGACACCGGCATGTCGCGCGTCGGCCTCCGTCTCGACGAGGCGGAGGCGGCGGCCGTCCGCTTCGCGGCGCTGCCGGGCGTCCTGCTCGAAGGGATGTATTCGCACTTCCCGACCGCCAACGTCCCCGGGGACCCCGCCACGGCGGCGCAGGTCCGCGCCGTGAAGGCGCTCGCGAAGCGGCTCGCCGCGCGCGGCGTCCGCTTCGCGGCGCTGCACCTGGCCAACTCGGACGGCATCGGGCTCGTCCCGGCGGCGTGCCGCGCGCCCTTCACGCACGTGCGCGCCGGCATCGGCCTCTACGGCCTCGCCGACCCGGCGGCCAACCGCGCGCTGGGCCTGGAGCCCGTGTTCGCGCTCAAGGCGAAGCTCGCGCAGGTGCGTACCGTGAAGGCCGGCTCGACGATCGGCTACGGGCGCACGTGGACCGCGCCGCGCGACCTGCCCGTCGGCACGGTTGCCGCGGGCTATGCGGACGGCCTTCCGCTCGCGCTCTCCAACCGCGGCTCGGTCCTCGTGGGCGGCGCGCCCTGCCCCGTGGTCGGCCGCATCTGCATGGACTTCGCGACCGTGGCGCTCGACCAGGTCCCGGACGCGCGCGCCGGCGACGAATGCGTTTTGCTCGGGCGCCAGGGCGGTCGCGGGATCTCCGTCTTCGACTGGGCGGCGCTCAAGGCGACGCACCCGCATGACATTCTCTGCGCGATCGGGCCGCGCGTGCGGCGCGTCTACGCGGGCTAGGGGAGGGGAGGACGCGCGATGCTCTACCTCGTGGCCACCCCGATCGGAAACCTCGGCGACCTGTCGCCGCGGGCGATCGAGACGCTCCGCGCGGCGCCCGTGATCGCCGCCGAGGACACGCGCCACACGTGGCAGCTGCTCTCGCACTTCGGCATTCCGCGCCCCGCGCGGATGGTCTCCTACCGCGAAGGCGCCGAGGAGCGCGCCGGTGCGGAGATTCTCGACTGCCTCCGCGCGGGGCAGGACGTGGCGCTCTGCACGGACGCGGGCTACCCGGGCGTCTCCGACCCCGGCTTCCGGCTCGTGCGCGACGCGGTGGCGGAGGGACTGCCCGTGAGCGTCGTGCCCGGCCCGTCGGCGGCGGACGTGGCGCTCGTGCTCTCGGGGCTGCCGACGTCGAGCTGGACGTTCCTCGGCTTCCCGCCGCGCAAGCCCGGCGCGCTGCGGCGGTTCTTCGGGGACGAGGCGGCCTCGCCGCACACGCTCGTGTTCTACGAATCGCCGTTCCGGATCGGAAAGACGCTCGCCGCCGCGGCCGAGGTCCTCGGCGCGCGTCCGGCGGCGGTGTGCCTGGAGCTCACGAAGAAGTTCGAGCGCGTCGAGCGCGGGACGCTGCCCGAGCTGGCGGCGCGCTTCGCCGGCCCGCCCCCGAAGGGCGAGATCGCCGTCGTCGTCGGCGGTCTCGGGCGCAAGGAGCGCGCTTGCGCGGAGGCGGACGGCGGCGTATAATCCGCCGCCATGATCCGTTCCTCCGTCCTCTCGCTCGCCCCCTACGTGCCGGGCGAGCAGCCCAAGATGAAGCGTCTCGTGAAGCTCAACGCGAACGAGAACGCCTATCCTCCGTCGCCCAAGGTGGCCGAGGCGCTGCGGTCGTTCGACGCGGCCCTGCTGCGCCGCTACCCGGACTCCGAGTCCGCGAAGCTGCGGCACCACCTCGCACGGCGTTACGGGTGCAAGATGGAGAACGTCTTCGTCGGCAACGGCTCGGACGAGGCGCTGCGCCTCGCGGTGCACGTGTTCGTGCGCAACGCGTCGCACGTCGGCGTCTTCGACCCGACCTACTCGCTCTACCAGGTGCTCGCGGACATCCGCGAGGCGCCGGTCGACAAGTTCCCGCTGCCGGACGGCGACGCGGCGCTCGCGGCGCTGCGCCTGCCGGACCCGGCGCCGGACCTGTTCTGCCTCGTGAACCCGAACGCGCCGACGGGGACGGTCTTCGGGATCGACGCCGTGCGCGCGTTCGCGCGGTCGATCGCGCCGGCGACGCTGCTGGTCGACGAGACCTACGTCCTCTTCGCGGGTTCGGACTGCCTCGCGCTCGCGCTGGAGGAGCCGAACGTCGTCGTCTCGCGCTCGTTCTCGAAGGCATGGTCGCTCGCGGGGCTGCGCGTCGGCGTGCTCGTCGGATCGGCCGAGAACATCGGCGCGATCTACAAGGTGAAGGACTCCTACAACGTCGACGCGCTCGCGCAGGAGCTCGCGGTCGCGGCGCTCTCCGACCCGGAGTGGATGCAGGGCAACGTCCGCAAGATCCTCGCCACGCGCGACCGTTTCGCGGACGAGCTGCGCCGGCGCGGGTGGTTCGTGCAGGAGTCGCACGCGAACTTCCTCTGGACGCGCCCCCCCGAGGGGCAGACCGCGGCGGGCGTGCTGGAGAAACTCCGCGCGCGCGGCATCCTCGTGCGGCACTTCAAGGAGCCGGGCATCGACTCGTTCCTGCGCATCTCGGTGGGGACGGACGAGCAGATGGACGAAATCCTGTCGCTCGTCTAGGCGCGTCCATGGACCCGGTTGCCTTCAATCCGAACGAGCCGCCGCCGTCCGGCGTCTCCAATCCCGCGTTCAACGGCTACCGCGCCGACCTGCCGCTCTGCGACGCGCACGTGCACCTCTCCGCCGACCACGACTTCGCGTGGGACGCGCAGATGGTGCGCGGACTCATGGAGCATTTCGGCATGGAGCGCGTCGCGCTGCTCGGGCTGCCGTCGAGCAGCCACCGCGAGAACGTCGACGCCGGCAACAACGCGCGCTGCCTCGCCGTGAAGCGCGCGCTCAATGCCGAACGGCCGGACCGCTTCGTCTACGCCTGCGCCGGGCTCGTGCTGCGGAACGGCGGGCGCGACGACCCGGGCGACCTGCTCGCCCAGGCCCGCGCCCGCGCCGCCGAGGGCTACGACGGCTTCAAACTGCTCGTCGGCAAGCCCGGCCAGCGCAAACGCCTCGCGCTGCCGCTTGACGGGCCGGTCTTCGCTCCGTTTTTCTCCTTCCTCGAGGAGTCCGGGCTGCCGGTCACGATGCACGCGGGCGACCCGCCGGACTTCTGGGATCCCGCCCGCGCCGCCGCCGGCGGGACGTGGGCCTACGACGCGTCGTTCCCGACGCTCGCGCGGATCCGCGCGGAGGTCGAGGGCGTGCTGCGCGCCCATCCGCGGCTGAAGCTGACGCTGGCGCACCTGTTCTTCCTGGGCGACCGGCCGGACGAGGCCGCGCGCCTGCTCGAGACGTATCCGGACCTGTGCTTCGACCTCACGCCCGGCGGCGAGATGTACGCGGGCATGTCGCGCGATCCGGAAACGTGGCGGGGTCTCTTCCTGCGCTTCGCGGACCGCTTCCTCTTCGGGAGTGACTCGGACGACTGGCATTCGTCGGACGACCTCGCGACCTACACGTGGAATTTCGGCTTCATCGTGAACCTGCCGCGCGCGTTCCTGGAACGCACGGAGCCGTTCCGCTTCCACGACTGCGATCTGGGCGTCCTGCGGCCGCTGGGGCTGCCGGACGAGGTCCTGCGCGCGGTCTACCGCGGCAACTTCGTGCGCCGCTTCGGAGAACGCCCGCGCTAGGCGGGCGCGCCCGGCGCGGCCGGCGGCGCGCCGAAGCGGACGCCGATCGGGATGCGGGCGCGGTAGCCGTTGGCGAACGAGCCGCCGTCCATCGGGCGCGGGCGGCCTTCCGGCAGCACTTCGACCAGGCGGAGCGCCTTGCCGGCGCCGCCCGCGACGAGCGGTCCCTTCTGCTGGTCGAGCTCCAGGAGCGTGCCGGGCAGGGCGAGCGCCATGCCGCGCGGAAGCGTTTCGACGCGGGCGCGGAGGACCTTCACGAGGAGGCCGCGGCCGCCGGACGCGGCCGGCGGGATCCACGTCGCCGCACCGGGCTTGGGCGAAAACGCGCGGACCTTGCGCTCGTTTTCGGCCGCGGAGAGCGACCAGTCCAGGAGCGCTTCCTCCTTGCGGATCTTCGGCGCCTTCGTGGCGAGCGAACCGTCCTGGGGCGTCCGCACGGCCTCGCCGCGGTCGAGCGCGCGCAGCGTGTCGAGCATGAGGCCGCACCCGGCTTCGCAGAGCTTGGCGGCGACCGAACCGGTCGTGTCGTCCGGGGCGATGTCGCACGCGACCGAACCGAGCGTGTCGCCCGTGTCCATGCCGCGGTCCATGAGCATGGCGGTGACGCCGGTCCGCGCGTCCCCCGCGAGGATCGCGCGCTGGATCGGCGCGGCGCCGCGCCAGCGCGGCAGGAGCGAGACGTGGAGGTTCACGCAGCCGAGGCGCGGCAGGTCGAGGATCGCGTCGCCGACGATCTGCCCGTAGGCCATCACGACGATCGCGTCGAGCCCGAGGCCGGCGAGCGTCTCGACGACGTAGTCCTCGTTCACCTTCGGAGGGTCGATCACGGAGATGCCGAGCGAGAGCGCGAGCTCCTTGACGGGACCGGGCGTGACGCGCAGGTGCCGGCCGCGGCCGCGGTCGGGCTGGGTGACGACGGCCGCGACTTCGACGTCGGGGCTTTCCGCGAGCGCGCGCAGGAACGGGCACGAAAGCGTGTCCGAACCCATGAAGACGACGCGGAGGACGCGGCCGGGAAACATGGCGGGCTCGGTCAGGAAAGCGCGGCCTCGACCATCTTGCGGAGTTTCGCGGGCGGCGTGACGCCCACGCTCACGTCGACTTCCGCGCCGTCCTTGAGGACGAGCAGGGTCGGGATCGACTGCACGCCGAAGCGGCCGGCGGACGCGGGCGCTTCGTCCACGTCGACGCGGAAGAACTTGACGGGGCGGTCCGCCATTTCGGCGGCGACGCTTTCGAAAATCGGCGCCATCATGCGGCAGGGGCCGCACCAGGTGGCCCAGAAGTCGACGACGCAGACGCCGGCGGCGACGGCTGCGTCGAATTCGGAATCGTTGAGGGAGGCGACGGGCATGGTATCTCCTTTCGCGTTTGTCGTTTCGGCGGCGGAGACTAGCTTTTTCCGTTCCGCTTGTCAACCGCGCGGGGCGCGCTCGAGGGCGGCGGCGAAGGCGCCGTCGCAGGCGCGGTCGGGCGGGACCTGCGCGGACTTGTCCGCGAGGCGCCAGTCCGGGTGGCGGGCGAGGAACCCCGCCACGACGGCGTCGTTCTCCTCCGCCTCCAGCGAGCAGGTGCTGTAGACGAGGCGCCCGCCGGGCGCGAGCAGGCCGGCGAGGTTTTCGAGAATCGCCTCCTGCACCTGCACGAGCGTGGCGAGGCGCGTTTCGTCGAAGCGCCAGCGCGCGTCCGCGCGGCGGCGCTGAACGCCGGTGTTGCTGCACGGCACGTCCGCCAGGATCCGGTCGAACGGCCCGCCGCCGACGTCGGGGAGCCGGACGCGCTTGGCGTCGCCGAGGACGACGCGCGCGAGGCCGTCGAACCCGAATCGGTGCAGGTTGTCGCGCAGCGGGTCGAGCCGGTCGCGCCAGCAGTCCATCGAGACGAGCGAACCGCCGGACCCTTCCAGCAGCGCGGCGATCTGGACGGACTTGCCGCCGGGCGCCGCGCAGGCGTCCAGCACGCGCTGCCCGGGGCGCACGTCGAGCAGCCGAACCGCTTCGAGCGTGGCGGGGTCCTGGATCGAGAAGAGGCCGTCGGCGAAGCCGGGCAGGCGGTCCACGTGCGAGCCGTGGGGGATGACGACGGCCCGGTCCGGGACGCCGGGGTGCCGCTTCGCCTCGACGCCGGCGGCGAGGAACGACGCGAGCAGCTGCGGCGCCGTCGGCCGCCCCGGGAGGGAAAGCACGGTGACGGACGCCGGCTCGTTGTCCCACTTGCAGATCGCCTCCGCGCGCTCCGCACCGAAGCGCTCCGTCCAGCGCGCGACCTGCGCGTCGGGGTGCGATTCGCGCACCGCGAGCGGCGCGCCGGCGAGCGTCTCGAGCGCGACGCCGCGGTTGCGCAGGAGGTTGCGCAGGACGCCGTTGGCGAAGGCGCACGGGCGGGGGCCGTCGAGCGCCTTGAGCGCTTCGACCGTGGAGAAGACGGCGGCGTGCTCCGCGACATCCGGCATCTTGAGAATCTGCGCGGCGCCGAGCAGCAGCGCGAGGGCCGCGTGGGGGTGTTCCGGTTCGCGGGCGAGGAAGGAGCGCAGCGCGAAATCGAGCGCGCGGACGTTGCGGACGGTCGCGTAGACGAGGTCCATCGCGAAGCCGCGCCGCGCGGAGGGGATTTCGCCGAACATCCGGTCCGGGAAGTCGCCCGAGTCGGTCCAGCGCTTGAGGATGCGGATCGCGTCGACGCGCGTCCGCGTGCCCGGGTCGAGCGCGGCGAAGGCCGCGTCCGGGCGCGGGGCGCGGGATCGGGAGGGGCCGGGGCGCATGCTAGATGCCTCCGCCCGCGGCGAATTCGTCCACGTCCGGGACGCCCGGCGTGCGGACGCGCGGCGAGGGCTGCGCGTTGAGGACCTTGCTGTGCGGCGGGACGGAGTGGACGAGCCACACGTTGCCGCCGATGACGGAGTCGTGGCCGATGCGCGTTTCGCCGCCGAGGATCGTGGCGCCCGCGTAGACGACGACGTTGTCCTCGACGTCCGGGTGGCGCTTGACGCCCTTGACGAGGTTGCCGTCGGCGTCCTTGGCGAAAGAAAGCGCGCCGAGCGTGACGCCCTGGTAGAGCTTGACGCGGCGGCCGATCGTGCACGTCTCGCCGATCACGACGCCCGTCCCGTGGTCGATGAAGAAGCCGGGACCGATCGTGGCGCCCGGGTGGATGTCGATGCCCGTGACGGAGTGCGCGTGCTCGCTCATCATGCGCGGCAGCAGCTGCACGCCGAGCTCGCAGAGCCGGTGCGCGACGCGGTGCACCGCGGTCGCGTAGAAGCCGGGATACGCCATCGCGACTTCCTGCTCCGAGCGCGCGGCCGGGTCGCCCTCGTAGCCGGCGAGCAGGTCCTCGCGCAGCGCGTCGCGGATCGCGGGGACCGAATCGAAGAACGCGGCGGCCGCCCGGCGCGCGAACGCCGCGGCGTCCGTGAGGCGCCGGGCGGGGTTGGGAGCGAGCAGATCGCGCAGCAGAGGTTCCCAGAGCGGGGAGAAGGGGCGGAGCCCCGCACTTGTCGGGAAGGCTTCGCCCCACTGCGGGAAGGAGCTCGTGAGCGCGCGGAAGAGGACAACGCCGAGCGCATACCAGTCGGCGGCCGGCGTGGCGGGGTCGCCGCGGAGCAGTTCCGGCGCGGCGTAGCGCTGCGTGCCGGGCTGCGCTCCGGTCCGCGTGAGGCCGGTCTGCGCAGATTCGAGCGTCTTGGCGACGCCGAAATCGGCGAGAAGCAGACGCCCGTCCGCCGCGAAGAGCAGGTTGGACGGCTTGAGGTCGCGATGGACGACGGGCGGCGCGCGCCCGTGCAGCCGCGCAAGCGCGGCGGCAATCTCGCGGGCGAGGGAAAGAACCGCTCGTTCTGGAATCTGCCGCGCGGTGCCGGCAGCTTCGTCGCCGAGGGCGTCCTGGAGAGTGAAGGAACGCTCCGCGTCCTCTGCGCGCTCTGCGTGAGATTTGGACTCCGCGTCCTCTGCGCTCTCCGCGAGAGATTTGGACTCCGCGAACACTGCGTGGGAAATGGCTTCCGCGGCGGCAACGGGAAGCCCCAGTCTCCGCGTGCAGACGGCGCGGACTTCGTCCGGAGCGAGCAGGTGCGCGTCCATGACGAAGAACGGCCTCCGCGTGGCGGGGTCTTCGCCCGCCGCGTGGACGCGGACGACGCCGGGCACATCGCCGAGCGCGGCGAGCGTACGGGCCTCGGCGGCGAAGCGCGCGCGCAGCGCCGCGTCGCCGGCGCGTTCCGGGAGGAGGAGCTTCACGGCGCGGTCGACGCCGAGCGCCTCGTCGCGCGCGAGCCACACCTCTCCCATCCCGCCCGCGCCGATGCGGCGGAGGAGGTGCAGCGAGCCGATGGTGCTTCCGTTCGTCACAGGAAGAAGGATAGCACGGACGGTTCCGTGTTTTCAACCGAATCGCAGCCGCTGACCTGCGTTCGGGGAACCGCTTTAGCGCTCGGCGGTGATGGCCACGAGG
>CADBEF010000049.1 GCA_902793555.1 uncultured bacterium | reverse complement strand
CGCCGCGGAGCCGGGGCGGCCGGCGAGGAAGGCGCGCCACGCGGGCGCGGCGGCTTCGTCGAGGCGGATGCAGTCCAGCGGCGCGCGGTTGCGGACGAACGCGAGCCAGTCCTCCGCCGGCGCGCCGCCGCCGGACGGCATGCGCCGCGCGAGGCGCGCCTGCGACCACGAGGCGAGACCGGTCCCCCACGCGGCGGCGTCCGGCCCGTGGACCGACGGCAGGTAGACCTGCGTGAAGACGCCCTCCGGGTTCGGGAAGCGCAGGTCCTCGGGCGGCGCGTCGCGCTTGAAGGCCTCGAAGGCGGCCAGGAGCGCGGGCGCGGAGGCGTGGTTGGCGTGGCGGCCGATGCGCTCGACGGGCGGGTTCACGCCGGTCCAGCTCGCGGCGGTCGCGCCCGTCTCGCGGCGGAAGCGCTGGAAGTCGCCGCCGTAGGATTCCTCGAGCCGCGCGCGGAAGAGGCGCGCGTTCTTCGGGAGGAGGCGGCCGCCCGTCACGTGGCCGAGGATGCCGACCTGCCGCGCCTCGGGCGTCGCGCGCCAGGCCTTCCAGTCGGCGAGCGCGGCCCCGTCCGCGACGGGCGCCGGCTCCACGATGCGGCGCCAGCCCGTCTGCGGCTCGCCCCAGGCCTGGCCGATCAGGTCGAGCGAGACGTCGTGCTTGCTCTCGGCGTACTTGCGGAACAGAACCGTGTCGTCCGTCCAGAACGACGGCCAGGGCGTGATCTCCTGGTCGTCCGCCTCGCTGTGCACCGATCCCGCGAGCATGAGCGAGAAGGGATAGAGCATCGTGAGCGCGCCGATCGACAGCACGAGGAAGATCAAGGCGCAGGCGAACCGCGTCTTGCGGTTGCGGCGGGTGGCTGGACTGATGATCGGCACGGTGGCTCCCGGATTGGGTTGACGCGCCCCATTCTACCAGACCGCCCCGCCCGCTGTCTACTTCCCGAATCGGGCAAATTGGGGTAAATTCAAGTCAATCCGGCGCGGCGCCCGGCTACTTCACGCGGACGGTCTCGGCAGCGGAGTGCGCCGTGAACTCCGGGGCGTACATGCACTGGATGGTCGCCAGGCCGCCGGAGAAGACGCCGCGCTGCTGCACGCGGTAGGAGGTCTCCAGGACGAAGACGCCCTTGTTCAGGCGGTCGATGTAGTAGTGCGTCGCCGTGTCCTTCGTCGACTGGTAGTAGCCCACGCCGTCCCGCCACCGATAGGACGAGAGCACGTCCACCGGCTCGGCGCACGCGGGGCGCTCGTCGGAGAGGTGCACGAACTCGTAGGTGCGATCGCTCGTGATCTCCAGCCGCGCCACGAGCTCGTCGCCCGGCTCAAGCGCTTCGCCGATCGCCGCGAGGCGCGTCCCCTCCGCGCCCTTCGTCTTTTTGTAGTATTTCTTCTCGACGCGCAGCTCCTTCGGCTCGTGCGCGCGGACCTTCAGGACGTCCTCGAAGTAGCTCCAGTGCACGCCGCCCCACGCGACGCCCTTCTCGCCCGCGCCCGTGAACGCGATCTCGCCCATGCCGGGCTTGATCTCCTCCGCCGCGTAGCGGTGCGACCACATCCCCGTGCCGGCCTCGGCGTTCTCCGCCGGGACCTTCTCGCCGCCGAGCGTCACCTCCGCGAGCGCGTCGCCCGCGAGCAGGTCGGCCCCGCCGCCGAGGACGAGCGCGTAGATGGCGTCCGCCGTCGCGGCGGTCGTGGTCCAGTCCTGCGTCTGCTTCTGCTTGAGAAGCCACACGTTGCAGGCATCGGCGCTCGCCTCGTCTCCCGTGACCTCGCGGAACGCCTCGACGACGAGCGCCTGCGTCGAGACGGGCGCCGCGAAGAGGCTGCACGAGAAGAAATACGGGCGCTTCCAGTACATCCCGAGCTCGTCGGAGAGGACGCCGCGCTCTTTGATGGAGGCGAGGATTTCGCGCGCGAGCGCCTCCTCGCCGCGGCGCTTCAGCGCGGTCGCGGCGACGGCCTGCGTCTCGAGCCCGAGGTCCGGCCACTCCGTGCGGAGGTGCTCGACGAAGAGTTCCGCGTCCTTCCCGTTCTTCGGCGCCGGCACGCCCGCGAACGAGTGCAGGTAGAGCCAGCGCACGTCGAAGCCGTTCACGCGAAAGGGGACCTGCTCCGTCCGTTCCAGCTCGAGCCGGCGCTGCACGTCCGCCGCGACCTCGCGGTCGAGCGCCTTCGTCGCGTCCGCGAAGAAGTCCGGGTAGTCCATCGCCGCGAGCCGCGACCTCGCGGTCGAGCGCCTTCGTCGCGTCCGCGAAGAAGTCCGGGTAGTCCATCGCCGCGAGGCGGTTGAGGCGCGCGAACCCGGTGAGGATGTAGAGCGTGATGGAATCGGACGACGGCCCGCCCGGGAACCACGGCCAGAGGCCGTCGCGGGTGCGCGTCTCGCGCAGCTTCCCGAGGCAGCGCTCCTGCTCGGCCGCGAGGCGCTCGCTTCCGAAGAGCTCGCCCAGCCGCGCGCGGGCGGCGGTCTCGTGCTCCGCCTCGCGCACCCACGGCGTCGCCTCGAGCGCGACGGCCTTGAGCTGCGGGTTGGTCTCCAGCGGGCTCTTGAGCGCCTCCGCGCCGGCCTCCCTCCAGGCGTCGAACGTCGCGCGGATACGCGGGTCGGCGTTCGCGAGGAACGCGCCGAGCGCGTTCGCGTAGTAGCGCGAGAAGGTCTGCTCGCAGCACTCGTGCGGGAACTCCATCAGATACGGGAGCGAGAGCACCGCGTACCACGCCGGGCGCGACACGGCGCGCACCTCGAGCCCCGCGTGGCGGATCGTGTCCGAGCCCGCGCTCCGCGTGGAGCTGCACCGCCTCGCGCACGAGGATGCGCCGCGCGAGGACGGGCAGCACGCCCTCCTCGCCGTCGGCGAACTTCGCCCCCTTCGCCTTGGCAACGTATTTCAGGAAGCCGCAGCCGTCGGGGATCGCGACGCGGAACTCGAAGGTCTTCGACTCGCGGGGAGCGAGCTCGAAGGCTTGCGGCGGCGGCAGGGCGCCCTCCGCGAGGGCGCCGCCGCCGCCGAGCTCTTCGAGCTCCATCGAGACCTCTCCCTTCTGTGGCTCGTCCTCCGTGTTCGTCACCTTGACGGCGAAGAGGAAGTCGTCGCCCTCGCGCGCGAAGCGCGGGGCGTTCGGCTCGCACATGAGCGGCCGCACGGTCACGATCGAGTCGTTGCGGTAGACGCCGCCGTCGAGCGCGTTGTCGTGCGCGACCATCAGCAGCTTCCAGCCCGTGAGCGCGTCGGGCACGGTGAACGTGAACGACACGCGCCCCTCCGCGTCCGTCTCGAGGTCGGGGAGGAAGAAGGCCGTCTCCTGCAGGTTCCGCCGCGGCGGGGACGCGTCCCCGGCATCGTCTTCCTCCTCGTCCTCCTCGTCGCATTCCGCTTCCTCGCATTCCTCGTCGTCGTAGTCCATCTCCTCGCAGACGTCCCAGTCGTCGTCCCAGTCGTCATCCGCGGAATAGGCGTTGACCCGGGCGCCGCCCACGGCGGCGCTGGGCGCAACGCAGAACTGGACGTCGGCGGCATTCTTGTATTTGCGCGAAAAATCGACCGGCGGGATGTTCCACGTCGGCCAGTACAGGTCGACGCTCCGGCCCCGGCCGGGGAAGCCGCCGCCGAGATGGAACAAGAAGCCCGACATGTTCTGGAGACGCGCGGCGGCGCGGCCCGGCGTCCACGGCGTGAAGTGGTTGGAGAAGCCGAGCGAGACGTCGTGCCACTTGTAGGCGTCGAGCGAACGGTCGTAGAGGAAGGCCAGCACCTCGGCGGGGCCGGAGACCTTGAACGTCCACGTCTCCTGCGTGCCGGGATGGAGCCCGCTCGACAGGTGCTCGGCCTCGATGTCGAGGCGCTTGTCGTCCCACGGGACCCACACCGTCGTCTCGTTGCGGTAGAGGCGGTTCTCGCGGACGAACGTCGTCTCGACCGCGATCCGGCCGCGGTGCTCGTCCCGGACCGGAAGCTCGTAGGACCAGACGGGGTTCTCGCCGCGCACGGACGTGTCGAGGATCGTCTTGCCGTTGCTGGAGACCCGGACGCGGCAGTAGCCGGTTTCGTAGCCCGTGCCCCAGTAGACGCGCATCGTCCCCCCGACCTTCACCGTGTGCGCCTCGACGCGGAAGAGCTCCGGCACGGCGATCCCGAGCCCCTTCGCCGCCGGGTCGAAGACGCAGACGGTGTCCAGGTCCTTCACGGTCTTTCCGTTCGGGTCCGTCGCCTCGAAGACGAGCCGGTAGGCGCCGACGCCGAGGTCGAGCTCGCCCGTCCACGGCTGGGCCTTCTCGCCCGCGATTTCGCGCGAGAGGACCTCCTCGCCCGGCTCCCAGGCCGTCCAGTCCCAGGGGCCGTTCTCTGGCTGGAAGGTGGGGCGATCGCGGTTGGCGGGCTTGCGGACGGGCCGCGCCGGCGCCTGGAGCCGGAAGACCTTGAGCGTGCCCTTCACGGGGACGGCCGCGCCGGCGAGCGACGCGAGCGACACCTTCGCCGCGACGGGCTTGCCCGCCGTGTGCCACTCGCCCTCCGTCCCGACCTCCGCGCGCCAGGCCACCGTGCCGATCTCGAAGGACGCCTCCGCCATGCGCGCCTCGCCGGTTTCGTCGACGACGGTCGCCGTCACGGTGAACTCGAACGACGGGTCGCCCGCGAGGTCCGCCGTCGGCGCCGCGACGGGCGTGAACTCGATCGTGAACGCGCCGTTCTCGTCCGTCGTCGCCTCGCCCTCCGCGACGAAACGCTCGCCGTCGAGGAACTCCTCGTCGTCGTCCCAGCCGTCCCAGCAGAACCGGCGGAACCAGTCCGGATAGCGCGTCCGGCGCTCCACGTGCCACGCGACCTTTGCGCCCTGCACCGGCGGCCCGGCGTAGGTGAGCGCCTTGCCGGTCACCGTCGCCGGCGCGCCGAGCGTCGCCGTCTCGCCCGCCTTCTCCAGCGTCGCCTCGAACTTCGGCCGCTTGTATTCCTCGACGTTCACGGTCTTGTCCGCCACGCCGGTGGCGCCGACGGCGGCGCGCGGCAGGCTGCGCGCCTGCACGCGGTAGGCGCCGGTCAGGCGGTCGGACGGCGCCGTGAAGGTGTGGGCGAACGAACCCCACTTGTTCGTCCGGAGGCGCTTTGAGGCGACCTCCTTGCCGTTCGGGTCGACGAGCGTGAGGACGACCGACTCGTTCCCCCACGTGTGGAAGTCGCGCATGGGCGGGTAGGCATGGTAGGCGATGCCCTTCACGTGGATCGCCTGGCCGGGGCGGTAGAGCGACCGGTCCGTGAAGAGCTCGACGAACTCGTAGTTGCGGTCCTCCCTGTCGGCGAAGCCGGGGGAATTGTTCCAGCCAAGCGAAAGGACCTCCATGCCGTCCTTCACGACGCGGACGGAGCGCGAGCGCGAATAGCCGCCGTCTGTTTCGATTTCGGCGACGAAGTTCCCGTCCTCGTCCGTCGTGCAGGACTCGAGCCGCTTTTTGCGTTGGCCGCCGCTCTTGGGAAGGCCCCAGAGCTCCACGCTCGCGCCGGCGACCGGTTCGCCGGATTCGGCGTCGTAGACCGTGCCGCCGAAAGCGCCGTGGCCGGTCCGCAGCACGAGCGCCAGGGTCGTCACCGTGACGTATCGCGCGAAGAGCGGCCGCTTGTCGGCGCCGAACTTGTCGTTCAGCGCCGCGAAGAGGACGTAGTGGCCGGGCGCGAGATCGGCGGGGACGGCGAACGAACCGGACTGCGCGGTGTAGTCCGTCCGGGGCTCGAACGTCTCCGTCCACTCCTTCGCGGGCTTGCGGTCCCGATACGTCCCCTTCAGTTTCGGGATGGCCTCGTAGTAGGTGTCGCTGCCCATCGACTTGTCCTCGACGAGCTCCTCGAACGTGACGGGGACGAGGCGGAAATGGACTTCGCTCAGATTGCGCACGTAGACCGTGATCTCCGGCCACGGGGCGCACCAGTTGCGCTCCGTCTCGAAGGAAAAGTGCGGGGCTTCGATTTCGTCGGCGATGTTGTCGCACTGGACGCCGCCCGGGGCCTTCGGCCACTTCGCCGCGTAGTCGGCCGCGAGGTCGTGCGCGGCGACGAGCTCGCCCCGCCTGCGCAGGCGCTCGGCCTTGGCGGCCGCGCCGAACGCGACGGCCTCCGTCCGGCCCTCGAAGCGCACGAGGAAGGCGTCGAGGAACGCCTCGAACGCCGCCTCGCGCTCCTTCTCGGGCTTCTGGTCGAAGTCCCGGACGTATTCCGCGCGCTTCAGCTCGGCCATCGCGAGCGCGTCGAGGTTGCCGTCCGCCTCGTGGAACGCGATCAGGCGGTCGAAGAGGGCGAGGCCCTTCTCGAGCGTCCGGTCGCGGAGGGCCCGGCCGTAGAAGAACCGGATCGCGTCGTGGACGGCGAAATCGAAGAGCGTGGGGGTGTAGGACGCGGGGCGGCCCGGTTTGAAGAGCGTCGCCCAGTCGGCGAGCTTCATCGCCTGGAGCTCGTCGGAGCGGGCGAAGACCTTGGCGAATTGCGCCTCGAGCGTCGCGGCGATCTTCTCGGGCGACCACGGCGGCCTCTTGTCCGCCGCGGCCGCGTCGTCGAGCTTCGTCGGCGCCGCGCCGCCCCAGCCCCAGCGGCTCGAATTCTCCGAGTTTTCGAAATAGGTGTGCGCGAGGTGCAGCTGCAGGACGGCCTGGAGCGGCGCCGGCTGCGCGTCGACCGACGCGGCGAAGGCGGGGAGCCAGTCGGCGGGCTGCTCGTCGGCGAACGCCTGCATCGCCTGTTCGCGCGCGAGGAACGCGCGCGCCGCGTCGGGCCAGCGCTCCGCCGCGACCGCCTCGCGCTCGATCTCCGCGACGAGGTTCGTGACCGTGCGCGGCAGGTCCTTCCGGGCCGCCGCGTCGACCTGTCGCCAGGCCTTGTCGAAATCGAAGCCGCCCGCGGCGGCCGTCGTCGCGAGCGCGGCGAGCGCGCCCGCGATCCATTGGGCGAAGGAGATGCGTTTCATTTCGTTTCCGTTCCGCTGGTTGGTAAAGGAGCCGTCCGTTCCGGTTTTCCGCGGCGGCTTACGGGAACAGCGTTTCCCGTCCGGTCAGGACGTCGAGCAGGTTGAGGTGCCGGATGCCGTCGCGGCGCTGCAGGAGGGGGTCGAGCGTGAGCAGGATTTTCGGGTAGTTGTCGCGGATTTTCGAGAAGGGCGCGAATTCGCGCGCCTCGGTTTCGGGGTCGGCGATCGTCATTGCGACCTGGACATAGGCGTAGTCTTCGCGGCGCCGCACGATGAAGTCGCATTCGAGGTCGCCGATCCGTCCGACGGACACCCGGAATCCTTCGCTCCGGAGATGGGCGAAAACGAGGTTCTCGAGAACGGGGCCGTAGTTGATCCGGTGGTCCGTGTTCGCCGCGAAGTAGAGTCCGGTGTCGGCCAGGTAGAACTTTCCGCCGCCGCGGAGGGACTTGCGGGATTTGAGGTCGAACCGCGGGCACGGATACAGGATGCGGGCCTTCTCCAGGATGTCCAGGTACCGCCGGAGCGTCCGCTGCGTGACGGGCAGGCCCTGCCGCTTCCGGAACTCCTCCTCGAGGTTCGGGAGGCTCGTGGGCGCGCCGAAGTTGTTCACGAGATAGGTCCGGACCTTGTCGAAGACGGGCCGGTTGCGGATCTTGAAGCGCCGGCGGACGTCCTTGTGGAGGATCTGCTCCACGACGCTTTCGACATAGGTTTCGCGGGCCTCCGGATCGTCGAACTCGAGCGTTTTCGGCAGTCCGCCGCTCCGGACGTATTCCGCGAAGGCGGCGTTCCGGTCCGCAACGGAGGGCTTGCCGAGGAACGCCCGCATGTCGAGCCATTCGCGGAACGAAAGCGGGAAGAGGTCGAACTCGACGTGGCGGCCCGTGAGCTTGGTCGCCAGCTCGCCGCCGAGCAGGTAGGAGTTGGAGCCCGTGACGAAGATCGAGACGCCTTCCTCCCGGAACGCGTTGAGCACGGGTTCGAAGTCCTCAACGTTCTGGACTTCGTCGACAAACAGGTAGACCTGGTCCGCCTTCGCGGGAAGGCGCGAGGCGACGGCCTCCTCGAGCTGCTCCGGACGGCGGATGTTCTTGAAGCCCCGCTTGTCGAGATTGACGTAGACGATGTTCTCCGCCGGAACGCCCTCGCGCCGGAGTTCCTCCATCACGGAGAGCAGCAGGCAGGATTTGCCGCAACGGCGGATGCCGGTGA
The DNA here is from genome assembly GCA_902793555.1 of uncultured bacterium. GTDB lineage: Bacteria > Verrucomicrobiota > Kiritimatiellia > RFP12 > UBA3636 > UBA3636. Next base: position 49,739 of record CADBEF010000049.1, on the reverse strand, counting down.
TGACCTTGATCAAGTCCGACCGGTAGAACGGCCGGAGTTTGCGCAAATACGCCTCGCGGTGGAAGATGGGTTGTTTCATGGCAACGGAATCTACCGAAAGCATGAGAAAAAGTCAAGTTAACGACACTAAAATCAAGCTTTCATGAAAAATAGCATCGTTATCATGCGTTTATGGCAACGGAAGTCGGTGGACAATGTCAATTCTCCGCGTTCTCCGCGCTCTCTGCGTGAGGTTCATCCGCGGCGGGCGCGTTCGTGGCGGGGCCCGGCGTGGCGGGGTTCCAATACAAAACCGAAGGCTCCGCGGGATCGTAGCCGGGCGCGTATTGGACGACGGCGGCCTTCCGCAGCGGTTCGAGGAGCCGTTCGATGCGGTCTTCGAGCTTTTGGGCGAACAAATCGGCCTTGAGATCGTCGCGGACTTCCTCGAAACGGCGTTCGCGCGCTGGTTCCCGTTTCGTCACGAGAATCAAGTGCCAGCCGTATTCGGTCCGCACCGGTTCCCCCACGACGCCGACCGGCTGCGAAAACGCGGCCTCTTCGAACGCCGCAACCATCTGTCCGCGCGTGAACGATCCGAGCGATCCTCCGCGGGCTTTCGACGGACAGTCGGACGCTTCCCGCGCGACGGCCGCGAACGCCTCTCCGGCCAGAATGCGTTCCCGGAGGGCCTTGGCTTTCTTCTGGGCGGCCGCGTCGTCGTCGGCCGAAGCGCCTTCGGGAAGGAGGACCAGGAGGTGGGACGCCTCGACCGTTTCCCCGATGCGTCCCTCCGACGGGTTTTCGGCCAGAATGGCCGCCCACGCGGCGCGCAGTTCTTCTTCGGTCGGTTCGGCGATGCCGTCCCGGACCATCGTTTCTCCCGACTCGAACCCCCGTTTCTCCGCTTCGCGGTCCAGAAGGAAGGCGTCTGCGATGCATCGGGCCGCGAAGCGGTCGTCCGCGTATTGCCCGGCCACCGTCCAAGCGAACGGAGAGGGCTCGTCGACGAAAGGTTCGCGAGGCGCCCATTGGAGGAGAAAGTCCACGGTTCCGAGATTCCGGCTGCGGGTCGGATCGACGACGAACCGGAACCGGTTTTTCGTCGCCACGACGGTTCCGTCGACCGTCACGGCGGGTTCGTCGCCGGTTTTGGCGCGTTCTTCGTCGAGCTTCGCGAGTTCTTCGGCGTCGACAAGACGGAGCCCCGCCGCACCTACGGCGAGCGGCGCGAGGGCGAGGAGGGAAAGGAGAAGGGCGCGGCGTTTCATGGCGAGGTTTTGGGGATTGGAGGTGGTCGTACGGCGGGGGATTCTAGCAGAAACCGATTTTCGAAATGTCATGGGAATGTAAAATTTTCGTGGCGGGGTCGCTCCGCGTGGCGGGGTGTCCGGGATTGGGCGGCGTTGCACGGCGTGGCGGTGTTCCGCCACGCCGGCTGCGGCCGGGTGTCGCGGCTTCGCCGCTCGCGGGCAAGTGTTTCGGGGACAGGCTTCAAGCGAAGCAGTCGATCCGCATTGACATTGCACGCGGATTTTCGTAGAATGCACGTTGTTCTACGACAAAAGGAGCAATCTGCAATGACGACTTCCCTCACCATCCGGATGGACAACGGGCTCAAGGCCGATGCCGAAGAGTTCTTCGATGACATCGGCATGACCCTCACGACGGCCATCACGTGCTTCTTCAAGAAGTGCCTTGCGGACGGGGAAATCCCGTTCAAGCTGACGCGCCAGCGCAAGGCGGCGCGCCTTGCGGCCGCATTGGAGGAAGCCAAGGCCGTCGCGCACGACCCCGACGCGCCCACCTGCACCGATCCCGCGAAGATCGAAGAGTTCATGGGAAACAAATGAGCATTCTCGTTCTTGTTCTCGCGGACACCGGGACACACTCGGATCTGTCGCTCTAATCCCCTCGCTCCAACCCGGCGAGAGCGCCGAAAAGGACGCGGCGCGGAATCTCGGCGCTTCGGCCGGCTCTGCGCGGCTCCGTGTTTCATTCCCGATTCTCCGCGCCCTCCGCGGATTCCGCGTGATGGGCGGGCGCGTTCGTGGCGGGGTTCGATGACAGAATGGCGTTTGTTCCGACAGGCATTTCTCTTGAGGAAGCCGCCAAGAACGCTTCTCGTGCTTTAAGTTCCTGGTAAACCCACTCTGACGCATTGTTGATGGCGTTTCTGTCTGGCGCAAAGGACTCAGTATGATTGGCAAGCCAGTCGTCAAAACCAGAAAAACAAGCAGCTGCGGAACGCATGTAGCAAGCATAGCCCGACTTGAATCCAGAATTGTCCCTTTCCAGAGTAACCACAACGAGCCCTTCATCCGCTCTTGTCGTCTTGTTCGATGCATTCAAGGTATTGAACAATGCGTCAACGATTACTTTGCTTTCCGGAAAATGATCGATGGATTCCGGAATCGTTGTAGTTGGGATGTTGTTGGCAAGGAATGTAAACCGAAGAGAAGAAAGCCGCGAAGGAAAAACGGGCAATTCCCCCAAAAAGAATCGTGTTTCATCGATGACATCATCAACATAAATTGCTCGTGAGATAAATGCAGGCGGCCAAAGCGCCATCCACCATTCGGGGCCCTTTGAAGCAGTGACGATTCTTAGCTTGAACGGAACAACAGAACCATCGTTTCCACAGAGAATGATTTTTCCGGAATCGTCTTTCGACGCCAGCACCGCGTTCGTGACAGGGTCTGCGGCGCGTGCCGGCGCGGCGGCGAGCGCGAGGAGGGGGAGGAGGAGGGCGAGGCGGTGCATGGCGTGTTTTCTTTCGTGGCGGGGTTTTCGGGATTGTCCACCAACGCTCAATGTCCACCAATCGACAATGCCAACAATGACAATGTCAATGAAACCGGAAGCCGGGCGGGATTTGGATTGGCATTTGCGTTGGTGGACATGGGTGGCAATGGGAGTTGATGGACAAGAGAAACGTCAGTCTTTCGAACCGGTGTAATGCCAAGCTGGATGGTCGGCGTCGGCGGGGCGGGCGAAGCGGAGGTCTTTCGGATCGGCCGTCGAAGGACCGACTTTAGCCCGGTCGGCCAGCGCCACGCGGGCGGCGTCGATCCGCCGTTGCGATTCGCGACGGTAGCGGCGACGGGAGAGCGGGATGAAGATTGCGGCCGCAACGAGTGCGCAGGGGATGGCGAGCGCCATCGCCATCGGGATCAGTCCGCGCCAGTCGGTCGCGCCGTCGGTCGAACCGAAGAAGGCGGAGGCGGCCCAGGCGAGGAAGACGAGCGCAACGACGGCGAGAAGAGACCAGACGAAGACGGTCGAGAGGCGGATTCGGGTTTTGTCGTTCATGGCGGTGTTTTGGGGGTGGTGGTTCGAGGTGGTAGGCGGTTGTACGGCGGGGGATTCTAGCAGGAATCGATTTTCGAATTGTCACGGAAATGTAAAATTTCGGTCGGGCGGGGCGGCGGCGCCGCGCCCGCCCGAAGCTAGAAATCCTCGCCGGCGGACATCAGCTGCGGGAGGTTCCGGTGGAGGATGCCGCCGCGGCGCTGGATCGGGTCGTTGCGGGTGAGGACGTATTTGGGGAAGTTGTCCCGGATGCGCTCCAGCGGCGCGTATTCGCGGTCCTCGGTCTCGCGGGACGCGGCGACGGTCATGCAGGCCTGGACTTGCCGCATCGGCGAACCCCGGAGATGACCTTGATCAGTCCGGTGTCGTCGTAGAATCCGCGAATCTTGCGGAGGTAGTTCTCGCGTTTGTAGAAGTTCATGGCGCGGAGTTTAGTCGAAACGAGCCGAAAAGTCAAGTTAACGGGGTATTTTTGAACATATTTAAAAAATCAACACCCATACAGCTTGTTTTTCTAGCTCGGAATGACAGGGGACTTGGATTGGCATTTACGTTGGCGGACATGGGTGGCAATGGGAGCTGGTGGACAATGTTCATGCTCCGCATCAAGAGCGAGACTGCCGCGAGGCATCCCCACTCGTCCGCTCCACGGCTAGTCAAACCTTCCGACCAGAACGGGCTTCAGGAACTTGCCGGACGTTCGGTTTTCCTCAAGCCACCGAATCAGGAGGAGCTTCCACCGGACAACCGCTTGCCGCCGATTCTGTTCCGTTCCCCCGTTCATGACGGAAACCAGGCCGATTTTCACGAAATGGTCGGCGAGGGCGTCCACAAGGTCGACGACCGTTTGGGGACCGTAATGCCGACAGGCCTCCCAATGTCCTGGCGAATTCTCGAGAGAGATGCTTTTGACGGGGAGCTCACGGCGATCGTCCATGAGGGCGATGAGCGCGGGAACCGCCTCGATGCCGAGGTCGAGAATGGCGTCAACGGATCTGGATTGGTGGTCCGCGTCGATCGTCAGTTCGGCGACGGCATTGGAAACCGCGGACCAGTGCGGCAGCGATTCGGGAGACACAAGCCGGTCGAATGCCTCCAATGCACGCAGCTGGGCGCCGATTTCGCGCTTCGTTTCGGCGATCGACTTCTCGTCCGCGCGCCGGATCGCGTATCGGTATTCACTTACAAGGAAGCACTCGCGGCTCGATTCCTCGAAAGGACGGACGAGGAAGAGAAGCGCCGAACCGTTCGTGGAAGCGGTCGAAGAGTAGGCGTGCAATGCCTTCATCTCCTTTTGATCCTCCGGCCAAACCTTGAGAACGAGGTTCGTGCCCGGGAGAGAGCCCTTGAGACAATCCCGGACGACGAAGGGAAGCTCGATGTATTTCCTTTCATGGCTATCGCCGGCGAGCGCGGAAAAGTCGATGTCGGCCACTGCGATCGAAGCGGAGTAGAGAACTCCGACCCAGAGGGCCTCTTCCCAGACGAACATCAGGTTCGGATCGGGCGTGACCCCTTCGCCGAATACCGGGCCCGGCGCGCCAATGCCGACGCCAACGGGATCGTTCGTGGCGGGGTCTTCGGCGCGCACGGGTGCGGCGGCGAGGGCGAGGAGGGGGAGGAGGAGGGCGAGGCGTTTCATTGCGGGCGGGGGCGGGGTCAATGCTGAATGATGAATGCTGAATGATGAATGCGGCGTGGCGGGGAATTCGGGAAGGCCGCTCCGCGGCGGGCGGCGGCTTTGCCGCGCCCGCGCGGAGCGGAGGGGTGCTAGGGCGTGGCGGGGTGTGCGGGCTTATTCATCGATTTCCTCGTCATCGTCGTCGGGCTTGTAGGCGGGCGGCTCGGACGGGACGCCGCCGGCTTCGAAGACGGCCGGGGCCTTGCCGTCTTCGGTCCGGAAGGCGTTGGCGTAGATCGTCGCGTTCGTCGCGGCGATGCGCACCGCCGCGAGGTTCGGGCAACGCGAAAACGCGTCGAATTCGACGACCTTTAGGCCCGCCCCGACGACGACGTTGGTCAGGTTCGTGCAACCGAGGAACGCGCGGAATCCGACCGAGCGGAGGGAGTCCGGGAGGGATACGGACCGGAGATCCGCGCAGTCCGCGAACGCATCCGATTCGACGGACGCCACGGGGACGCCGCCGAGCCGGTCCGGCACGTCCAGGTTTTCCTGCGGCCGGCCGGGAACGGGGCCGGACACCGTCGCTTTCCCCCGGTAGACGCGGAAGATGACGGCGGGGAAGTCGTTCGTGTAGGTTCCGGCGGGAAAGATGCCGCGTGCGCGCTCTTCTTCGGCGGCGCGGACGTCCTCCTCCGCCAGGTAGAACCGGCAATGCCGCTGCATGTAGGAGACGGCCTCGAGGAACGCCGTCTCGGACGGATCGACGCGGCCGCGCAACGCTTCGAACCGGTCGACCATCTTCCCGATCCGCGACGCCGTCTCCGCAGGGGTTTCGCGGTAGGAGGCGGCAAGACTTTCCGTGTCGAGCGCGAGGCACGTGACGGCAGGCTCTTCGAAGCGGTCGCCGATCACGTCGCATTGCCGCTCCCATATCCGGTTCGCGGCGTAGCTGTCAAGCGGCAGGATGTAGCGGTCGCAGTCGTAGTCGAAGAACTCGTAGACCCCGTCGGGGTCCTCGCGTTCCGCGACCCGCCGGTCGTAGAGGACGACGACGCACGCCCGGTCAAGAAACTGCGTGGAGCAGGTGAAATAGAACTCGAGCATGGCCGATCCGCACGGAACGGTCCGCATGTCCGTCTCGAACGCGTCGAACAAGTCGTGCCGCGCGTCCCGTCCCGGCTTGCTCCACAGGCCGATCCGGGCCTTGGCGAACTTTGCGCCGTCCAGCGTCCGCGGGACGCCGACGGTGAAGCGGATCTTGTCCGGACCGATGCCGAGGACGGCCGGAGAATATTGCGTCCGCGTCCAGAAGCGGTACGTCTCCTCGGTTTCGGGCGTCAGCACGTAGTCGTCGCCGTAACGAACGAAGAAGGAGTCCGCGCGCGCCGGCGCGGCGGCGAGGGCGAGGAGGGGGAGGAGGAGGGCGAGGCGTTTCATGGCGGGCGGGGGCGGGGTCAAGGGCAGTGGTTAGTGGTTAGTGGTTAGTGGTTAGTGGTTAGTGGTTGTGGGCGGGGTGCCGCCACGCCGGCTGCGGCCGGGTGTCGCGGCTTTGCCGCTCGCGGGCAAGAGGGTTCACGGGGAGGGCTCCTTCGCGCCCTCCGCGGTTTCCGCGTGGGACGCGGGCGTGGCGGGGTGCGGCTTGCGCATGACGCGGATGTCGCTTCCTTTGAGTTCGGGCTTCCTGTGGACGGAGACGGGGATGTCGTCGGATTTCTTCGGTCGGAGGATGGAGACTTCTTCTTCAAAATGGGAAGCGGCGGGCGGGTTGGAGTAGTAGACCATCAGCGCGAGCGCGCAGAGGCAGGTGTCGCGGACGCGGTCTCCGAGGGTTGTTTCCCCGTCAACGGATTCGCCGCCGCGCCACCGTTTGCAGGGCAGGACGGAACCGCCGGAGCCGACGCCCCTTTCCTCCGCGGACGGGGAGTCCCACCAGGCGATGTCGCGGGGAGTCCCTTCCGCGTCCTCGTAGCCGCTTTCCGCGGCTTTGACGATGGTCTGGCGTTTGAGAAATTCCGGCAAGAAGCACTTGTTCCAGCGGGGAAAATCGGGGTTCGTGCCGTATTTTGCACAGGTGACGAAGAACCAGTCGCGGACGGGGGCGTCTCCCGCGGTCCAGGGTTGCGGGCCCTCCCACGCCGTCCAGAAGACGGTGCAGGGGGCGAGAAAGGCGACGGCCTTCTTCGCGATCGGATCGTCGCGGTCGAATTCGTCCAGGGCGAACGCGGCGGCGGCCGTGGCAGGGTCGGCGGTCCCGTCGGGACGGCGCACCGCGCCCGTGGCGGGGTCCAGAAAGGACGCGACGGCGCCGAAGGCGCGGCGGACGGCATCCTCCTCGGACGGGCCGAAGTCAAAACCCCGCTGCAGCGCGCCGCGGAGCGCGAGCGCGCACCAGACGGTCGAGCGGAGGTTGCGGAGACCGTCCGGCGAAGGGTCGAGCGGGTCGGCGTTCCAGGCACCGTCGGGGCGCTGTCCGGCGAAGAGCGGACGGCTGGCGGCCGCGGCGGCCTCCCGGGCGACAGGATTCGACGTCTCCTTGACGTAGAGGGCGAGCGCGAAAAAGCCGAGCGGTTGCGCGAAGGGCTCTCCGTGCGCGGAACGGAAGAGGCCGGACTCCGGATCGACGTCCTCGGCCAGGAACCGCACCGCGCGCTCGACGGTCGGACCGAATTCGGCGTCGCCGCCGGGAAGATCGCCGTGGTCGAGGTAGGTCCAGAGCGCGAGGGCAGTGGAGGCGACGGGGTTGCCGGGCCAGGAACCGTCGTCTAGCTGCTGCGTCTTGAGCCAGCGCAGCGCGCGGAGGACGGCGGGACTGCTCGCGCCTGCGCCCCAGCGTGCAAGATTGCGGGCCTGTTCGCCCGGTCCGCGGGCGCGGGGACTCCGTAGGCCCCGGCCATGGACGGCGACGACTTCTTGGATTTCCTTCGGCTTGGGCGGAAAAACGGAAATCGGACCTTCGATTTCCCCGACCGGCGCGTTCGTGGCGGGGTCTTCGGCGCGCGCCGGCGCGGCGGCGAGGGCGAGAAGGGGGACGAAGAGGGCAAGTTTGTTCATGGCGGTATTTTGGGGCTAGGGGCTAGAGGTTAGAGGTGGGAGGTGGTCGCACGGCGGGGGATTCTAGCAGAAACCGATTTTCGAATTGTCACGGAAATGTAAAATTTTCGGGCGGCGACCGGCGGGGCCGGACCGCTACGCACGCCAGTCTACCAAACCCATCCGCCCGAATCAACCCGGCCGTCCCGACTTTTCGCCATGTTCGAACTACTTGGAAATCCAATTGTCCGACCGTAATAAAAGTTGTAATTCGGCCGGCGCGGTTTCCAATCGCGCCGTGGATCAAATTCAGCCGCGGAGGACATGAGTCCCCCGCGGAGAGCCCGGTTGAAAGCCCGGGACGCCCCGTCCCGCCGGAAACGGCAACGGCCTTCCCGGAACCGGCCTAGCGGGCGTAGATCGAGTCGGGCAGCCAGGCGGAGTCGGCGGGGTCGGCGAGGCCGAAGGCGAGCGGCGCCGAGGCCATCCCCTCCCCCGCCGGCGCGAGGCCGATGCGGAGCTTGTGGACGCCGGCGGCGAGGCGGAGCGCCTTGCGCTGGTTGGCCGGCGTGCGGTGGAACGCCGGGACGAACGGGCCGCATTCCTGGCCGAGGACGGGCTCGCCGTCGAGCCACGCGCGGAAGTCCGCGGTCGTGCTCACGAGCAGCAGGACGTCGCGCCCGGCGGGGAGCGTCAGGTCCGTCTCGAGCAGCAGGAGCGACTCCGGCGGAAGGCCGGAGAAGTCGACGGTCGAGACGTTGCCGGGGAGGAGGACCTCCTCGGAAAGGGGCCGCTCCTCCGGGCGCGTGCGGAGGCAGTCGTAGGCGAACCACGGGCGGTACAGGCCGCGCCGGCAGCGGATCGCGAAGCGCGAGAGGTCGGGGCGCGGCGGCTCGGCGTCGTCGATCGAAACGCGGCCGCGCAGCGAGGCGATCAGGTCCGTGAGCGCGTCGAGCGTCGGCGGCGGCTCGATGCCCGCGATGCCTTCGTTGAGGACGAGCGAGCGGCCGATGGGCCGGAGCCACTCGTCCGGAATCGCGTCCGGGTCGCGGAGGCCCATGATCGCGCCGACGGTGGCGCCGGTGCAGTCCGCGTCGCGCCCGCAGTTCACGGCGAGGCAGATGGTCTTCGCGAAGTCGCCGCCGCCGAGCAGGAGCGCCGCGACCTCGAACGAGAGGTTCATCGAGACGTCCGTGAAGTTCTCGCTGCCGCGGTCTCGGAGGATCGCGGCGCGGACGGACGCGATGTCGCCGCCCCCGTCGCAGAGGCGGATCGTGTCGGCGATCGCGCGGGCGAGGCGCGAATCGGACGGGATCTGCGCGAGGCCCGCGGCGATCGCGGCGCGGAGGTCGGACGTGGCGAAGAGCGCGGACTCGAGCGCCGCGAGGAACTGCTCGGCGTGCACGCCGGCGCCCGCGTGGTCGACGGAGGCGTCGACGCGCGCGAGGCGCGCCGCCGTGGCGGGGTCCCCGGGCGCGAGCAGCGCCCAGATCTCCGAGCGGATCGCCGCGCCGCCCGAGTGCGGCGCGGGGATGCCGCGCGCGAGGTTGCGCTTCGCGACGCCGTACTCGTCGAGCGCGAAGCCGATGTTGCGCTGCCAGGCGTCGGAGAAGTTCGCGTACGAGACGACGCCCTTCCAGTCCGTCGCGAGGCGGCACGCCCAGACGACCTGCAGGTCGACGTCGTCGTTCGGGACCATGTCCGTCGGGACGGGGTCGTAGAAGGTGAGCGCGAGCGGTCCGCGGCAGCCCTCCCACGGGGCGCCGAGCGTTCCGCCGACGGCCTTGCCGAGCCAGGCGCCGAGGGCCTTTTTGCGATAGAGGTGTTCTTCGATCATGGGTTGAAAGCGGTTGAAGCGGTTTGAACAGTTGAAGCGGTTGAAGCAGTTGAAGTAGTTGAAGCGGTTGAAGCGGTTGAAATGGTTGATTTCGTCATTGCCGGCGAAGCCGGCCCGTCATTGCCGCCGCAGGCGGCCCCGTCATTGCCGGCGAAGCCGGCCCCGTCGATGCCGCGCTCGATGCGGCCGCGGTCGAAGAGGTAGCAGGCGCCGGCGCCGCACGCGCGCGGCAGGTCGCGGTCCTCGACGGGGTTGTCGCCGACGGTGCAGACGAGCGCCGGATCGACGCCGAGGCGGTCGAACGCGCGCCGCCAGACGCCGGGCGCGCCCTTGCAGCCGCGCAGGACGTTGGTGCCGAGAAGGCGCGAGAAGACGTCGCTGCCGGTGTCGTCCGCGAGGCCGGCGGCCTGGAGCTTGAGGAGGCATCCGGTGACGGGGTTGTTGCTCACGACGAAGAGACGCTTCCCGGCGCCCCGCAGCTCGCGGGCGAGCGCGACGGCGTCCTCCCAGGGCGCGATGTGCGCCGCGTGCCATTCGCGGAAGCGGCGGTACGCCTCCGGCGCGGGAAGGCCGAACGCCGAGACGAGGTCGCAGTAGTCCCAGTAGACGTTCGCCTCCGTCTCGCGGAGGATCGCGGCGGCCGCCTCGTCCGGGTCCGCGCCGCGCTCGACCATCAGGTCGCGCACGATCGGGAAGAGGAAGTTGCCGTGCAGGAACGCCGACGGATCGAAGTCGACGTAGCGCGTCAGCGTGCCGTCGATGTCGAACACGTAGTAGGGAACGTCCGGAATGCCCGTAGCCATGGCGCGGATTCTAGCAGACGCCGCCGGCCGCCGCCACTTGACAAATCGTGCAAAAATGGGTAGTTTCACGCCATGCCGATGACACCCGTGCACCGGCGACGCCCATGAAAGACGAAACGCCCAAGACACTCTCCTTCTCGCTCTACTTCGGCGAGAACCAGTTCCCGATCGTCGTGCGCCGGATGGCGGGCGGCGGCAAGCCCGTCCCCGTGCATGACCACGAGTTCTCGGAGCTCGTGATCGTGACGAAGGGCTGGGTCGAGCACGAGATCGGCGGCGAGACGTCGCGCCTCGCGCGGGGCGACTTCTTCGTGCTCCATCCGGGCCAGCGCCACTCGTACCCGCGGACGTCCGCGGACTCGGAGCTCTACAACCTGCTCTACGACGCGAAGGTCCCGATCCCGATGCTCGCGCTGAGCGGCTTCTCGTTCGTCAACTTCGTCTACCCGCCGCCGGACCGCCTGGACGACCATCCGTATTCCGGCATCGCGGCGCGCCTGCCCGCCAAGCCCCTCAAGGAGGCGCGCGCGCTGCTCGAGGCGATGGTGCGCGAGCGTCGGGAGCCCGGCGCCGGCAGCTCGCTGTTCCTCGGGTCGCTCTTCTCGTCCGTCGTGATCCTGCTCGCGCGCGAGACGGCCGACATCGTCCCGGCCACGCGGTCGGACTGGCGCCTCGGCGGCGTCGTGAACTACATGCAGTGCCACCTCGCCGAGCACGCTGCTGCGCGCCTTCAAGGAGGCCTTCGGCTGCGGCCCCGCCAAGTACTTCGCCTCGCTGCGCCTGAGCCGCGCCGCGGAGCTCTTCCGCACGACGAACCTCACCGTCGGCGAGGTCGCGTGGAAGACGGGCTTCTTCGACGAGAGCCACCTTCGCAAGAAGGTCGCCCAGGAGCTCCACACGACCATCGCCGCCCTGCGCGGCAAGGCGCCGAAGGACTAGCCGCTACCGGCCGTCGGCGATGCGCTCGCAGGCGCGCCAGTAGTCGATGGCGTGGCGGTAGCCGTCGACCATGTCCGGCAGCTCCCACGGCCCGGACTCGAAGTTCGCGTAGCCCTCGTAGCCGAGGGCGCGGAGGCGCGCGATGACGTCGGGCCACGGGATCGTGCCGAACCCCGGCGGGCGGTGCTCGTCGTCGCGCCCGCGGTTGTCGTGGATGTGCGTCGTGAGGATCCGGTCGCCGAGCTTGTCGAGCCAGTAGTCCACGCCGCCGCCCGCGTAGTGCGCGTGGCCGAAGTCGATGCAGTAGCCGGCGTTCGTCGAATGAACCTCGGCGAAGAGGTCCGGCAGGAGCGTGTTGTCCTCGTTGAAGAAGTGGACGTTCTCCATCGCGACCGAGACGCCGAACGCGCGCGCCTCCTCCGCGGCGGCGTCGACGTTGCGGGCCATGAGGCGCATGATCTCGGTCCGCCCGATCCGGGCCATCTCCTCGTGGAAGGCCTTGTCGTAGGCCGCGATGCTGCCGAGGCGCTCGATGGAGTTGCCCGGGTGGATGACGAGGACCTTCGAGTTGAGGTTCGCGGTCCACCGCGCGCACTTCACGATGTTCTCGACCACCTCGTCCTGGCTTCCGCCGGCGGGCGCCCACGTCGCGCAGAGGCCGTGGTGCTGCGCGGCGCACATCCCGAGCGAGTCGAGGAAGCCGCCGAGGCGCTTCGTCTCCTCGTCGACGTCGAACGCAGAAGGCTCGACCGTCACGTAGCCGGTGAGCATCAGGGCGTCGACGCCGGCGGCCTTGATGGCGCGGATCTTCGGCTCGTACAGCTCGGGGGGAATCGTTCGGATGAAGCCGTCCGTCCAGCGGACGGTGTCGACGGGATAGGAGAGTCGGTATTCGGTTGGCATGGCGAACCCAGTCGGAGGTGAGAGGTGAGAGGTGAAAGGTGGGAGGTGAGAGGTTGGAGGGGGCGGGACTACTTGAAGACAACCTCGTCGTCCGCCGCCAGCGGGGCGGGCGTGAGGGCGACCCGGAAGAAGCGGACCGCGTCCGTGGTGTCGACGCCGACCCACGTCCAGCCCGAGTCGTCGTCGAGCGGGAGCTCGTTCGCCTTCCACGCGAGGCTGGGCAGGGCGGGTGTCCAGACGACGTCCGCGAGGTTGGTCGAGGTCACGAGCGTGCAGTAGATGTCGGAGGCGTTCGGAAGCAGGGCCTTCACGGAGCTTTCCGACCCCATGTCGAAGGCCAGCGTCTCCTTCTCGACGTCGAAGAAGACGATCGCGAGGCCGTCCGCCTTGGCGAAGGCGAGCGTGACGGACTGCGGCTCCGTCGACTTGCCGACGTCGGTCTCGATCTTCACCTCGCAGACGTAGGTGCGGTACTCGAGGCCCGCGAGCTCGAACGAGGCGGTCTCGCCGTTCTCGCTCGGGAGGACCGTCGTCCAGGCGCCGCCGTCCAGGCGGTACGAGACGGCGTAGGATGTCGCGGGATGGAAGCCTGTGTCCGTTCCCATCTCGACGCCGGAGAGCGTCACGGTCGCCGTCGTGCCCTTCCGCTTGGCCGAGACGGACTCGACCGACGGGTTGACCTCCGTCGGAACGGCCGGGCCGAGGTCGCGAAGCTGGATGGCGTTGATGGCCGCGAAGTCGCCGCCTTCGAACTTGACCTTGAACGTGTGGTCCTCCCTGTCGCTCGTCGGCACGAACGTCCCGATCAGCGATCCGCCGTAGGTCCAGCCCGTTCCGCCGAACTGGACGTGGTCGACGTCGAAGCCGGAGACGGTCGCCGTCGCGGTCGAGCCGTTCCGGTGCATGATGATCTGGACCAGGTAGCGCCGGCCCGCCTTGAGCCCGGACTGGTAGCCGTCGATCGTGAAGGCGTACTCGCCGGACGCGCCGTTGTAGAACGCGCGGTCCAGGATCTGGGCGTAGCCCGCATCCGTGACGCCTTCCGTTCCCCAGCCGGCCTCGGCGGAATCGATCGCGGGCGAGACGGAGAAGGGCATCTGGATATTAAGGTCGGACAGCCGGGTCGCGTCGAGGTTCTCGAAGGTCGTGAACTGCACGCCGTTGGCGACCAGGGTGCCGATATCCTCGCCGACGCAAAACGCCCAGCGGCGCACGCCGTTGGTGCGGATCGTGTCGCCGTCCCCGGTCATCGGTTCGACGATCCACGGGGGCGTCTGTCCGTTGACCGTGAACGTGACGGTCTTCGAGGCCGACTTGCCCGCGTCGGTCGTGATCGTGACCACGCACTCGTAGGGGCCGTCGGCGAGGTTCTTGATGGAGAACGCGGCAGTCGCGCCGGTGCGGCCCTCGAGCGCGAGGACCGAGGCGCCGCCGTCGAGCTCGTACGTCACATCGTAGGAGGCGGCGGGATTGCACGCGTCGTCGGTACCCTTGACGACGCCGGAGAGCGTGACGAACGCCGTCTTCGAATCGTCGTCCACCGTCGCCGAGGCGGCGCCGATCGAGGGCTCGACGACGACCGGGACGGCGAGGCCGAGGTCGCGCACCTGCAGGGCGTTGAGCGGGTGGTATCCCGCCGCCCCGGCCCACTGGATCGTGAACTCCTGCGTCGTGTCGGACGCCGTGAAGAAGCCGACGAGCGACGCGCCGTACCGCCAGGGGATGAACGTGCCCTGGTTCTCGACGGGAGTATGGGTCCCGATGGGCTTCGGCTCGGTGCCCTCGACCGAAACCGTCATGGCGTCCGTATACTGGCTGTGGGAGACGAGCTGGACGAGGTAGTTCTTGCCGGGCTCCAGGCCCGTGAGCGTGACCGTCGTCTCGGTCTCGGTCGCTGACTTGTCCCAGGCCCACGCGTGGGTGAGGAGATAACCGTAGGCGTTGGCTTCATTGAAAAAGCCCTCGTTGCCCATGCCGCTCCAGAGCACGTCGGCCGGCGCGGGCGAAACGGAGAAGCTCGCGTCCGAGATCCAGGGCGTGCGCTCGAACCTGACGCCGTTCACGACCGCGAGGTTCGGGGCCTGCGCGTAGAGCAGGTCGCCCTCCGTGCGGATCGTGTCGCCGTCCATGCTCATCGGCTCGACGATCCAGGCGGACGTCGCCGGAGCGGTCGAGTCGACCGTGAAGGAGACGGTCTTCGAGGCCACGCCGCCCGCGTCGGTCGCGATCGTCACCTCGACGGTGTGCGCGCCGTCGGCGAGGTTCGTGACGTTGAACCAGGCCGACCAGCCGGTCTGGTTCCAGAGCTTCTCCACCGGCTCGCCGTCGTCGAGGGCGTAGGAGACCGCGTAGGAGGTCGCGGCGACACCCTCGTTGTCCGTGCCCATCTCGACGTCCCCGAGGACGATGACCGCCGTCGGGCCGCTCAGCGCGGCCGACAGGTCGCCGATCTCGGGCTCGACGACCGGCGGCGCGACCTCGCCGAGGTCGCGGACCTGAACGGCGTTGAGCGGACGCTTGGCGTCGGAGCCCGCCCATTCGATGAAGACATTCTCCGTTTCGGCCGAGGCGACGAAGGTCCCGACGATGGACGCGCCGTACTTGTATTCCTCCTCGCTGCTCCCGCGGACCGGCTTCGGCGTCGTGCCCCGGGCGGAGATCGTGAGGCCGTTCGCCCGGACATCGTGGGCGATAAGCTGCACGAGGTACGCGCGGCCGCGCGTCAGACCTTTCAACGTCAAGGTCGTTCCGGAGACCGAGTTCGTCCACCACCAGATATGGCTGAGGAGCTGTCCGAATGCGGCCAGATCCGGGTTTTCGTCCTGCGGCCAATAGCCTTCGCGACCCGCGGATTCGCCCTCCATGGCGGTCATCGGAGTCGAGAAGGAGAAGTAGCCCTTGTTGTTGATCTCGGCGGCAAGCGGAGCGCCTTCGAAGTTCACGCCACGAATCGTCTGCTCCTTGACGGAAACCGCGTAGACGAGCGTCCCGTTCGTGACGATCGTGTCGCCGTCCGCGCTCATCGGCGAAACGGTCCAGCCGAGTTCGAAATCGCCGCCGCTGCCGCCGCCCGTCTGCTGCACGGCCGGATACTCGGCGTCGGCGAGCGTCCTGTCGCCCGTGACCGTGAGCACAACCGGGTTGCCGCCCACGATCTCGTAGCCCGAGGCCGCCGCGAAGGTGATCGTGGCCGTGTCGTTCGAGACGATGGAGTAGGCGTTGCCGGACGCGGCCGCGACCGCGATGCCGTTGGTCGTGACGGACACGAGTTCGAGCCCCGTCTTCGCCGGGATCGTGAGCGTGTAGACCGGCGTCTCGTCGGTCCCGCCGCCGCCGCCCTCGCCGAGCTCGCGCACCTGGATGGCGTTGAGCCAGGAGTTTCCGGCGTAGGCGATCGTGAACTGCTGAGTCGCGTTCGCGGCCGTGAACACGCCGGTCAGCGAGCCGCCGTATTCCCAACCCGTGCCGCTGAAGTGGATAGTTGCCGCTCCGTCCGGGGCCGTCGCCGTTTGCGTCGTGTAGTCGCTCCGGGAGGCGATGATCTGCACAAGGTACTGTTTGCCGACTTCGAGGTTCTTCAGCGTGATCGTCCGGTTGGCGGCGCTGGCGTACCAGCCCTTCCCCAGCAGATTCTTGTAGTCACCCGGTTCGGTGTCGGAGGGTGGCGAACTGCTGGCATCGTGGGTGACGGGCACGGTGCAATTGGCATTGTCGATGCCGTCGGTGCCTTCGCTGACGAACGAGACGCCGTTGACCTGGTAGTTTTCGCGGGCGTAGGCGTAGACGAGCGTGCCGTCGGTCCGGATGGAAGCGCTCGTCGCGCTCAGCGGCTCGGCCGTCCAGCCCTCCTCGGCGGATCCGCCGCCACCGCCGCCGCCCGACGTGCTGACGACGAACGAGGCGGTCTTCGTGGCCGTCTTGCCCTTGTCGGTCGTGATCGTGACTTCGCAGGTGTAGGAACCGTCGGCGAGGTTCTCGATGTCGAACGACGCCGAGGCGGCGGTCTGGTTCACGAGCGCCGGCACCGCGGCCTCGCCGTTCAGCGCGTAGGAGACCGCGTAGGACGTCGCGGCCACGCCCTCGTCGTCCGTGCCGAGCACGATGCCGGAGAGCGAGACCGTCGCGTTCGAGCTGACGACGCTGGCGGCCGCCGACGCGATCGACGGCGCGATAACGATCACGCCGCCGCCTTCGCCAAGGTTTCGCACCTGGACGGCGTTGACCGGACGGTCGCCGTTCGAGCCGGAAAAGAGGATCTCGACATCCTGCGTCTCGGCCGAAGCCGTAAAGGTGCCGGTCATGAGGGCCCCGTACTTTCCGCCGGCCTCGTCGGAGCCGTAGACATGCTGCGCTT
Organism: uncultured bacterium; assembly: GCA_902793555.1. Classification (GTDB taxonomy): domain Bacteria; phylum Verrucomicrobiota; class Kiritimatiellia; order RFP12; family UBA3636; genus UBA3636. The sequence goes on along the minus strand of CADBEF010000049.1, from coordinate 32,958 downwards.
CGCAGCCATTGGCGGAGACCAGCATACTGCCGCTCCAGTGCGTGTGCGAGAGGATCTGCACCAGATACCGTTCCCCCGGCGTCAGGTTCTTCAGCGTCAGCGTCACCGCCTTGGTGTCCGTCGAGGAATCCGTCCACGTCCAGCCGTTGCCGAGGATGAGCCCGTAGCCACTGTCCGAAACGCCCTCGTTCATGAGACTGCCGTCGAAGCCGGTAGCCTCCGGCGCGAAGGCGATATTATGCGTGGATGAAAGCGGAAGCGCCCGCGTGAACGCGACGCCGTTGACGGTCTGTCCCTGCGTTCCATAGGCGTAGACGAGCGTGCCTTCCGTGCTGAACTTCGCGCCGGCGGCGTCCATCGGCTCGGACGTCCAGCCGACCGGCATCGGCGGCGGCTCGCCAATCCTGAAGTTGACGGACTTCGCCGCGGACGTCTTGTTCTTGTCGGTCATGATCGTCACCGCGCAGGAGTAAGCCCCGTCGGCGAGATCGGCGATGTCGAACGAAGCCGTCGCGGCACTTCGGCCCTCGAGCGCGACCACGTCAGACGCATTGGTCAGCGAGTAGAAAACCGAATATGAGGTAGCAGCGACGCCTGCGTCGTCGGTTCCCATCTCGATGTCCGAAAGCGAGATCGTGGCCGTCGTGCCGTTCGTCGAGACGGAAACCGACCCGATCGACGGCGCGACGACCGGCGCCGGCGGCTCGCCGATCCGGAAGGAGACGGACTTCGCCGCGGAGGTCTTGTTCTTGTCGGTCGTGATCGTCACCGCGCAGGTGTGTTCGCCGTCCGCGAGGCCGGAGATCGTGAACTGCGCGGACGTGCCGGACTGGCCCGAGAGCGCGGTCACAGGCACCGCGTCGTCGAGCGAGTAGGAGACGAAGTAGGAAGTGGCGCTATCGCCGGCATCGTCCGTCCCCATCGCGATGCCGGAGAGGAAAACCGTCGCCGCCGTTCCGTTCGTCGTGGCGGTGACCGAGCCGACCCTCGGCTGGACGACGATCGGAACGCCGCTCGCGCCGAGGTCGCGCACCTGGATGCCGTTGACGGCGTAGTTGCCGTCGGACGTGATGGTGAACGTCTTGGTGGCCTCGGTCGCCGTGATGGTTCCCGTCAGCACGCCGCCGCGCTCCCATCCGTTGCCGAGGACCTTGATGTAGTTCGGATCCCAGTACGACTCTTTGATCCAGACATACGCCTTGTCGTCGTTGTTGTAGTTGCGGTAGCCGAAAACCTGGACGAGATAGACGTGGCCGGGCGTGAGGTTCTTGAGCGTCACCTCCTTGTCGCCCTGGTTCGCCCACCAGCAGTGCGTCAGGAAGTCGCGGTACGCGCCGCTCGCGACGCCGTCCGGTGCCGGCGAGCCGGAGGTCGAGCTGTAGGGCCAGGAGATGTTTGCGGAGATGCTGGCGTTGTTGTTGCCGGCAGCCGCGAACTGAACGCCATTGAGCGTGTAGGCGCCGGTCGCGTACGCGTAGAGGAGCGTTCCGTCCGTCCGAACGGCGCTGTCGGTGGCGGGAAGCGCCTCGCCGACCCAGGGTTCGGTCATCGTGAAGTCGATCGAGGTCACGAGCTCCTTGTCGTCAGCCGTCGTGACGGTCACCTTGCAGGTGTGCGCGCCGAGGGCGACGTTGGGGATCACGAACGAATTGCGCGTGAGCGACTGGTTCGCGAGCGCCTGCGTCTTCGGTCCGTCGTCGAGCTCGTAGGCCATCGAATAGGAGGTGACGGGAACCGCGTTCGCGTCCGTGCCGAGGAAGATGCCGTTCACGGTGATCGTGGCCGTTCCCGCTCCGTCGACGTTCGGGGCCGCCTTCGCGAAGCTGATCGACGGTGGCGCGACATGGGGCGTCCCGGCCGCGCCGTCCTGGTACCGCTCGAGAGCGGCCTTCACCGCCGGATAGAAGATGTCGGGGTAGGTGCTGAAGTTCGGGTGCAGGCACTGGCCCCGCGCATCGTACCCGCCCAGATCGCCGGGGCGGTAGCATTGCTTGTTGCAGGTGCCGTCCGGATTGAGGTACTGGCTGCGGAAGTCCACCCAGAACACGCGCTTGTTGTCGACGAACTGGAGGATGTAGTCGTTGACCGCGTCGCTCATCGCGTTGATCTCCGCCGCGGCGAAATACTTGCTTTCGAAGGCGTAGGGCAGGATCGGCATCAGCAGGATCTTCGCGTCCGGCTGGCGCGCCGCCATTTCGTTGAGCATGAGGCGGATCGACTCGGCGACGTCCTCGGGGCGGTCGCAGGGATCGTTATGGTCGATGCGCTTCTGGTGTCCGTTGTTGATGCCCACCATCAGCGTGAGGAACTTGGTGGTGTAGTCGTCGAGCGCACCGTTCTGGAGTCGCCACAGAAGGTTCTGGACGCGGTCGCTCCCGATGCCCATGTTGATCGTCTTGTTGGCGTCACCGTCGAAGCTCAGGTTGGGATGGGGCCAGAAGTCGGTGATCGAGTCGCCGAAGAGGACGACGTCCAGGGTCTTGCCGTTGCTCTGGGAGAGATCCTCGGAGAAATGGTTCTTGTGGTAGTCGTCCGTGCGCTCTTTCGGCGTGCACGGCTCCGAGCTGTGGTCGGATCCCGGCACCTGGCTGCCGATCACGACCGGATCGGCGAACGCGGCCGTCGAGGCCATCGCAAGGATCGCCGCCGACAGGAAGTGGAGGAGCTTGAGTTTCATGGTGAACCTCGTGTTTGGATGAGCTGTTGTTTTCCTTGCGTGGTGCCGGTCCGGGCTCCGCGATGGCGGAGGTGCCGTTCGACAAGGCGGAATTCTAGGCGTTGTCCCGTTTCGAAGACAGGGACACGGAACGCGGAAACAAGTAAATTTGATTCATTCGCCCGAAGCGGAGGAACGGGCGAGGTCCTTTTCGCGCAGGAGGCGCCAGGCGGCGTCGCGGACGTCCGTGACGTCGTCGCGAAGCCTGCCGCAGCGGCACGGGCGAAGGCGCACGAGGTGCGTCGCGTGGCCGGGGACGGAGGCCTCGTAGACGCCCATGAAAACGCCCACGTCCTCCTGCCGCCACACGTCGCGCACGAGCCACTTGCAGAGCAGCCCGGCCTTCTTGAGGTCGAAGGGCACCATCCGCTCGAAGCCGGACTTGTTGTAGAGCCCGGCGGCGATGGATCCGTCGGCGAGCGGGCGCGCCCAGACCTCCCAGCCGTCGCCCTCGGCGATGCAGCCCGCGGCCTTGCCGAGCTCGTCCTGGTCGATTTCGATCACCTCGTCGTTCGCGAGGAGCGAGCGCGTGAACGGGGAGAGCTTCGCCAGGTCGCACCCGATCATCAGCGGCGCGGCGAGGAGCGCCCACATCGAGACGTGCGTGTACTGCTCGTTCGGCGCGAGGCGCGACTCCTTGCCGTCGTTCCAGCAGACCGCGCCGACGCAGAGCATGTCCGGGTCGTTCCACGCGCCGGGGCCGGCGTAGAGGAAGAGGCGCTTCTGCTTCTCGATGGCGGCGGAGACCGAGGACCAGGTGTCGAAGACGTCGCCCGTCGTGCGCCAGCTCTGCCCGCCGACGCACCGCCCCCACGCGCTCACGTTCTCCATGCCGTACTGGCAGAGCGAGAGGACGATGTCCCGCTTCTGGTGGCGCAGCGCGGCGCCCATCACGAGGTAGGGGTACATCGCTCGGAGCACGTCGGAGCCGAACGCGACGTCGTCGTAGAAGCACCAGTCGTGCTTGAGGTAGTCGAAGCCCCACTCGGCGAACGTCTTCGCGTCGAGCTCCTCGTGCTGCCAGCTCCCGGCGGCGCGGCCGCAGGTGAACGGCCCGGGGCTCGAGTAGATGCCGGCCTTGAGGCCCTTCGCGTGGATGTGGTCCGCGAGCGCCTTCATGTCGGGGAAGCGCGAGTTGGGCGCGATGCGGCCGTCGGCGTCGCGCGGGGGGCCGTCGAGCGCCGGGTCCGCCTTCGCGCGCTCGGGGATGTTCTGCCAGAAGTCGTCGACGTTCACGTAGGCCCAGCCGTGGTCCGCCAGCCCGGTCGAGACGAGCGCGTCCGCGGCGGCGCGGACCTTCTCGTCCGAGACGCTTCCGGCGAACGCGTTCCAGCTGCTCCAGCCCATCGCGGGCGTGAGGCAGATCGTCTCGCCGACCCGGATCGTGAACGGCTTCTCGTCGCTGCCGAGGCGGTTCGTCGCGCGGATCGCGAGCGCGTAGTCGCCGGGCTCGTCGATGCGGCCGGAGAGGATCCGCGTGGCGGGGTCGTAGGAGAGGCCCGCGAGCTTCGGGCTGTCGAGCCCGAGGCCGATCACCTCGACGCGGAGCGGCGCGGCGCCGGTCGCGGGCACGCGGAAGAGGATCGGGCGGCCGGGCCGCACGCCGTAGACGCGCGGGCCGTTCACGCGCGGCTCGGGGCGCTCCGGCGGCGTGAGGATCCCGAGCTGGCGCGACGTGCGCCGGACGTCGTTCGGGAGCACCTTGCCGTCGGCGTAGAGCAGCTTCGCGCCGCCCCACACGGCGCCGACGCCCTTCCCCGCACCGCCGTCCGCCGGCTCGGCGACGAGCGTGAACGTCTGGGCGCCGCTCACGTCCGCGCGCGCCTTGAGGTCGGCCGCGGCGCCCGCCGCCACGACGCCCGACCAGACTTCGCGGCCGTCGGCGAGGACCTTCAGCGCGACCGTGCCCGGCGCGCCGGCGGCGTCGATGCCGCACGAGGCCTCGAACGCGGCCGCGTCGCCGCCGACCGGGATCTCCACGGCGAACGGCACGGGCGTGCGCAGCCCGAAGAAGTGCTTCTTCGCGGGGGTCGAGAAGCGCTTCTCGATCGCCGCGCAGGCGACCTCGCAGACGCCCTCGCCGCGCACGACCCTCGTGACGTCGAACTGGTGCTGGTCCGTGGCGGGCTGCCACGGGCCGGACGGCGCGTCGGCGCCGAAGACCGTCACGGTCCCGTTGTAGGTCCCGGCGATGGCCGGGACCGTGCCCGGATCGATTCCCGCGAAGCGGAACGCGGCCTTCGCCTCGTCGAGGCCGGCCACGGCGCAGTTCAGGAGGTAGGCAGCCGAAAGCGCGTTGTCGGGGTTCCCGTCCGCGTCGAAGGACATCGCGTTCACGTCCGCGCCGCCGAACGGCACGCCGTTCTTCTTCGCCCATTTCGCGAGCCTGCGCAGCTCCGCCGTCGTGGTGCCGGCCTCCGCGAAGGCGCCGCCCGTGAGTCCGAGGTCCGCCGGCGAGGTCGCGTCCGTGATCGCCGTGTCGGGGTCCTCGGGCCAGTCCTGGAAGCCGCCGCCGCCGGCCTCGCCGAGGTCGCGCACCTGGATGGCGTTGAGGGGCCGGTTGCCCGTACCGGTCGGATAGGTGACGGTGATGTCAGCCGTCGCGCCCGTGGCCGTGAAGACGCCGACGAGGGAGGCGCCGTAGGTGTAGTCCACGCCGTCGTGGGTTCCGTGGATGTACACGGGCGTCGAGCCATTCGCCGAAACGGTCGTGCTGTTGGACGTCCGGTGCGAAACGAGCTGGACGAGGTAGGCGTGGCCGGCCGTCAGCCCCGAGAGCGTGAGCGTGAACGAAAGCGGCACTTCCTCTCCCGTCCAATACCAACCGTCTCGAAGCATGTTGCCGAAGTCGCCCGTCGCCCCGCCGTCGCCGAAGCTTCCCCCGCTGTTCCCGGCGGAGGCGGGCGATGCGGAGACCATGGTCGCCGCGTCGAGGTTGACGGCACGGGCGAAGGGAACGCCGCCCACGGTTCCGCCGGGAGAACAGTACGCATAGAGGAGCGTGCCGTCCGTGCGAATCGTGCTGCCGTCCGCGGCCATCGGCCCGACGGTCCAGCCCTCCACGACGGAACCGCCGCCGCCCGACGTGCTGACGGCGAACGAGACGGACTTCGTGGCCGTCTTGCCCTTGTCGGTCGTGACCGTGACTGCACAGGCGTAGGAGCCGTCGGCGAGGTTCTCGATGGAGAACGAGGCGGTGTCGGTGGTCTGGTTCGCGAGCGCTGCGACAGAGGTCCCGCCGTTCAGCGCGTAGGAGACGGAATAGGAAGTGGCGTTAGTCCCGGCATCGTCCGTCCCGAGCACGATGCCGGAGAGCGTGACCGTCGCGTTCGAGCCGGCGACATTGGCGGTCGCCGCGGCGATCGACGGCGCGATGACCGGCGGCGGAGGCGTGCCGATCCGGAAGGAGACCGACTTCGCCGCCGAGGTCTTGCCCTTGTCGGTCGTGATCGTCACCGCGCACGCGTAGTCGCCGTCGGCGAGGCCTTCGATGGAGAACGTCGCCGTCGCGGCGGTCAGGTTCTGAAGTGCCGTGACGGCGGCCCCGCCGTTCAGCGCGTAGGAGACGGAATAGGAGGTGGCGTTAGTCCCGGCATCGTCCGTCCCCATCACGATGCCGGAGAGAAAAAGCGACGCGGTGCTCCCGTCCGGAGTCGCGGTCACGCTGCCGATCGACGGCTCGACGACCGTCGCCCCGCCGCCACCGCCGCCGCCGCCGTCGAGCTCGCGGACCTGGACGGCGTTGAACGGCATCTTGCCGCTACCGCCCTGATAGGTGATCGTCACGTCCTTCGTCGCGCCGACGGCCGTGAAGACGCCCGTGACGAGCGCGCCATACTTCCCGCTCTCCGCATTGTCGCCGTGGATGTGCACGGGGTCGCACCCGTTCGCGGAGACGATCGTCGTGTTGTTAAAAAAGTTGTGCGCCAGGAACTGGACGAGGTACTTCTTCCCGCCTTCGAGATTCGAGAGCGTCAGCGTGACCGTGTGCGTGCCCGCCCCGTCGCTGTCCCAGTACCAGCCGTTGCCGAGGGTGAGACCGAAGTTGCCGCCGACGCCTTCGTTCAAGAAGTCGCCGGTGAAGCCGTCGATGTTGGGGTTGAATGAAATCTTCGGGGGATTCTCCGACGACTGGAGGTTTATCGACCGCTCGAACGGGATGCCATTGATGGTCCCGCCGTTGCACACATAGCCGTAGACGAACGTGCCCTCGGTGCTGAAGGAGTCGCCGGCCTCGTCCATCTGGGCGGAGGTCCAGACGTCGGAGACGGCGGACGTGTTGACGTAGAAGACGACGGACCTGGTCTTCGTCCGGCCCTTGTCCGTCGTCATCGTCACCTCGCAGGTGTGGTTGCCGTCCGCGAGCCCTTCGAGCGTGAACGAGCAGTCCGCAGTCTGGTCGGAGAGCGCCGTCACGGCGGCGCCGCCGTCGAGCTTGTACGCGACGGAATACTTGGTCGCGGGAACCGAATCGGCGTCCGTGCCCAAGACCACGCCCGTGAGCGAGATCGTCGCGTTCGATCCGCTCGGCGCCGCGGCGAGCTCCGCGATGCGCGGATACTTCGGCCGGTTGTTCGTCGCGCGGTTCTGCGCGAACATCCAGACGAAGCGGTGGTTCGGCGCGCCCGCCGTGACGTCGTCCTCCGTGGCGTAGCACGTCGTCCAGGCGTCATGGCTGTTGTTCTCGAGCTTCTCGAAGATCACGTCCGATCCGAGCGCCCGGAGCGCCGTGACGATGCCCTCGGTCTGCTCGACGGGAATGGTCGGGTCTCCGCGGTTGTGGACGGCCAGGACCGGGACGTGCGCGATGTCGGCCGCGCAGGCGGGATCGCCGCCGCCGCAGCACGGCATCGCCGCGGCGAAGAAGTCGGGCCGGCGGCAGATCGCGTCCCAGGTCCCGTGCCCGCCCATCGAGAGGCCGGTGACGTAGATGCGGTCGGCGTCGACGTCCGCCATCGCGGCGTAGGCGTCGAGAAGGTCGAACACCGCCTGGAGCGCCGCGGACGGCTTGTCCTGGAACGTGCAGGTGGTCGAGTTCATGGAGAACTCCGCCCACTTGACGTCGTTCGGGCACTGGGGGACGAGAAGCTTGTAGCCGCTTGGGCCGCCCGCGCCGTCGAGGTAGCGCTGGATGTTCGACATCTCGTTGATCGTGAACGAATTGTCGACGCCGCACTGGCCGTATCCGTGGAGGAAGACGACAACCGGGACCTTCCCGCCGTTCGGGTCGGCCTTCGCCGCGACGCGGTAGGGAAGCTGCAGCTTGTTGGACGCGACGAACGTCTTCTTGACGAACTCCCCGGTGAGGTCCTCGCCGCCGCCACCACCGCCGCCGCCGCCCGAGCCGTCTCCGAGCTCGCGGAGCTGGATGGCCTTGACCTCGAACTTGCTGCTCGATCCGGAGAAGTTGACGACGACATTCTCCGTGGTGCCGGATGCCTCGAACACGCGGGTGACGACGGCGCCGTACCTGTAGTCGTTGCTGTCGTTCGCGGTGACGGGGGCGACGTCGCCCGCGGAAATCGTTATGCCGCTGCTGTTGTGGTAGTGGCTCGCCACGATCTGGACGAGATACTTGCGTCCGTCCGTAAGACCCTTGAGCTTGAAGGTGACGTCCGTCGACGTCCCGGACATGTTCCACCACCAGAAGGCGTTGACGATGTTGTTGTTGACGCCCAGCCCCCAGCCATCGCCTCCGTCCTTCGCCGGCGTGGTCTCGAGCGAGGCATTGGAAGGATCCGAACTTGAGTCGAACGTCACCCCGCCGGCCGTGTCGCCGCTCTTCGCGATCGCGAAGACCTTCGTGCCGTCGCCGCGGATCGCGGAGCCGTCGGCCGTCATCGGGGCGACCTTCCAGCCGACCGCGTCGGCCTGGGAGTCGATCTGGAACTTCACGCGCTTCGTCGCGGAGACCATGCCGTCGCCGTTCCGCACCGTCACCGCGCAGGAGTGCCAGCCGTCGGCGAGATCAGCGAGCGAGAACGACGCCGTTGCGCCGGACTGTCCCGAAAGGACCGTCGCCTCGGCGTCCGTATCGAGCTTGGAGACGACGGAGTAGGACGACGCGGCGGCACCGTTGGCGTCCGTGCCCTTCGTCACGCCCGAAAGCGAGATCGTCGCCGACGTTCCGCTCACCTGCGCGGTAACGTTGTCCAGCGCGGGAAGCGTCACCGAAGAGGCGCCCGCCGAAGCCATGGCGGCGGAGATCGCCGGCGCCATGATCTCGCGGTAGCCCTTGGCCGAAAGGTGCAGGAACATGTCGGGATAGTCGCCGTCCTTCTCGAGGTACATCTCGCCCTTGAAGGTTCCGTCGGCGTTGAGGAACTGGTTGCGGACGTCGACGAGGATCACGCGCTGTCCGTCCGCGTATGTCTTGATGATTTCGTTCGCCGCCTCGTTGTTGGCATACTGCGCCATGCCGGTCGCGTTGTGCTGCGCGTTCGTGTAGCCGTAGGGGAGGATCGGCATCAGGAGAACCTTCGACTCGGGATGCTTCGCGAGAACGAGATCCAGAACAGCCTTCACGCCCGCGGCGATGTCCGCGGGATCGTCCTTCGCCGGCTCGCGCTGGATAGTGTTGTTCGTGCCGATCAGGAGGTTGAAGAACTTCGTCGTGTAGCCGTCGAGGCATCCGCCCTCGAGACGCCACAGGAGGTTCTCGGTGAAGTCGCCCGTGCGCCCTAGGTTGAAGACCTTCGAGCCAAGTCCGTTCATCGAATCGGGATCGCTCGAGGACCACTTCTGCGTGATGGAGTCGCCGAGAAGGACGATGTCGTAGCTCTTGCCGCCGATTGCGGACAGGTCGTACAGGTACTTCTCCCAGAAGAAGTTCTCCATCACCGCCTTGGACGACGGATAGGTCGCCGTCACCGCATTTGCAGGTCGTGCCGTCGCCACGAGGTCGGCGGGCATCGCGGCGCCGCTCGAGGCGGCGTCGACGTAGGGCGCGACCGCCTGCGCCCAGACGGCATAGCCGTCCGCGTTCAGCGTCGCGTGATCGGCGTTGAAGAGCGAGGTCTTGAGCGTGTGGTGGTCCGACTCGAGGAAGAGATCGGTCATGTCGACCCACGCGCAGCCCTTCTCACCGGCGTAGCGGCGGATTTCGTTGTTGACGAGGTCGTTGCGGGGACGCACCGGATTGGACTCGTCGAGTCCGCGCGGAAGAATCGCCTGGACGACGATCTTGGCGGAGCCGCAGTTTGCCTTGAGGTAGTCGATGATGTCGCGGACAGCGCGGATGGTCTTGCCTGGCGCCTCCTCGGCCTTCGTGTAGATCGCGGAGTTGTTGCCTCCTATCATGAGGAAGATCGCCTTGGGGCTGCCGAGCTCGCCGTTCCGGATGCGCCACAGGACGTTCTCGGTGCAGTCGCCGGCGAAGCCGAGGTTGAACATCGTCCTGTCGCCGGCGAAGTGCGACGCGAGCGCGGCCGCGCCCGTCGTCTCCCAGTTCTGCACGAGCTCGTCGCCGAGGAAGACGATGTCCTTCTTGACGGACGCATCGGCCACCGCCGCGACCTTCTCGGCGTGGCGCGCCGTCCACCAGGCGTCGAGCCGCGAGGCGGGGGTGTTCGCGCGGATGGACACCGCGGGTGCGTTCGCAGCGGCCATCGCGAGGATCGCCGCGGACAGGAACGTGAAGGAGTTGGGTTTCATCGTGAGCCTCGTGCTTGGGTTGCGTGCCTTTCCGCACGCGGGCCGAATCCGGCCACGCGATGGCGATGGCTCCGTTCGACACCGCGAATCATACCGCCGCGCCCGCCCGTTCGGCTAGGTAGATTCGCGGCGGAAACAAGTAAAGGGTCGGCTATACGCGCCCTCGCCTAGCGCGTCAGGTCGCGTACCTGGACGGCGTTGAGGGCGTAGTTGTTGTCGGCGCAGACGGTGATTGTCTTCGTGGGCGCGGTCGCCGTGAAGGTGCCCGTGAGCACGCCGCCGCGGGCCCAGCCGTCGCCGCAGACCTTGATGTAGTTCGCGTCCCGGTACGACTCCTTGATCCAGACGTGCGACTTCTCGTAGCCGTTGAAGTCGCGGAAGCCGACGATCTGGACGAGGTAGCGGTGGCCGGGCACGAGGTTCCGGAGCGTCACCTCCTTCTCGCCCGCGTTCGCCCACCAGCAGTGGGCCAGCAGGTCGCGCAGCCCGCCGCCCGCGACGTCCGCCGGGACCTGCGAGCCGGAGGTCGGCCCGTAGGGCCAGGCGATGTTCGCGTCGTCGATGGCGCCGTTCGAGGCGGCGAAGGGAACGGAGCCCGCCGTATAGGTGCCGCTCCCGACGGCGTACGCGCACACGAGCGTCCCGTCCGTCCGGATCGCGCCGCCGTCGGCGGCGAGCGCCTCGCCCCGCCAGTCCTCGGTCATCGTGAAGTCGACCGAGGTCGAGAGCTCCCTGCCGTCCGCGGTCGTGACGGTCACCTTGCAGGTGTGCGCGCCGAGCGCGACGTCCGGGATCGTGAACGAGTTGCGCGTCTTCGTCTGGTTCGAGAGGGCCGGCTTCCTCGGCCCGCCGTCGAGCTCGTAGGCGACCGAGTAGGACGCGACGGGAACGGCCTTCGCGTCCGTACCGAGGAAGATGCCGCGGACCGTGATCGTCGCGGTCCCGGGGCCGTCCGCGTTCGGCGCGGCCGACGCGTAGCCGAGCGAGGGGTCCGCCACGTGGGGCCGGCCCGCGGGGACCGCGCGGTACTTCTGCATCGCGGCCGTCAGGGCGGGCTTCCAGATGGCGGGATAGGCGGAGTCGGCCGGATGCAGGCAGTGCCCCTTCGAATCGTAGACGCCGGCCTTGTAGCAGCTCTCCTTGCAGGAGGCGTCGGGGTTGAGGAACGCGCCGCGCAGGTCCACCCAGAACACGCGCCTGTTGTCGACGAACCCCAGGATGATGTCGTTGACGTCCTCGTTCACGTTGCGGACGTCGAGCGCCGCGTAGTACCGGCTCTCGAACCCGTAGGGCAGGATCGGCATCAGGAGGATCTTCGACTCGGGGTGCTTCGCCACGATCTCGCGCAGGATGAGCCGGATCGACTCGGCGACGTCCTCCGCGCGGTCGCAGGGGTCGTCGTGGTTGTCGACGTGCTTCTGGTAGCCGTTGTTCACGCCGATCATCAGCGTGAAGTACTCCGCCTGGTAGCCGTCGAGCGCGCCGTTCCGGACGCGCCAGAGCAGGTTCTGCGCGCGGTCGCTGCCGATGCCCATGTTGATCGTCCTGCCGGCGTCCCCGTCGAAGCTCAGGTTCGAGTAGACCCAGAAGTCGGTGATGGAGTCGCCGAAGAGGACGGCGTCGAACGTCCTGCCCTGGCTCTGGCTGCGGTCGTCTTCGAAGTGGCGCACGCCGTACTCGTCCGTGCGCCGCGCCGGCGTGCACGGCTCCGAATCCGGGTTTGAGCCCGGCACGGGGACGTCGAGCGGTCCGCCGAACGCGGCGGTCACGGCGACCGCGAGGATCGCCGAGGAGAGGAGCGGGAGGGCGTGGAGCTTCATCGTGTGCCTCGTGTTGCTTGGGTTGTCGCCGTCGGGTCCGCCGCGATGGCGGGGACGCCGTCCGACAAGCCGGCATTCTACCCGTACCGGCCGTTCGGCGAAAAGGGAGCGGCCCGCCAAAAGAAGGTAAAACCACCATGACGTTCGTCCGCCGGATCGTTGCGCGCGGCCTCTTGCGGGCGGGGCCCGCGGGGTGCTAGAATCCCGCCGCCATGAGCACGATGAAACCCTTCGACCCCGCCGTCGCGGAGCGCCAGCCGGTCTGGCCCGCCGGCGCGATGCCCGACCGCCAGCCCCACCAGATCGCCGCGATGACCGACGAGGCGGAAGCCCCCGGCTTCGACCCCGCCGCGCACACGGAGCCCTTCCTCGACTGGTATCCGCCGCCCGCGAACCCCATCGGCGCCTGCGCGATCCTCATTTCCGGCGGCGCCTACCAGAACTGCTGCGACGTCGGCCTCATCAAGGAGTGGCGCGAGCGCTTCGACGCGCTCGGCTTCCAGTGCGTGAACTTCGTCTACCGCACGCCGTGGGCGCGCGGGATGGCGATCTACAGGACCGCGTGGGAGGACGCCCGCCGCGCCGTCCGCGTCGTGCGCTCGCAGGCAGCCGCGCGCGGCTTCGACCCGGAGCGCATCGTCACGGTCTCGATGTCCGCCGGCTCGCACCTCTCGCTGCTCCTCGCGACGGCGTCGCAGACGAAGGTCTACGAGCCCGTCGACGCGCTCGACGAGATCCCCTGCCACGTGAACGCCGCCGTCGCCTTCGCCCCCGCCGGGATGCTCTCCGACGGCCCGATGTGCCCGAACGAGCGCGACGGCGACGGCCTCGACATCGAGCTCGACCCCGCCTTCGCGTTCGATTCCAAGACGCCGCCGGTCTTCCTCTCGCACGGCGGCGCCGACGCGTACTCGACGTTCAACTCGACGCGCATCTACCGCCGCCTGCGCGCGGCGGGCGTCCCGGCCGAGCTGCACATCCATCCCGACAAACCGCACGGCATGTTCGGCCTCGAGCGCGGCGTCGAGTTCCTGCGCCAGATCGGCTTCCTCGGCCCGCTCGGGCCCGAGGTGCCGATCCTCGAGCGGTTCGCGTCCGACGACGCGCGCGACGGCGCCGCGGAGGCCGCGCCGATCTGGCCGGAGGGGCGCATGCCCCACCCGCAGGCGGACCAGTGCGAGCCGATCCTCGAGTGGCACCTCCCGAAGACGCGCACGACCGACGCCATCCAGATCGTCTGGAGCGGCGGCGCCTACCTCGGCAACGACCCGGACGGCTTCGAGGTCGCGCCCGCGCGGCGCTACCTCAACGGAAAGGGCATGACCGTCGTCACGGTCCGCTACCGCACGCCGCGCCCCTCCCCTCCCCTCGCCAAACACGTCGCGGCCTGGCAGGACGTCCAGCGCGCGGTCCGGCTCGTCCGCGCCGGCGCCGCGGCGCGCGGCCTCGACCCGGACCGCATCGGCGTGATGGGCAGCTCCGCCGGCGGGCACCTGGCGCTGCTGGCCGCGACCGGCTCGCGCCACCGCACCTACCTTCCGGTCGACGGGACCGACGACCTCCCCTGCACCGTGCAGTGGTGCGTCGCGATCTACCCGGCCTACACGATTGAGGGCACCTACGACAACGGGACGCCCGACGGCTCCAACGACCCGGCGCTGCGCCTCGCCCCGGAGCTGCCGTTCGACCCCGACACGCCGCCGATCCTCTTCGTCCACGGCGACGCGGACGAGCACCCCGCCACGGCGTCCGTCGCGACGTGGGAGCAGCTGCGCCGCATGGGCGTCCAGGGCGCGGTGCACACGCTCGCCACGCGCGGCCACTGCTTCTACTTCGCCGCCGCCCCCGGCACCGGCTCCTACACCTTCCTCGACCGGGTCTGGGAGTTTCTGACGGACAAAGGCTTCAACAAGTAGCCCGGAGCGGGAAACCGGCCGACTCGCGCAGGAGCGAGGTGATGCGCGCGGAGACGGCGTCCTCCGGCGCGCGGAGGCGCAGGACGCGGGCGTTGCCCGCGGGGTCGGGCGCGAAGGGCGTGGAGAGGTCCGGCGCCACGCGGACGCGCCCCGGCTCGCCGAGCCCGTAGCACTCGTTCTCGCCGTGGACCGCGAGGTCGACGGTGACCGGGTCCCAGCTCGGCCGCGTCATCCCGGGGCCGCAGTAGCGCCGGAACGCCTCGGCGAGCGGATGCGCGGCGCAGTCCGGCGGCAGGCCGGAAAGGTCGGTGACCACCTTCTCGCCGGACTCGAACCCGACGAAGACGATCGGGCCGTCCCATGCGTCGAGGAAGCGGCGCGTGGACTCCGGACGCTCCCGGACGTTGGTCTCCGCGTAGCCCGCGCACCGTCCGAAGCCGCCCGCCATCGCCCAGACGGCGCGCACCTTGCGGCGGAAAAGCGCGGGATCCTCCGCGAGGACTTCGTCGAGCGTGTTGAAGAAGCCGATCGAGATCACGTCGACCGAGCCGTCCGCCGCCTCCGCGAAGACGCGGCGGTAGAGCTCGCGCGCGGTGCACGCCGTGGCGGGGTGCGCACCCCGCCACGTCGCCGCGAGCGCGGCCAGATACGGGGACTCGTTGCCGCTCGGCGGCGGCGGATCGTCCGTGACGCCGACGGGGACGTCCTGCAGGCCCCACGCGGCGAGGACCGCCTTCACGGCCGGCGCGGCGAGCGGCGTCTCCACGTTGCACGAGACGCCGCGACTCGGCGCAGAGCAGCGCGAGCGCGGCGACGTCGTCGACGTCGCCGCAGAAGTCCGTCTCGAGGACGACGGTCGCGCCCGTGCGGGCGGCGAGGGGTTCGGGCTTCATCGCAGGATCAGGATCGTCGGCGGTTCGCCGAAGTGCTCGCAGCAGCCGACGTCGGGCGCGCCGTTGAAGACGCGGGGACGGCCCGCGAGGTCGCGCGCGCCGGCCATCCAGTCGCAGAGGACGCCGGCGTCCTTCAGCGGCGACTTCGCGCGCGGCGACCAGTCTCCCTTGTCCGGCTTCGCGAAACGGACGCCCTTTTCGTCGCAGGCCGCCGTGATCCGCGCGGACGCGCCCGACGGATCGCACGCGAGGACCGCGGCGACGGCGTTGGTGCTTCCGCCTTCGACCACCGTGTTCGCGATTTGGATCACGGAAGGCAGGAGCGGGTTGTTGTCGACGGGGTTTTCGCACCAGTAGAGGCCGGGCGCGCCCTTGTAGCTCCGGTTCCACGGCCAGCCGTCGGTCTTCGGCAGGTTGTCCCAGAACACGCAGTTGGTGATCGCGGGGACCGACGAATCGCCCTGGAAGTAGGCGAGGCCGCCGACGTTCTGGACGAACGTGCAGTTCGCGAGGGACGGAATGCTGCCCAGCTTGAACGGGAACTTGTTGTCGATGAAGAGCGTGCTGGTGACCTTGGCGACGGACGCGTCCGGAGACCGGAAGAGGGACGGAAGGTTGCTTCCGCTCGAGGACGTGTTGATCGTCGTCGTCGTGTTCGAAACCACGCAGCGGTCGACCCAGGCGCGGCCGTAGAAGAGCCCGGCGTTCGAGGAATCGAGCACGTTGCCGGCGATCGTGCAGCCGACGAGGCGGACGGCGGCGTTCGGGTAGTCGCTGTTGTTGGCGCTGAACGACGTTCCGGCCAGCCCGCCGCCGTACGAGCGGAGCGTCTGGTTCCGGAAGACGCAGTTCGAGACGGTCGCGTGGCTCGTCGCGGCGACGGAGGTCTGCCCCCGGCTGGCGTTTGGTTCGACGTAGCAGGCGTCGAACGCCGAGTTCTCGATCCAGAGCGAACCGTAGATCGCGCCGCCGGCGTTCCACATTTCGGTCCAGGACGTTCCGCACCGGACGAACGAGCACCCGTCGACGAGGCCGTAGTCGGAACGCGCGCCGAAGTCCGCGTGCGTTTCGTCGAGGGCGTAGATCGCGCCGCCGAAGCGCGCCGTGCAGCCGACGAAATCGCAGTCGGCGATCGTCGCCGACGAGACGACTGCCGCACCGTCGAGCTTGATTGCGCCGCCTTTGTCCGAGCGGCCGTTCTTGAAGGTGAGGCCGCGCACGGAAAAGCCCGTTCCCGTGACGTTGAACAGGCCGAAGGCGGAACCGCCGTCCAGGACCGCTTTGGTCTTGCCGGCCGCGGAAACGACCGTCAGGCCGTTCGCCGTGACCGCGATGGGCGACGTCGCCGTGTAGATGCCGCGGGGCACGACGACCGTCGCGCCGTCGGCCGCCCCCTCGATGTTCGCCTTGAGCGTATCGAAATTGCCGACCGTGGCGAAAATCTCGAAGGAGACGGAGGCCGGGAGCGACGTCTTGCCCTTGTCGCTCGCGATCGTCACCGTGCAGACGTAGTCGCCGTCGGCCAGGTTCGAAAGGGAGAACTCGGCCGTCTCGCCGTCCTGGTCGCGGAGGACCGTCACCGGCTCGCCGCCGTTCAGGCTGTAGGAGACGGAATACTTCGTCGCGGGGTGGCCGTCCTCGTCCGTGCCCATCCCGACATCCGCGAGCGTGATCGTCGCCGTTTTCCATTCCGTCCGGACGGAAACGGATCCGATCGTCGGATAGGCGCCCGACACGATCTTGCGGACCTGGATCGCGTTGAAGAAGGCGTTCGCGTCCTCGTAGCGGATCGTGAACGATTCGGTCGCGCTCTCGGCGATGAAGGTCCCGACCAGCGAGCCGCCGTAGCCGATCGGGCGGGCGTAGACGGAGCCGCCCCCCGGCGCGTAGGCCCAGGTGTTGCCGGGGGCGCTCACCGGGGACGTCTTCTGGCTGGCCAGGATGAACTGGACCAGGTACGTCGCGCCGGGCGTGAGGTTCTTCAGCTGGAGGTCTACGTCCTTGCGCCGCGTCGTGTCGTCGATCCGCGACCACCAGCCGTGCGCCAGCAGGTTGGAGTAGGCGACGTCTTGGGAGACGAGCGACGTTCCGCCGTCGTCCCAGAGCCATTCGCCCGAAAGGGCGAAGTCGGCACATCCGGCGAGGTCCTGGCGGCCGACGAACGGAACGCCGTTGACCGTGTTCGTGACGGCGGCGCCGCCGTTCGACTGGCACCAGGCGTAGGCGAGCGTGCCGTTGGTGACGATCGAGCGCCCCCCCCGGTCCATCTCCACCGAGTTCCAGGAGACATCCGTCGCGGCGTCGGCGGCGATTGCGAGGAGGACGGTGGAAAGCGTCAGAAGAATCTTGGTTTTCATGGGGCGTTCCCGTTTGCGGATTGCCTGGACGCGGCGGGCGGGACGACGTCCCCCGCCACGAGTCCGCTATCATAGCGCCTCCCGCCTCGCGACAACAAGGACAGTTCGACCAAAAATAGGTAAATCCGAGCAAGAACCCCCGTTACGCGTCCAGGCGGATGCGGCAGACGAAGGACCGCGCGTCGCAGGAGGCCCCGAGGATGTCGCCCAAGCGAAAGGACGGACTTCGTGCGCGGACGGATCCCGACGGAGTCCTACCGGACCAGGATGAGCGTGCCGAGAACCGGGCCGAGCGTGTATCTTCCAACGCCCCTCGCGGTGAGGCTCCAGATCCCCGAACCGGGCGGCACGTCGCCCTCGAACGCCAGCCGGGGCGCGCCGACCACGTGGCGGGCCGTGAACGCCGTGACCGCGGGATTGTGGGAGTACGTCGCCAGGTTCTCCGGGTCCGTGATCGTGAACGTCGCGCCGGGCGCGAACGTGAGGTCATCGGGGAACGCCTCGTACCGGCCCGCGAACAGGTCCGCGCACGAGGCGCGCACGGCGTTCGTCACCGTGACCGCGACGCCCCGCCCCGTCCCGTCCGCCAGCGTGCCCGCGCCCGTGAACGTGGAGAGCGTGATCGGGGTGTCGTCCGGCAGCCACAGCATCGCGCCGTGCTCCACGCGCACGGGCGTTCCGCGCGGGACGACGCCGGCCGTCTCCGCGAAGAGCGTCCCCTCCTCCACCGCGAGGCCGCCCGTGGTCGTGTTGGTGGCATAGAGGTGGAGATCGTGCGTTCCGCGCTTCACCAGCTCGCCGCCCAGCCCCGCGTTGTCGGAGAGCGTAAGCGCGCATTCCCAGCGCGTCTTGCGGTCGGGGCTCTCCACGTACGCCTTCGCATTGTCGCTGTAGTCGCATCCGCGCGAGGTGAGGACGATGCGCGTGTGCCTCTTCGCGTCGTAGTCGTACTCGGCGTAGGCGCTCGCGCCCCAACCGGTCTCGTCCTCGAACACGATGCGCGCGGGGCCGATGTAGGCCGCCGTCGTGTAGTCCCCATCGGTCGGCAGCGCGATCGACTCCACGCCCTTGCCGGTCGGCGACGCGAACGAGAATGGCATTTGGCTCGCGGGTTTGGTACCGGTGGATTCCGACGTGTCGATGACAAGACCCTTCTTCCAGACGACGAAATGGTCCGGACAGTATTTCGCATCGGACAGCCCCGCATCGGTCCAGTCATATCCGAATGTCGGCATCAGCGTTCCACCGTCGGCGTTGACGGTGATACGGGTAGCCGCGTTTGCTGACTGTTGCTTGAAGAAGCGTGCCGCTTTCACCGTCGCGCCGTCCTTTACGTTGAAAATGTTCGTGGAAATCGTTCCGCCGCCCGCGAACCGGAGCTTCTCGGTCGCGAGTAGCGTCCCTTCGCCCGACACCGTGACGTCAGAAGAGCCACCATAGTCGCTGAGATAAAAGCGTACGTTCTGCCCGCCCTGCACGACCCGCGTGTCGTTCGTGCCGCCGGCCAGGTGGAACACGGCCGAACCGCCGCGACCGGCGCTAAAGGTTCCGCCCTCCAGCTTGAAGAGTCCGCCCGTCTGGATAAAGCTGCCGAAATTGCCGGCAGCATACGCGACATAGACGGTGTTGCTCACATAGGCTTCGCCGCCCGACATCACCCAATGTCCTGCTCCTGT
Organism: uncultured bacterium; assembly: GCA_902793555.1. Classification (GTDB taxonomy): domain Bacteria; phylum Verrucomicrobiota; class Kiritimatiellia; order RFP12; family UBA3636; genus UBA3636. The sequence continues at coordinate 13,927 of CADBEF010000049.1, read as the reverse complement.
GTCACGGGTGTCACTCTTGTTGCCGCCAACTACTGCTTCGCCCGTCACGCCCAACAGGCCGCCCGTCTGATGGAAAACGCCATTGTTGTTGCCAAGGCCTAGATAAATCTTATTTTTAAAAAGCGCATGTCCGTCACCGATCTGCACGCGGCTTCCGCCTTTCTGGACGAACGAATTGCCAAACACGCGCGAGGCCGTACTGGTCATGGCCAGGAGCCCTTGGTCGACCTGCACGTCGCGCGGGAGATCGACGGCGCCGTTCACGTACAGCGTGCCCGCCCCCTGTTTCCGGAAGATTTGCGACGAGCCTGTCCCGCTGCCGGTCAGGGTTCCGTTGAGGTGGTGTACGTTCTGCCCTACGGTTACGAAGTAGAGCGAACCTTCCTCGATCACCACGTCGCCGGCATACTCCAGGGTTGTCGTCCACAGCTCCACCTTGCCGGCGCCCTTCTTGACGACCCGCGCATAGCCGTCAATCGCCGCCTCGACCTTGTATGATTCGCCCGAATCGGCCGAGACGACGTAGTCCGTCCCGTCCGCGACCGCGCTGCCGGCCTGCGCCGGAAGCGGGGCGAGCAGCGTGCACGACGCGATAGTCGCCGCGAGGGCGACGGCGTTCCTCCTTGCGATGCGTTTCATGGGGAGCCTCCTGGCAGGGTCGGGTTTCCGTTCGTCCGCCGCGGACGATGCCCGCGCCGGACGCCCCCGATTCTACGCCCGACGGCTCGCCGGAGGATAGGTATATGGCGCGCAAAATCTGGTAAATATGAGACGCGGCCGCCGCCCGCGACGAAGTCGCGCGGCGGCATTCCTCGGTCCGTGCTCAGGTCCTTTCGACGGCGATCCGCGCGGAGAACGCGCGGCCGGCGCGGAGAGGGGCCGTCAGGTAGGCGTAGAGGAATCCCGCGATTGGGGAAAAGGCGCGGTCGCCGCGGTCGGTCTTCGCGAGCTCGAACGGCAGGTCGGATTCGATCGTGACGACCGCATTGCCCCGCTCGATCCGGACGCGGCCGTTCCCGATCTCGATACGGTCGGTAGCGAGCGCGACGACGGGAAGCACGAAGCGAGCGTCCGCCTCGCATGTGCCGCCGATCGACAACGCGGCTCCGTCCACGTGCGACACGAGTTCGTAGGCCGCGCCGTTCGATCCGTCCGGGCCCGTCAGGCGGCCCTTCGCGCGGCATTCGACCGCGTCCGCGGAGGATGTCGCCTCCATCTCGGCGTCCGCGTCCCGCGCGGAGCTCGAAGAATCGTTCGCCTCGATGCGCGGCGTCATCGAAAGGACCGTCCGCTCGTGGCGGAGGTCCTGCAGGTTGCGGGCCTCGACGATCGCGTAGTCCGCCATCGTGCCGACGACGAGCGGCCCGACGGCCTCGTGCCACGCGAGCGACGGCCCGCCGCCGGAAATCCGAAGCCCGGTCATGCCCTGCGCGAAGGAGTCTCCGCCCGCGAACGTGACGCGCCACGGCCCGACGGCGGCGAGCGCCACGTCGATCGAGGGGAAGAACTTGAGTCCGTAGGCGCGTTCGCGCGGCAGGGGCGCGTCGGCGCCCCGCTCGGGGATCGAATCGTCCAGGAGGACGTCGACGACGGACTTCGCGTGCGTGAACGAATGGTGGATGCACGCCGGCTCGCCGGCCGCCCCGTACTGCACGCCGCCCGCCAGAAGGCCGGCGGCGTTCGTGCAGCGCGCGAGCAGACCGAGGTGGAGCCCCATCGCCCGCGCGGCCCACGGCACGCCCGCCTTGGCGAGGGCGCCGAGGATCGGCAGCAGGCCGTCCGACGTGCGGCTGCCGTAGTACGTCCACTTCGCGCTCCTGCTCCCGAAGGAGTCGTCCAGGCCGCCGTCCGGAAGGAGGAACTCGGCGTGCGCGGCCGCCGAGGCGAAGACGGCGTCCTTCATCCGCCCGTCGCCGCAGAGTTCGGCATACGCGAGCAGCGACGGCAGCGACTCCTCCAGGTTGTAGCCGAGGTCGACGTAGGCATGCCCGCGCGGCGAGCGGTGCGACATCGGCGCGCCTTCGCCCGTGAAAAGTCCGTCCGGAAGGAACGACTTCATCACGCGGTCGGCCATCGACCGGGCCAGAGCCGTCCTGCCGGCGTCGCCCAGCACACGCCCGGCGAGCGCCATCGCCTCGCAGAAGGACGCCGGATAGTTCACGTTGGTGGACTCCACGAACGACTCGTCGAACCGCTCGACGACGAAGTCCGTGTTCCGCTCGAAGAGCGCGCTCCAGCGTTCGCGCAGGGCCCGGGGCAGCCGGTCGCCGAAACGGAGAAGCGTCTTGCCGAGGGCGATCTGCGCGAACACGGTGATGGCCCACCACTGGCTCTGGAAATCGTTGTAGAGACCGCCGTCCTCCCGGCGCATCGCGGCCTCCGTCCATTCGACGACCCGCTCCGCCGCCGCGAGGTACTTCTCGTCCCCCGTGCGCGTCCAGCGGTAGGCCAGCGGGTAGGCCAGGTCGCCGACGCGCCCGTGCAGGACGCCGCACGCGGGGCACGCGATCGCGCCGTCGAGCATCCGGTCGCCCGTCCCCGCGATCTGCCGCGCGAGGAGGGCGTCGCACCACCGGGCGACGAGCTCTTCGGCCCGCGCCCGGCTCCAGACCGCCGCCTCGGGCGGCGCCACGAAGGACGGGAAAGAACTCAAATCAGCCATCTGGGCTCCCTTTCATGCACGACGGCGAAAACCTAGCATCCTCGCCGTTTTTCTGTCAAGATGCAACTTTTTCGAATCTCGGCGTGGCGGGGTGGAGACCCCGCCACGCGCCAATGATTTGTTCCCGAACGGGAATATACGTGGCAGGCAAACTGGTTTTACCGGAATTTGTTACCAATCGGGAACTTTTTACTTGCGCGGGCGGGGCGGATGTGGCAGAATGGGCATCGTTCCGCAGCCATCCATGACCATGAAGACCATGAAGGAAATCGGAGCGTTCGTCGCCGCGACGCGCAAGCACCAGGGCGCGACGCAACTCGACCTGGCCCAGCTCTCCGGGGTCGGCCGGCGCTTCGTCGTCGAGCTCGAGGCGGGCAAGGAATCCCTCCACGCGGGCAAGGTCCTCCGCGTCCTGGAGACGCTGGGAATCGGACTGGCCCTGGAAGAGCCGAGGGGACTGTGACGGCCGCCCCCGCGATCCGCACCGGACGCCTCGACGTCTTCCTTCTCGGCCGCCGGGCCGGGACGCTGGACTATTCCTCCCGCGGGAACGAAATGCGGTTCGCCTACGATCCGGCCTACGCGGCCGACCCGGCGGCGCCCGCGCTGTCCTTTTCGCTGCCGGTCCGCGCCGAGCCCTACGGGACGGAGCGCACGACGGAGTTCTTCGCGAACCTGCTGCCGCCGGAGGTCGTCCGGAAGAAGCTCGGACCGGTGCTGCACCTTTCGCGCCACAACCTCTTCGGCTTCCTAGAGGCGCTCGGCGCGGACTGCGCCGGCGCGGTTTCGATCCGCAAGCCGGGCGAAGCCGCGCCCGGGCCGGACGAGGAGCGCCTCCTCGCGCTCGACGACGCCCGCGCGGCGGAAGTCCTCGCCGCGCTCCCCCGGCGTCCGCTCTGGGCGGGCGGTGTGGACGGATACCGGATTTCCGGTTCGGGCGCGCAGGACAAGCTCGTCGCGCGCATCGCGGACGGGAAGGTCGTCCTGCCGTTGTTCGGGACGCCCTCCACGCACATCCTCAAGCCGCCGCTGCGCGACTGGCCGGACTCCGTCTTCAACGAATGGTTCGCGATGTCGCTCGCCCGCCGGGCCGGGCTGCCGGCCGCGGACTGCGGCGTCCTGGACGTCGGCGGGACGCCGTGCTACTGGACCGCGCGCTTCGACCGGACGCGCGACGCCGCGGGGCGCGTCGCGCGGCTCCACCAGGAGGACTTCTGCCAGGCGCTCGGCGCGGACGGCGAGCGGAAATACGAGTCGGAAGGCGGCCCGTCCGTCGCCGCGTGCGTTGCGCTGCTGCGCTCGATGCGGCTCGGCGTCCGGCAGGAACTGCGCTTCCTCGACGCCGTGGCCTTCCACGTGCTGGTCGGCAACGCGGACGCCCATGCCAAGAACTTCGCCGTCCTCTACCGGGGGAACAAGGCGGAGCTTGCGCCGGTCTACGACGCGGTGTCCACGATGGTCTACCCGGCCCTGTCCCGCGAAGCGGCGATGTCGGTCGGCGGCGAGAAGCGGATCGACCGGATCGGGCGCGGGGACTTCGTGCGGCTGGCGGAGGACCTCGGCGTCGCGCCCGCGGTCGTCCTGCGCCGCGTCGACGCCCTCGCCGCGAAACTGCGCGCGGCCGCTCCGGCCCTGCGCGACGAGCTCGCGCGCATCCGCCCTTCGCCCGTCTACGACCGGATTTGCGGAGTCGTGGAAAGCCAGCTCTCGCGTTTCACCGAATGTTGATGCCGCCCGCGACGCAGTCGCGCGGCGGCATTCTCGGAGAATCGGGATGCTACCGGAGGAACTCCTCCGCGTCGTCGCCGTAGTAGAACAGATGCGTCGAGTGGAGGTCGGCGTCGAACGAGAACACGTCCGTGTCGCGGGCGACGACGCGGCGGCCGACCAGGTCGACGACGGTCGTCTTGCGCGGCAGGCGGACGGTCTTCGCACCCGCCGTGCGCGCATGCAGCGTGAACAGCGCGTCGTTCGCCTCGATCGGATCGTCCGAGTCGCACCAGACGTGCACGCCGGCCTTCGCGGCGAGCGACCGGATGAAGGGGATGTCGAGCTGCCACGCGCCCGAGAAGTACGACGGCGAGCCGTCGACCGTCGAGACCGTCAGCCCCGGCTTGCCGTTCGCGTAGACGCCCAGCACCTCGTCGGCCGCGACCGGTGCGAACGCCTGCGCGACCTGCGCGTCCGGCATGCCCATCCAGCGGCCGTCGCACGCCATCTTCACGCCGGCCACGGTCGGCTCCGCGAGGCGCTCGAACTCGATGCCCGTGAGGGCCTTCATGTCCGCGAGCGAATTGCCCCGGCTCCAGCCGGGCGCGTAGAGCCAGAGGATCGTCGCGCCGCGCGCGCGAATCCGCTCCACCGCCGCGAGGATGGCGTCGTCGAAGGTGAGCTGGTTCAGAAAGACGTACAGCTTGTAGTCGCCGGCATGGTTGCCGAGGTCTTCCGCCAGCAGGAAATCGACGGGAATTCCGGAGCGCGCGAACTTCGTGTGCAGGGCTCCGAAGATCTCGCCGTTGTAGACCGCGATCTTCTCCTCGGCGCGCTTCACGGTGCCGTCGGGCGCGTAGTCCTGCGTCCAGCGGCCCGTTCGGGCAAACGCGCTCGCTCGCGACGAGCGCCACCTCGGCGTGGCGGCCGACCCGGCGCCCGAGGCAGAAGCGCATCGCGTCGAGCACGTCGCGGCCGACCTTCGCGCATTCGGGGGAATCGCAGTCGACGCCCGTCGCGAGCGCGTAGAAGTACGGCCAGCCGCCGCGGCACATCGTGGCGGACGCGTCGCGCAGCAGCACCGCGGCGGTCTGCTCGGGGGTCAGGGTCTGCTTGAAGCCGTAGAAGTTCGGCCGGATCCGGTTGTGCGTGCGCGTGTCGTCCTCGTTGACGGTCAGGATGCCGGCGGCGTTCAGCGTGGCGGACGGCTTCATGTCGCCGCAGGCGTCGCCGATCCGGCGCTCGCCGTAGCTCTGGGGCGAAAGCAGGAAGTCGATCCGCCCGTCGTTCCCGTCCAGCAGCGTCTTGAGGGCGAAGTGACCGCGCCACTGGTCGAACCCGTTCGCGTTCAGGTAGAACGTGTAGCCGTAGTAGGTCCCCACGAGCTTGGTGCGCCCGAGCGACCGCAGCACGTCCTTCGCGTGCCCGCACGCCTCCAGCGCGTCCTTCGCGATGATCCACGAGTTGTAGTCCATGTAGGCGATCGCGTTCCGATGCCGCTCCCCGTCCCAGAGGACGTCCAGGGGCGAATCGAGCGCCTGCCGCTCGGCGATGTCGGGGACGTGCGGGTCCGCGAGCCCGGGATACCGTTCGGCGGCGAACGCCGCGAAGGCCCGTTTGTTGACGTCCGAGAAGTCGCGAACGTGGCCGGGCTTCGCGTCCCATCCCAGCCATTCCACCGTGACGCCCGAGTTCACGCGGTAGCCGATGATCCGGTTGGCGTAGGGGGACGCTTCCAGACGGCGGATTGCGCGCTCCGTCATCTCCTTGATCTCGTCGAGCCCGAGTCGGGATGCGTAGCTCCAGCTGAAGCGGCTGGCCGGGACGATGTCCCCGGTTTCGTCGGCGGCCATCTCCTCCGGGTGCCGCTGCGCGAAGTCCGCCGGCGGGTAGACCGACAGGTCCCAGACGAACCAGGCGTCGGGATTCGCCCGGCGGTATTTCTCGGCGATGCGGTCGAACGAAGAGAAGTCGTACGTACCGAGCCGCGGATGCCAGTCCACGCAATTGTTGTAGACCGTGACCGCGGTGAGCGGCATGTCGCTGTGGCGCGGCAGGCGGTCCGGGCGCCGCAGGTACTGGACGCCGCCCCACAGGAGCGGGAACGGCGTGCCGTCCAGATGGACCGTGGGCACGCCCGACACCGGCTTCACCTCGGCCCGGACCGGATGGTCGAAGCCGGGGATGTCGGACGCCTTGCGCGCGGAGATCCGCAGGCGCCCTCCGGGCCATCCCCCCCCGTCGCAGCAGACGGCGGAGGACGAAAGCCGGATCTCGTATTCGCCCGAATGGCAGTAGAGGGGCGTCTCAAACGGAATCTCCAGCCGCCAGCGGCCGTCCGCGAGGCGGACGACGTTCGAGCTCCCCAGCGACAGCGTCTCGTCCCACCACGTGGCGTCGTTGCGGCGCAGCGCGAGGTCGGCCTCGAAGTCGCCTTCCGGCGGCGCCCCCTCGAACTCGTAGCGGAGCGCCGCCGTCTCGCCCGCCCGGACGCGCGGCGTCTCGGGCCCGCCGCCGAGGAAGCGCTGCGGGCGGGCGAAGTCGCGGTAGGCGAGGCGCGTGCAGCGCGGCGGCGCCGGCGGCGGGTCGGAGCAGACGACCCCCGTCCAGGTCCTTCCGTCCACGGACGACTCGAACGAGTCGTCGGTGTCGATGCGCTCCGTCGTTCCGTCGGCGTAGGCGACGAAGAGCTCCGCCAGCACGCCGCCGGGGTAGGGCCTGCTCACGCCGTACTCCATCCGGGCGTTGATCGCGTACTCCACGTCCAGCACGTTCTCCCCTTCGCGGAGCAGGGAGCGGACGTTCGCGGACGCCGGCACGCCGTCCGCCGCGCTGCGATCGTAGGCGGAGCGCATGGCGACGCGCCCGTTGAGGCTGAACGTGGCCATCGTGTCGCCGACGCCCTGGAGCCAGGCGTCCGCGGGCGCCGCCTTCAGCTCGAAGCGGCGGCGCAGCCGGTACTTCGGCGCGGGGTCGGCGCCAACGGCGCGCCCTTCGGCGTCGGCGGCCGCGGAGATGAAGCGGCCCCCGAAGTACGGGCCCCGGACGCCGCACGCCGGGTCGTTCGCGGCATCGTAGAAGTGCGGCGTCACGTCGGGCCATTCGGGGGCGTCCAGCCGGCCTTCCCACGCCGGCCCGGCGCCCATCGCCGCCGCCGCCGCCGCGCAGACCGCCGCCACCGCCATCCTGTGAACGATCATGACTTGACTTCTCTCTCTCGCCGCCGTTGTCGCACCGCACGGACGGACCCGCGGGACGGTTGCTTCGCGTCCGCGCACCACAGGGAGAGAGGATAGAGGATTCCGGACGGCGGAAAAAGGGACGAATCACGCAGATTCAAGTAAAACCGCGCAGCGCCTTCGCCCCGCCTTCATTGAGGTCCGCCATTTTCCTTGCGCCCTTTGCGTTCCGCCGTGCGAAGGTCCTGGCGAGGCCCGCTAGTCCACGAGCCATTCGTGGGCCGGGACGACGCGGATGGCTCGGCCGTCCTCGCGGGCGAAGTCGCTCTGCCGCAACGTGACGATCGTCCCTTCGCGCAGACCGAACTGCCGCAGGGCGCCGAGAAGCCCGGCCAGTTCGCGCTCGCGGTTCTCGGGCGCAAGCTCGTAGCAGACCTGCACCGCGGAGAACGCGCCGGAGGCATCGGCGAAGACGAAGTCGCACTCGGAGGCGTCGTCCGCCCAGTAGAAGCGTTGCGCGCTCCGGCGGCGGATCCGCGCCCAGACGGCGTTCTCGAGCGCGTGCCCGAGGTCCGGCGTGCGCGAAGGCGACGCGATCCGCGCAAGGGCCGTGTCGGCCGCGTAGACCTTCTTGGGCGCGAGGGAGCGGGCCTTGGCGGAGTCCGAGAACCGCTCCAGGCGCTCGACCAGATACGCCTTCTCGAAATGGTCGAACCACGCCAGGACCGTCGCCGGGGCGTTCACGCCGAGCGCGCCCGTGAGCCGGCTCGGAGTGACGCGGTTCCCCGCGTTCGCGAGCAGGAACGCGACGAGCGTCTCGAGGGGGCGGACATCCTTGATGCCGTGGCGCACGGCGACGTCGCGGTTCACGATGTCGCGAACGAGCTGGCGGAGGATTTCCGGCTCGCCCGCCTCGAGGTAGGCCGGGAACCCGCCCCGCTCCAGATACGCGAGCACGCTCTTCGGCGACGCCTTGGCGCCGGTAAACCGCAGGAACTCGCCATAGGAGAACGGCTGGAGCTCGAGGTCGAGATGCCGGCCCGTGAGGTGCGTCCCGAGCTCCGCGCTGAGCATGGTCGCGTTGGAGCCCGTGACGAGGACGCGGAAACCCTCGTCGAGCTTCTGCTTCACGTAGCGCTCCCATCCGTCGACGAGCTGGATCTCGTCGAACACGAGGTTCGCCGGCTTCTCCGCCTCGACGATCCGGTCCAGCGTCGCGAAGTCGCCGGCCGAGAACGACGCCATCCGAAGGTCGTCGAACAGGAGCGAGAGCGTCGGCCTCCGCTGCGCCTCCGCCCACTGGTGCAGGAGCGTGCTCTTTCCGCACCGCCGGATGCCCGTCGCGATCGTCGCGAACTGCGCAACCGTGCGAAGGGACGCGAGCGCGTCGCGCGGAAGCGTCTTCTTCCGCGACATCTCCTCGTGTTGTTTCCGGATGATCTCCCGAAGCTCGGATTCCAGCATGGCAGGCGTTCCTTTCCCTTTCGACGCAACGGAGACTATCATTATTTTACTACAAACGCAATAATTATTTTTCTATTGTTGAAATATCTGCCGCGCGTCCAGCTCGCGGAAGAAGGCGACGCCCTCCCCGCCGAGCGAATCCTCGAGGAAGAGCGCCGGCCCGGTCGCGTCGAACGGCCTCTCGCAGCGGGAGAGAAGGCGCTCCTTCTCGAAATACAGGTCGTCGTGCCGGTCCGTGTCGTCCACCAGCTGGACCTCGACCAGCCGCGGATGCTCCCACGGATAGCGGAACTCGCCGCCTTCCTCCGCTCCGTACGGAAGCGCACGGACCTCGGATGCGACGGGATCGGGCATTGAAGTAAGGCCTTTACTTGACGGTAATGACCGCTGGCTTCTCCGCCGGTTCGTCCGGCGGAAGCTCGCGCACCTGGATGGCGTTGATCAAAGCCTGGCCGCTGTACGAGATCGTGAACTCCTCCGTCGTGGCTTCGGCGGTGAACTGGCAGATCAGCGAACCGCCGTATTCCCAGTCCGTTCCGCCGTAATGGATGATGGCCACTCCGTCCGGAGCCGTCGCGGTCTGCGTGGTATAATCCTGGCGGAACGCAACGATCTGGAGAAGATATGTCTTCCCGGCCTCAAGGTTCTTGAGCTGGACCTTCCGGCCCTTGGCACTCGCCCACCAAGGATGCTCCAGCAAATCCTTATAGCCACCAGCGTCCGTATCGTCGGGAGCGGTCGCACCGGAGGTTCCAGCCCCGCCTGAGGCTTCCCAGACGACGCAGTCCGCCGTATTGACGATTTTGTCGCCGACACCGGTGAACGCGACGCCGTTGGCCGTGTAGTTTCCACGGGCGTAGGCGTACTTGAGCGTTCCGTCCGTGCGGATCGACGTGCTGCTCGCGGTCAGCGGCGTGGCGGTCCATGTGACGTCCGTCGCCGCCCCGGCGGGGGCGGCGAAGAGCGCGGCGGCGGCCGCGAAAGCGAGTGCGGCGGTTTTCCTGGCAATGCGGTTCATGGGCGTCTCCTTGTCCGGGACGGGGTTGTCGTCGGCCGGTTCTTCCGGGCGCCTCCGACGAAGGCCGTGGCGGTGCCGACGCCCCGTATCATACCCCCGCGCCCCAGCGTGCGAGTAGGTTCAAATCGGGCAAAAACAGGTAAAGAACCCAACCCGTCCGCGTGGCGGGGTCCACACCCCGCCACACGGACGGACGCCGCGCCTGCTCGCGGTGGCGCGCCGCCGCAAGGGGCGGCTACTGGATCCGGTAGACGTGCCGGGAGAAACCGTCGAAGGCGTCGGAGAAGACGCCGCCCTTCGCCTGGAGGGTGCGGTTCTCGTAGAGGACCTCGACCGTGGCGTCCTGCGGGACGTCGTCGGGGAGGCGGAACGAGACCCGGGCGTTCGGGTGCGGGTTGACGTTGGCCGTGTAGATGCGGCGCTCGCTCCCGTGCCGGCGCGTGAGGCAGCGGACGTAGTTCTCGGTCTCGCTCGCGATGGCGCCGCCGCAGAGCTCGTCGGAGCAGAGGAAGTCGACGTTGTCCAGCAGCTCGCGGTTGATGTCGACGAGCGCGTCGTAGCAGCAGCGCGAGGTCGGCATGTTGACGAACCAGGAGAGGCCCGTCGCGCCGGCGGCGACGGAGCCCCAGCACTGCGCGACCTGCTCCTTGTAGGTCGGGATCCGCGGATGGAGCGAGTTCTCGCTCTCCATGAAGTACCAGCAGGGCTTGCCGGGCGCGATGGAGCGCAGGACGTCGACCTTCGAGACGACCATGTCGAGCGTGGTGCCGTCGACGGTCAGGTAGTAGTCGACCATCAGGATGTCGGTCGGGAGCCCCGCGAAGCGCCCGGAGATGCCGAGCCAGCAGTTGTTCATCTGCACGGGGTTGTAGGGGAAGAGGGCCTTCGTCCGCTTCATGAACGCCTTGCAGTCGTCGGCGTTGCGGTACTCGGGCTCGTCGAGGACGAGCCAGTTGATCACGTTCGGGCTGTCGAGCATGCCGTACATCTTCTGGCGCGACCAGTCGGTCACGGAGTTGTCCTCCCACCGCCGGATCTCGCCCACGTCGTCGAGGGTCTGGCCCTCGCCGGTCCAGATCGTGAACTTCATGCCTTTCTGTGCCGCGTACGCGAGCGTCTTGCGGTTCATCTCGATGTCGCGGACGTTGAGGTTGTTCTGCAGGTTCAGGTACTTGAACCCGGCGTCGGCGAGGATGTCGACCGGACGCGAGGTGCCGTCGTCCATCGGCCCGTTCTCGCGGCCGATGAGGCACGGCGAGCTCATGAACACCTTCTCGCCGTCGTGGACGAGCGTGCGGGACCACTGGTTGATCTGCGTCGCGCCCTTCTTGAAGGGCAGCTTGCGGACCTCGGCCTTCCACTCGCGGCCGAGCGCGCGGACCGTCACCGCGTTGGTGCCGCAGGGCATCCCGGAGATGTCGATCGAGACCTGCTCGAAGCCGCCCTTGCCGTCCCACGCGCGGAAGTCGGCGGTCTTCTCGTTCATGTAGAAGTCGTAGTGGCCGAGGAGGAGCCCCTCGGGCGGGAGCGGATAGCCGCAGAGCGCGTTCTCGGCGGGCGTGAGCGGCGCCGTGCGCTCGGGTTTGGCGTGGGGCGTGGGCTTTCCGAGCGCGAAGTTCTCCGCGTCGCCGGACTTCGGCTTGTACGGCGTCGCGTAGGTCTTCGCGGGGTCGAAGCCGCCGGCCGGCGGGTCGACCATCTCGAGCTGCAGGTCGTCGAGCCAGATCGAGGCCTCGGTCGTGCGGTCGCGAAGACCGGGGACGTCGAACCAGACGGGGCTGAAGATGCCGGGCGCGGGCAGGTTGGTCGTCGTGACCTCGTAGCGCGTCCATTCGGTCGTGAGGTCCACGATCCGGGCGTTGTCGGAGAGCTTCGCCTTGAACTGGACGCCGGGCTCGGACGCCTTCGCCCAGAAGGAGAGGACCGCGCTGCGGCCCTTCTGCGTGGGCGTGTTCCAGGCGAAGAAGTCGAAGCTGCGGACGAACGGCCCGATGCGCAGCCGGAGCGACTGCTTCCCGGAGTGCCTCTCGGCCGTGTCGACCATGAAGCACTTGAGGTACTTCTCTTTGTAGTCCTCGATCGAGACCTTCGACATCTCGCAGGAATTGCGGTTGCAGTAGTGCAGCGGCACGCCGTCGCCGTCGAACTCGAAGCCGGAGTTCGAGATCAGGTTCGGGCTATCCTCGCCCTTGAGCGCGTAGATCGTGACGCGGCGCACCTCGAAGGGGCACTTGAAGTTCTCGATGCCGAGCGGGGCCCAGTGCGCGACGCCGTCGAAGCCGACGGTCTTCCTCGGCGTGGGCGCCGTGTAGTAGTTGCCCAGGACGCCGTTGAGGAAGAAGGCGTAGCCCATCATCGTCTCGCCGATCTTGCGGCGCTCGAAGCGGACCGTGACCGGCTCGCCCTCCTTGAAGTTGGCGATCCAGGGGTAGGCGCTGCGCGTCGGCTGGTCGGCCACCGGCTGGTAGAGGGTCACCCCGTAGCCGTCGCTGCGGACGCCGAACGTTCCGTAGTCGCCGGTCATGACCGCCCAGTGGTAGTCGCCGTCCTTCGGGTCCTTGATCTCGCTCCACGCGGGGTAGACCGCGATCTCGGCCTCGGCCGCGAACTCGTCCGGGAGCTCTCCCTTCCACTGGATGCCGTCGCCGGTGCCGCCGCTCGGGATGCGCACCGCGCCGTCCTTCACCTCGATGTCCTTCTGCGCGTGCCCGCGGAAGCTCCAGCGCTCGGCGAAGACCTTGGGCTCGGAGAAGTCGTCCTCGAAGATCGGGACCGAAAAGTCGGAGGCCGGCCCGCCCGGCGCTCGGCCGGCCCCGGCGGCGTTCGCGGGCTCCTTCTTCTCGTAGCGCGGCCCCGCCTCGAGCGGCACGTCCGTCGCGCTCGCGTAGAACTTCCCCGAAACCGCCTCGTAGAGGCCGGCGACGCCGTCCTTCACGACCGGGACGAAGCGCGCGAGCGGCTTTCCGTCCCGGTAGAACGCCGCCCCGTAGAGCGCGAGGTCGTAGCAGGCGTAGGACTTCACCGACCCGTCGTCGCAGGTCATCCCGAAGAACGAAACCGGGACCTTGCCGGCCGCGGTGCGCTCGCCCTCGAGCTTCATGTCGAAGCTGCCCCAGGTGACGTGACGGCCGTCGTAGACGATCGACACGCGGGTTCCGATGGCGGAGTCGTTCACCTCCTGGAGGCTGCAGTGGATCCACTTCTCGCGACTCTTGCGGCCCAGGCTCGCGAACGTCTGGTAGGCCTGCGCCTCGTGCCCGCCGAGCGCGAGCTGGAAGAGGTCGCGGAAGCCCTCCGCGTCCTGCGCGTCCTCCTGGCCGAAGAAGACCGTCGTGTTCTTCGCGTGGTCGAACTTCCCGCCGAAGATCTGGTTGAACGGGCCGTCGAAGCGGACGTCCATCCGGAACGTCGTCCCGGGCTGCGGCACGAGGTCGGTCTTCACGCAGCTGCCGTGCGTGGACTTGACGTATTCGACGCGGTAGTCGAAGTCCGCGGCGGCGGCGGACACGGCGGCGGCGGCGAGGCAGGCCGCGACGGCGCGGGTTGCGGATTTGCTCGGGAGGGCGTTCACGGGAGGTTCCTCGTTGGAAGGGCGTTCGGGCCGGGCGGTTCCGCGCCAGGACGGCAACCGCACCGGATGGCGTCCAGTATAGCCGAACCCGCCTGGCCCGGAATAGGGGCGAATCGGGCGAATAGGAGTAAAATCAAGTCGCTTCGCTTCGCGCCCCTCGCTCGCCACGATGCTCGCGCCGAGGCGGCGAGAGCGATCAGCAGGACTCTGCCGCCGCGCCCGGTCGCCGGGCTTGCGGCGTGACGTGGTAGCCGGCCGCCTGGGCGAGCGCGCGGTCGTCGTCGAAGTCGGCGCCGGGCGTCGTGAGGAGCGGGCCGGCGATG
>CADBEF010000048.1 GCA_902793555.1 uncultured bacterium | reverse complement strand
CGGGCGTGCAGGTGTACACGTACGCCGTGATGAGCAACCACTTCCATCTGCTCGTGCGCGTTCCGCGCAAGCGCGAGGTGCCGGACAAGGAGCTGGAAACGCGCATGCTGGCGCTCTACGGGCCCGCCAAGTTCAACGCGGTACTCAGGAAGTGGGAGCGTTGGGCGAAGCGGCACCAGGAGACCCGTGTAGAGGACGAGAAGGCACGGATGCGCGCGCGAATGTACGACCTATCGCAGTTCTGCAAGACGTTCAAGGAGGCCTACACGCAGGACTACAACCGCCGCCACGACAATACGGGCACAATCTGGGAGGGCCGCTTCAAGAGCGTCCTGCTGGAGGGATCCTTCCGCGCGATGACGACCGTGGCTGGGTATATCCACCTCAATCCCGTGCGCGCGGCGGTCGTGGAGCGGGCGGAGGATTCGAAGTGGACCGGATACGGGGCGGGCTGCCAGGGCGATGCGCTCGCGCAAACAGGGCTCCGGGCGCTCGTTTCGCGCGTGTACGGCGCAAAGGATTCGACCTGGGAGCAGGCCGCGGCGGTCTGCGCGGAGACAATCGAAGGAAAGGTGCCAGATTGCTCTGTCGGAATTGCGCCAACGAAATTCGACGATGTCGTCGAGACGGACGAAAAGGGACGCCCTGTGCGTGCCGGTTCGCTGCGGGCGCTGCTGATGCATCCGCCCTCGGCGGAGATGCGTTCGTCAAGCGCGCGGCACGACGGTTGCCGAAGCGCGTGCGGCGGCGTGCCGAGTCGTTGTTCGACCGCTGTCCCTTCCTTGAACTCAAATCGGCCGCCGGCGTGCGGGAGGTTTCGTGAAAGCGCGACTCGGAAAATTCCTCCGACGGTCGTTCCATGCATACGTCGTCGTCCCGCTGAAGTTTCTCGCCAAGCCGTTCGTCTGGCTTCTCGACGGGCTCGATGTCGTCTGCGGGTGGTTGAAGCGCCTCGCCATCCGGTTCGTTTTCCGCGGCGGCGAGTCGCCGGCGCGCAAGCTCGCACGACCGCTCCGGCGTGGGGCGGTCCGGCTGGCGGACCGTTGGGGCGAGCTCTTTTTCCGGCCGGACGAAACGGTCGCGCCCGATCCGCTGCGGCCGTCGGCTCGCGTAGTCGCATCCGGCCTCGCGCAGGCGTTCTCTCGGGGCGTGGAGGCCCGTCCGGGCGGCTTCCGCCTGCTTGTCTGCCGCGCACCGGGGCACCAGATCGACATCCGGCTCGACGCGACGCGGCGCCGCTGCTTCGTGTCCGTCCGCCCCGGCGCGCCGGACGTCCCCGCCCGCGCCGAAGCCGCGCTCCCGCCGCTCGCCCCGGGCGCGGAACCCATGCGCTTCCTCGTGGCGGACGACAACCTGCGCCTCGCCCTCCGCGCGACGCCGGCCGGCGTTTTTGCGCTTGCCCGGGGCGCGCGTTTCCCCTAGAATCCGCGCCCATGACCTCCTCCTACGGAACCATGCTCCGCCTGTCGCTCTTCGGCGAATCCCACGGCCCGGCCGTCGGGTGCGTCCTCGACGCCCCTCCGCCCGGCCTGCCCGTCGACCTCGGCGCCCTCGCCCGCCACATGGCGCGCCGCGCGCCCGGCCGCGGCGGCCCTTGGAGCACCGCCCGCACGGAGACGGACGCGCCCGAAATCCTCTCCGGCGTCTTCGAGGGCCGCACGACCGGCACGCCCCTCGCCGCCCTGATCCGCAACGCCGACACGCGCTCGCAGGACTACGCCGCGCTCGCCCGCACGCCCCGCCCCGGCCACGCCGACCTCACGGGCCGCCTCCGCTACGCGGGCGCGAACGACCCGCGCGGCGGCGGGCATTTCTCCGCCCGCGTCACCGCGGCGCTCTGCTTCGCCGGCGCGCTCGCGCTGCAGTGGCTCGCCGCCCGCGGCGTGTCCGTCCGCGCCCGCGTCGCCGAAATCGGCGGCGTCGCCGACCCGACGCCAACGGACCCCCTGTCGCCGTTCCCCGACCTTTCGGACAAGCCGCTCCCCGCGCTCTCGGACGCCGCCGCCGCCGCGATGGTCGCCGCGATCGAGGCCGCCCGTGCGGACGGCGACAGCGTCGGCGGCATCGTGGAGGTGCGCGCCGCCGGCCTCCCCGCCGGCCTCGGCGCGCCGTTCTTCGACCGCGTCGAAACGCGCCTCGGCGCGATGCTGCTCTCGCTTCCCGCCGTTCGCGGGATCGAGTTCGGCGACGGCTTCGCCTGCGCCCGCCGCCGCGGTTCGGAGAACAACGACCGCCCGACGCCCTCGCCCGACGGCGACCCGCTCCACGCCGGCCGCGCCACCAACCGCGCAGGCGGCGCCGAAGGCGGCATCACGACCGGGCTGCCGGTCGTCGCGCGCCTCGCGTTCAAGCCGACCCCTTCCATCCCGCGCGAGCAGACAACGGTCGATCTCGCGACGAACGAACCCGCCCCGATCCGCGTCCCCGGCCGCCACGACCCGTGCGTCGTTCCGCGCGCCGTCCCGCTCGTCGAAAGCGCCGCCGCGTTCGCGCTGCTCGACCTGTGGCTCTCCTCCTCCGCCCACCGCTTCCCCGCGCCATGATCCCCCCCGGCTTCCTCGACGGCGTCCGCGCCGCGGTCTTCGACCTGGACGACACGCTCTATGCATTCGACGGCGGCGCGGCGCCCAACGCCGCCGCCCTGCGCGCGCTGGCGGCCGTCGCCGCGCCGGCCCTCGGCATTTCCGAGGACGCGTTCCTCGCCGAGGTCGCCGCGTCGCTTCGCGCGCAGAAGGAGCGGGTCGGCCCCGACAACCCCGGCTACCACAGCCGCGCCGCCCGCTTCGCGCGCATCCTCGAGGCCCGCGCCTTGCCGTTGCGGCTTTCGCTCGAATGGACGGATCTCTACTGGAAGGAGCTCTTCGCGCGAATCCGGCCCGCTCCCGGCGCGGCCGACGTCCTCCGCGCCTGTCACGCGCGCGGGCTCCGCGTCGGCGTCGGAACCGACATGAGCGCGATCGAACAGTTCCGGAAGCTGGAGACGCTCGGCCTGCTGGATCTCGTCGACTTCGTCGCCACGAGCGAGGAGGCCGGCGTCGAGAAGCCGCACCCCGCCTTCTTCGACCTCGTCGCCGAAAAGGCCCGCTGCGCCCCGGACGAGATCCTCTTCGCCGGCGACAATCTCCGCAAGGACGCCCTTGGCGCGGCCGCCGCGGGCATGCGCGGCCTGTGGCTGCAGGCCGACTCCGCCGCGCGGGCGGAACGCCCGGACGTCCCGTCCGCCGCATCGCTCCCCGAGATCCTCGCGGCTCTCCAGCCGCTCTAGCCGCGCGCGCCCCCGCGGCGCGGGGCTTGCCTTGCGGGGGCGTCCGTGCGATAATCCCGCCCCCATGAACACCGAATCCCCCGCCCCCCGGCCCAACGGCCGCGCGTTGCTTCCGTTCCTCGTCTTCGTCGCCTTCTACCTCGGCCTTTCGCTGCAGGCGGGCGACTTCTACCGGGTCCCGATGCCGATCGCGTTCGTCGTCGCCTCCGCGGCGGCGCTCTTCCTCGGCCGCCCGCATTCGCTCGAGAAGAAGATCGACGTCTACGCCGCCTCGATGGGCGAGCCGAACATCATGATCATGTGCATGGTGTTCATCCTCGCCGGCTCCTTCGCGACGATCGCGAAGGGCTCCGGCGCCGTGGACGCCGCGGTCGCCATCGCGCAGGCGGTCGTCCCCGCGCGCTTCATGCTCGCGGGCATGTTCCTCGTCTCCTCCCTCGTCTCCCTCGCCATCGGCACGAGCTGCGGCACGATCGCGGCGCTCGTCCCGATCGCCGCGGGGCTCGTCAAGCCGCTGGGCGCCGACCCGGCCCTGATGGTCGGCGCGGTCGTCGGCGGCGCGATGTTCGGCGACAACCTCTCGCTCATCTCCGACACGACGATCGCCGCGACGCGCACACAGGGCATCGAGATGCGCGCCAAGTTCCTCGCCAACATCCGCATCGCGCTGCCGGCCGCGCTCGCCGCGTTGCTGCTCTACGCCGCGCTCGGCCGCGGCACCGCCGAGCTCGCCGGCCCCGCCGTGGGCTGGCGCGAGTGCGTCCTCGTGACGCCCTACGCGCTCGTGCTCCTCCTCGCCCTCCTGGGCATGAACGTCATGGCGCTGCTCTTCGGCGGCACTCTCCTCTCCGCCGTGCTCGGCATCGCGTTCAAGTGGACCGACTTCTGGGGCGCGCTCGACCTGGTCGGCAAGGGCACGCTCGGCATGAGCGAGACGCTCATCGTGGCGCTCCTCGCCGGCGGCCTGCTCGGCATGATCCGCCACAACGGCGGCATCGACTGGCTCATGGCGAAGATCGGCGCGGCCGTGCGCGGCGCGCGCGGCTGCGAGCTGGGCGTGCTGCTGCTCGTCTTCGCGGTGAACCTCTTCACGGCCAACAACACCGTCGCGATCATCGTCGCGGGTCCCGTCGCCAAGTCGCTCGCGGACCGCTTCGGCGCGAAGCCCGAGCGCGTGGCGAGCGTGCTCGACACCGGCTCGTGCATCCTGCAGGGCGTCATCCCCTACGGCGCGCAGCTGCTGATGGCCGTTTCGCTCGCCGCCGGCGCGGGGGTCCAGATCGGCGCGTTTCCGCTCATCGGGCGCCTCTACTACCAGGCCATCCTGCTCGTAGCCGTCCTCGTCGCGATCGCGCTGCCCCGCCGCAAGGCGGCGTGACGCCGCCTTTCCGTTTTCCACCCGACAACCCACAATCCGCCATGAAAAGAATCCTTCCCTGCCTCCTGCTCCTCGCGTGCGCGGCGTCCGCCCGCGCCGCGGACGCCGCCCCCGCTCCCGCCCCCGCCCCGGCGCCCGAAGCCGCCGACGGCCGCGACGCCGTCTTCTGGGGTTTCGAAATCAAACTCGGCGGTGTCTTCTTCGACGCCGACGACTGGAAGGATTCGTCCGCCGCGTTCGGCGACCTGGGCCTGACGGTCTGGGAGCCGAACCGGTACCTGGGCCTCTGGGCCGGATTCGGCGGACAGGGCGCCGAGCTGCTGTGGGACGACCCGTGGGGCGAAGTCGAGTCCGACGTCACGGCCGTCCCCGTCGGCGCCTCTCTCCTGCTGCGGTGCCCGCTCGGGGACTCGTTCGCCGTCCGCGCCGAAGCCGGCGCCCGCTACGTCGCGACGGACGTCGAGGACTGGCGGGACGACTACGACCACCGCCGCCACCGCAAGGGCGACAAGCGGGACCTCTACTGGAACCCCGAGCGGTACCTCGACGTGGACGACACGTCCTTCGCCGTGGCCGCCCTCCAGCTCGAGTTTTCCTCCGGAAACGGCTACCTGTCCGTCGGCGGCGGCTACCAGTTCGACCTGGAAAAGCCGGATGTCGAGTACTGCGGGCGCCGCATCGGCCGTCTCGACTTCTCCGGCGCCTATTTCCACGTGGGCGGCGGCTTCGTTTTCTAGCCCCGTCCGGCGCGGGCGCCGGCTTCCGGAATCGCGCGTTCCGGGGCGGAAATTTCCGCTTGAATTGCGTCGGCGTTTAGGCTACTATTGAACCGACCCCGCCCCCATGGGCGGAGCACCTCCCCGCCTCCTTCCCCCGCGAAAGGAATCCACGACCATGCAAACGTTCCCCGCAAAACGCCTGCTGCCGCTCGCCGCGGCGGCGCTCGTCCTGTCCGCCATTCCCGGCTCCGCGCAGCAGGGCGGCAAGGAAAAAGGCCCTCCCGGAACCAACCCCGGCGAAGTCCAGGCGACGATGATCACGCCGGTCCGCAACCTGGAACAGAAATCCCCGTCCGTCGTGTCGGGCACGCACCACAAGATCTGGGGCGTGATCGACCTCACGTTCTCGACGACGCCCGATTGGGTGGACGACATGGCCGTCACCTTCTACGTGATGCTCCAGAACCCGAAGGCGGACGAGAAGAAGGGCGAGCGCCAGATGAGCTTCTTCACGCTCACGACTTCCTATTCGGACATCGCGCGCGGGAAGGACCACAAGGTCGGCGCCGTCCTCCAGCCGGCCGCCCTGCAGCGCTACGGCAAGCCCATCGGCGTCGCGGCGAAAATCACCGTGGGCGGCGAAGAGGTCGATTCGAAGTCGGACGGCGAGGGAATCCTGAAAAACGCCGAAAAGTGGTGGGAAAACCCGAAAATCGTCAATTCGCCGCGCGTGCAACAGCGGGACGGCTACCTGATCGACCGCATGAAGTCGCCGTTCCAGCTGCAGGACAACGACAACTACGAAGAAAGCCACTAGCGTGTTCTCCAAAGACCGAATCCTGACCCTGGACGTCGGGGCCAGCCGCATCCTCCTGTGCGAGTTTTCCCTGAAGGGATCCTCGCCGCTGACGCTTCTGCGCGCCGCGCAGGCGCCGCTCGATCCCCTGGCGCCGGACGCGGCGCCGCCTTCGCTGGCGACGCTCGGGCCGCAGGTCCGCGACCTCATGCGCGAGAACGGGATCCAGCCGGCCCCGCTCTACCTGATGGTCCCCGGCCAGCAGATCTTCGTCCGGACCGTCAAGATCCCCGCCGCGTCGGGCGACATGGCGGACCAGCTCGTCGCCGCCGAGGCCGCCGAAGGCCTGCCGTTCCCGCTCGACCAGGTCGTCTGGGACTACCAGTCGCTGGGCATCGGCGACAGCGGCGACCTGGAAACGCTCATCGTCGCGGCCAAAAGCGACACCGCGTTCGACGCGGCGGCGCTCGCCGCCGGCGCGGGTTCCCGCCTCGAGCTCGTGGACGCGGCCCCCCTCGCGCTCTACAACGCGGTCCGCTACAACGAGCCGGACGACGGCGGCTGCACGCTCGTGCTCGACGTGGGCGCCAAGGCGACCAACCTCGTCTTCGTCGAAGGTTCCAAGGTCTTCATGCGCACGATTCCGGTCGCGGGCAACGCCGTGACGCAGGAAATCGCGCGCGGCCTCGGGGCGGAGGTTCCGGAAGCCGAACAGTACAAGAAGCAGGTCGGTTTCGTGGCGCTCGGCGGCACCTACGGCGTGCCGGACGACGAGACGGCGGACCGCGCCAGCAAGCTCGTCCGCAACGTCGCCACGCGCCTGCATTCCGAGGTCAACCGCTCGATCAACTTCTACCGCAGCCAGCAGGGCGGCTCGGCGCCGGACCGCGTGCTGCTCACCGGCGGCTCCTCGATGCTCCGGCACCTGGACACGTTCTTCCAGGAGAAGCTCGGCGTCCCGGCCACCCATTTCAACCCGCTCGCCAACGTCGCCGTCGCGCCCGGACTCCAGGTTTCCGACGCCCTGCTGCTCTCGCTCGCGCCGTCCGTCGGTCTCGCGCTCCGCGCCGCGGCCAAGTGCCCGGTCGAGATCAACCTGCTTCCCGGCGACATCGTCGAGGAGCGGCGTTTCCGCCGCCGCCTGCCGTTTTTCGGCGTCGCCGTCGCGGGTGTCGTCCTCACGCTCCTGTGCTGGATCCTGTCCGCGAACAACAAGCGCGCGATGTTCGAGGAGAACGCGAAAACGGCCGAGCGCCAGGTCAAGCGCCTCAACGCCCTCAAGTCGCAGATTTCCGGGCTCCAGGGCGAAGTCGCCGCCGCGGTCGCCTCGCAGGACTACCTGGTTTCCGTCGCGTCTTCCCGCAACGGCTACGCCGAGGTTCTCGACGCGGTCCGCGCGGCGATGCTGCCCGACACGATGGTGCAGCGGATCTCGTTCGCGAACGCGGACGGCCGCGGCGAGACGCCGCCGGCCATGCACCTGGTGGTGCGCGGCTTCACCGAAGAGCTCAACAGCCTCTCCAGCGCCAAGTCCGCGGCCGGAAAGCGCCAGTCCGCCGGCGAAATCCTCCTCTCGAAACTGCTCAAGTCCCCGCTCTTCGCCAAGGAGCCGCGCAAGGGCTTCCGAAGCAAGGTCGAAAAGGAAGGCCGCCTGGTCGACAACGAAAATCTCGTCGAAATCCCGCTGACCGTCTACCTCGCGCGCCCGCTCGGCGTCTTTTCCTCCGCGTGGGCGCCCGCGCCCGGGCGGCCGGACGCCGCGGAAGAAGGCGAACCCGACGCCGAGGAGCCGGACGGCGAGACCCCCGCCGCGGACGAATCCGGAGAGGAGGACGCCGAATGAACAAGCAACAGACCATTCTCGCGGCCGGCGGCGCCGTGTCCGCCGTCCTCGTCCTCGGGGCCGGCTTCCTGACCTATTCGAGCTGGAGCGCCGCGGCCGACGCCGAAAGGGAGATGGACTCCGCCAAGTCCGGCCTCGCCCGCATGTACCGCGAGCCCGTCTTCCCGAGCGACGCCAACGTCGAGACTTTCCAGACGAATCTCCTGCTCGCCCGGACCTGGGTGGCCGACCTCTCGCGCGGCGTCTTCCGCGACGGAATCGCGGTCGACGATTCGGTCACGCGCGGCGACTTCGGCCGCGTGTGCCGCGAAACCGTCCAGGCGCTGGTCGCCGACGCGCCGCTCAACGCCGCCGAAGTTCCCGTCGTCGACGCGGAGGCGTCGTTCGGTTTCGACCACTACATGCAGGACAAGCTCCCGGAGCGCGAGGAATACGTCCCGCGCCTGCTGCGCCAGCTCCGCCTCGTCGACCGTCTCGTCCGCATCCTCTACGCGTCCGGCGTGAACCACGTCGACGCCGTCGGCCGCGAATTGTTCGACCTCGCCGGATCGCGCGAGTCGGGCGACTTCTCTTCCGCGCCCGTCCGCGGCCGCGGCCGCGGACGCGGAAGCGCCGGCGCTCCCGGCGGCGGCGCTTCTTCCGCGCCCAAGACGATCGCCGTCCCGTCGCCCCGGTTCGAGCCCGATCCGTCCGTTCCCATGTCCTGCGAACGGCTCGGCTTCCTCTTCTCGACGCGCCAGGAGGGTCTCGTCGCCGCGATCAACGCGATCGACGCCATGCACCCCTTCGCGATGGTGTCGGGCCTCTCGATCGAGAAGACGGGCCAGGACGTCGTCGTTCCGGCCGCCCCCGATCCGGCCAAGGAAGAGGCCGCGCCGCCCAAGACCGAGGGAGGCATTCTCGAAAAGCCCGCGCCCCGCACCGCGCGCCTCGTTTCCGGCCCCCTGTTCGAAACGCCCGTCCAGGTCACGCTCTTCGTGGACGTCTTCGCGCCCGTTTCCGCCGCCGGCCCCGCCGTCGGCCCGGACGAAGCCGAGGAGGAGGAGGAATAGCCATGGCCCGCAAGCAAAACGCCAACTTCCTGAAGCAGCACTACGACAAGATCCTCGTCGTCGCGTCGCTTCTCCTGCTCGTCGGATCGCTCGTCGCGCTCATTTCCGGCACGTCCGACGCCAACGCCCGCCGCCGCGTCTTCCAGGACGACCTCAAGCGCATGCGGCCCGACAACCCCCGCGCCGAAAAGATTTCCGATTTCGCGTTCTCCGCGGCGAACGAAATGCTCGAGGTCCCCTACCAGATGCCGACCGGAGGGACGTTCCTCGTCGCCGCCGAGCGCGTCTATTGCGTCCAGTGCCGCCGCCCGATCCGCCTCGACGCCGATTCGTGTCCCTACTGCCGCGCCGAACAGCCCACCGGCGAAGTGTCCGAGGACTGGGATTCCGACGGCGACGGCATTCCCGACGCGGTCGAGACAGCCCTCGGACTCAATCCCCGCGATCCCACCGACGCCGAGGGCGACATGGACGCCGACGGCTTCACGAACCTCGAGGAATACCAGGCCAAGACCGATCCGGCCGAAGCGGCGTCCCACCCGCCCAAGTTCGACTTCCTCCGCGTTTCCGGCATCGAGGTCCGGAAGTTCCCGTTCGTGCTCAAGAGCCACACCGAAAGCAACAACAAGGTCCGGTTCCAGTTCAACCGCGGCAACCAAAGCTACATGCTGCTCAAGGGCCAAACCCTCGGCAAGACCGGCTACGTCCTTTCCGATTTCTCCGTCAAGGAGGAGGAGGTCAAGGTGAAAGGGCTTTCCAAGCCGCGCAAGATGCGGCTCGCCACCGTCACCCTCGTCAAGGACAAGGACAAGCTCGTCCTCAAGGAGGGCGAACCGCCCATCAACGGCATGTTCGTCGTTTCGTTCGTCTGCCTCAAGGACGCCGAACGGACCGTTTACACCGCCGAACGCGGCGGGTCCTTCGAGTTCGAAGGGGAGACGTTCGTCCTCGACGGCATCGACCAGAAAGCCGGCACGGCCGACGTCACCCAGAAGTCCTCCGGCCGTTCGTGGACGGTCCCCAAAGAATAGTTCTCGCCTTTTTCCGGAAAATCGGTTAGAATCCCATCCGCCATTTCCTCCAAGGAGCATCGCATGAATACCAAGCAAACCCTCGGCCTTTGCACCGTGCTGCTGTTCGCCCTCTTTGCAGCCGTTTCCCAGGCCAAACCGCCCAAGGCCGTCTTCAACGTGCGGCAGGACGTCGATTCGATGGACGTCCTCGCCGATGTCGATGCGGACGAGGAAGAGTATGTCGACGACGAAGACGCCGACGAGGACGATTACGTCGACGACGAGGACGAGGCCGAGGAAGACGAGGACGAGGCCGAGGAATACGTCGAAGAAGACGAGGCTGAGGAAGACGTCGAAGAAGATGTCGAAGAAGCCGAAGACGAGGCTGAGGAAGACGTCGAAGAAGATGTCGAAGAAGCCGAAGACGAGGCCGAGGAGGACGTCGAAGAAGATGTCGAAGAAGCCGAAGACGAGGCCGAGGAAGACGTCGAAGAAGATGTCGAAGAAGCCGAAGACGAGGCCGAGGAAGACGTCGAAGAAGATGTCGAAGAAGCCGAAGACGAGGCCGAGGAAGACGTAGAAGAAGATGTCGAAGAAGCCGAAGACGAGGCCGAGGAAGACGTCGAGGAAGATGTCGAAGAAGCCGAAGACGAGGCCGAAGAGGACGTCGAGGAAGATGTCGAAGAAGCCGAAGACGAGGCCGAAGAGGACGTCGAGGAAGACGTCGAAGAAGCCGAGGACGAGGCCGAAGAGGACGTCGAGGAAGACGTTGAAGAAGCCGAAGACGAGGCCGAAGAAGACGTCGAAGAAGCCGATCCGCTGGACGGCATCGAAGAGGACGACGAAGACCTTGCAGTCGTCGAGGACGATGACGAGGAGGTCGTCGAAGACGATGACGAAGAAGTCGTCGAGGACGATGACGAGGATGGGGATGAATTCGTCGAGGACGAGGACGATCTCGACGAACTCGAGGAAGACGACGGAATCGAAGAGGCGGATCCGTTGGACGAACTCGACGAGGACGCCGGTCTCGACGACACCGAAACGGACGAGGACGACGAACCCTTTACCCTCGACGAGGACGAAGGCGACGGCGAAGGCGACACCGCTCCCGCTGCCGCGGCCGCCGAAGTCGATCCGCTCGAAAAGAGCCTCTCCGAGATTGCCCTGCTCGAGGAAATCCGCCGCCGGATGTTCGACCAGCACGGCCGGGAATCCCTCGAAGAAGGACAGCGCGCCGTCCAGAACGGCAGCTGGGGCCTGGCGATCGAGAAGTTCCAGAACGCGCTTGAATTCCTCCAGGACAAGGAGTCCACGCACGGTCTCCGCCAGCAGGCCTACGAGGGACTTGCCGAGGCCTACTACCGCATGGCGCTGGAACAGACCGACTTCAAGTCCTACGAAGAGGCCGAGAAGAGCATTCGCGAAGCCCGCGGCTACATCGACACCACGTCGCCCATCTGGGCGAAGCTGGAGTCCCTGCTCAAGAAGGTCCGCGACCTGCAGGAGCATCCGCCGGTCGAGCCGCCGCCGCCCCGCGTCCCCCGTTGGGCCCAGGACGACTTCCGCAAGCAGCGCGACGATTTCTCCAAGCGCCTGTCGGTGGCCCGCGAACACTACGCGACCGGCGAATACCGCGACGCCCGCATGCACGTCGAGGAAATCCTCAAGAAGGACCCGTACTACAAGCCCGCGCTCGACCTGCTCCGCAAGATCCACGTCGTCGAGCACCGCTACGCGGCCGACGAATTCCGGGCGACCCGCGAGGGCATGATCAAGAACGTCACGGCCTCTTGGACGGCCCGCAACAACTACGGCACCGAGTTCAAGAGCCTTGGCGTCGAAGCGCAGGTCGTCGATCCGAACGAGGCGAACAAGCGCCTCGAGCGGACCACGGACGAAGTCCGCATCCGCGAGAAGATGGAGCGGATCATGCTCGACTCGATCGAGTACCGCCAGGCCAACATCGTCGACGTCATCAACGAACTGAGCGACCTGTCCCGCGAGAACGACACCTCCGAGGCCGCGGCCGAAGAGAAGGGCATCAACTTCATGCTCAACGTCGGTCCCGACACCGGCGCCGCGGACACCGCCGCCGCGGCCGGCGGCGAGGAGGACTTCTGGGGCGAGAGCGCCGGTGGCGAAAGCGCGGGCGACGGCTCCTACGCGGGCATTCCCCCGCTCACGATCAAGCTGCGCTACATCAGCCTCAAGACCGCGCTCGACACGATCATGGAGATGTCCGGCCTCAAGTACCGCATCAACGGCAACATCGTCATGATCATGCGGAAGAACGCGACAACCGAGGAGATGCAGCACCGCATGTACAGCGTCCTGCCGAGCATCCAGGAGGTCCAGCTCCAAATCGGCGGCAGCCGCGCCGGCGGCAGCGGCGGCAGCGACGACCCGTGGCAGCTCTCCGGCGGCGAGCGCAAGGCGAACGACGACTGGAAGACCTTCTTCGGAGATCTCGGCGTCGCGTGGCCCGACGGTTCTTCCATCAAGTACATGCCCACGATCGGCAAGCTCGTCGTCCGCAACACGCCCGACAACCTCGCCACGCTGGAGCAGGTCCTCGGCGCGCTCAACGTCACGCCGTTCCAGGTCGAAATCGAGGTCCGCTTCGTCGAGGTCTCCCAGCTCGATCTCAATTCGCTCGGCCTCGAGTGGATTCTCAACGACGACTACGAGCTCGTCGAGAACAAGAACGACCGCGGTCTGCCCGTCGCGTCCCGCCGCCGCGGCGTGATCGAGTCCGGCAACTTCAACCGCGGGTTCAACTACCTCAACCGGAACACCCGCCTCGGCGTCAACGACGGTTCGGGCATCATGGACAACATCGCGACCTTCACGTCGATCCTCTCCAATCCGGAGTTCTCGGTCGTGCTCCACGCGCTTTCGAACCGCTCGAACACGGACATGCTCTCCGCGCCGAAGGTGACGGCCCGCACCGGCACCACCGCGACGATCAAGACCGTGACCGAGTACGTCTACCCGACCGAATACGAGGTCAAGTGGCCCGAGGAGTCCGACTCCAACACGGTCATCCTCCAGGACGGGTCCAGCGGTTCCATGATGCTGCCGGCCGTCGAACCGCAGGAGTTCAGCACGCGCGAGGTCGGCGTCATCCTCCAGGTGACCCCGAGCGTCTCGTCCGACGGCACGCGCATCAGCCTCGACCTCACCCCGACGGTCGTTTCCGACCCGTCGTGGAAGGACTACGGCTACACCTACCCGATCGACTACCGCTCGGGCGAGGGCTTCCACCTCACGATGGAGCAGCCGTTCTTCCCGGTCCGCTCGCTCGCGACCTCCGTTGACATCTACAACGGCTGCACGGTCGTCATGGGCGGCATGATCCGCGAGGAGCGCTTCACGGAAGAGGACAAGATCCCGATCCTCGGCGACATCCCGCTGATCGGCGCCCTGTTCCGCTACAAGTACGAGCAGAGCGACAAGCGCAACCTGCTCATCTTCGTGACGGCGCGCCTCGTCGACCCGGCCGGTCGCGAAATCACCGGCGGCGCCGCCGACCTGCTCACCGGCGTCCAGTCCGACACCAAGCAGTAGGAGCGGGCGGTTTCCGTCCCGCAAAACCCGATGGCCTCGGTCTCCCGGCTCCTTTCAGGCGCTCTCGGCGGGATCGAGGCCGTCCCCGTTTGCGTCGAGGCGAACCTTTCGCGCACCGGCGATCCGCAGACGGTCGTGGTCGGGCTGCCGGATTCGTCCGTCAAGGAAAGCCGGGACCGCGTCGCGACGGCGATGGCCAATTCGGGCTTCGACCCGTTCCGCGGCCGCATCACCGTGAATCTCGCCCCGGCGGACCTCAAGAAGGAAGGTTCCCACTTCGACCTGCCGATCGCGTTGGCGATCCTGCTCGCCGCCGACGGGGAGGACGGCGTTTTCTCCCCGCGCGGCCGGTCCGCGGGCGAACCCCTCGACCCCGAAAAGACCGCCATCGCCGGTGAGCTTTCCCTGAACGGCGAAGTGCGTCCCGTCCGCGGCGTTCTTCCCCTCGCCGCGAGCTTGCGGGACGCCGGGGCGACGTCGATTCTCGTTCCGTCCGCGAACGCGGCGGAGGCCGCCGTCGTGGAGGGCCTTGCCGTGTATCCCGTGAAGACGTTGCGCGAAGCGTTCGAGACGGTGCTCGGCGCCGGCGGCGTCCGTCCCGTCCGCGGCGGTCTCCGTTCCGCCGCGTCCGAACCGCCCGAAGGCGGTCCCGATTTCGCCGAGGTCAAAGGGCAGGAAATGGCCAAGCGCGCGATCCAGATCGCCGTCGCGGGCGGCCACAACATCCTGATGATCGGTCCGCCCGGAACCGGCAAGTCCATGCTCGCGCGCCGCATTCCGACGATCCTGCCGCCCATGACGGGGGCCGAGGCGCTGGAGGCCACGAAGATCCATTCCGTGGCGGGGTTGCTGCCGCCCGGTTCGGGGCTCCTGCGCGAGCGCGCGTTCCGTTCGCCGCACCACACCGTGTCCAACGTCGGTCTCATCGGCGGCGGCGCGCACCCTTCGCCCGGCGAGGTCACGCTCGCCCACCACGGCGTGCTGTTTCTCGACGAGCTGCCGGAGTTCAGCCGCTCGGCGCTCGAAGTGCTCCGCCAGCCGATGGAGGACGGCTTCGTCACCATCTCCCGCGCCGCCGGCTCCGCCCGCTTCCCGAGCCGCTTCATGCTCGTCGCCGCGATGAACCCGTGCCCGTGCGGCTACTACGGCGATCCGAACCACGCGTGCCGCTGCACGCGGACGCAACTGCAGAACTACCGCTCCAAGATTTCCGGGCCGCTGCTCGACCGCATCGACCTGCACGTGGAGGTGCCCGCCGTTCCCCTCGCCGGCCTGCAGAGCCTGCCGGCCGGCGCATCGTCCGCCGAACTGCGCGAGGGCGTTCTCGCCGCGCGCGGCGCGCAGGCCGTCCGTTTCGGATCGGCCGCCATGTGCAACGCCGCGATGCAGCGCCGCGACATCGAGAAATGGTGCCGCATGGACGCCGCCTGCCTCGAAGTGATGAATTTCGCGATCCGCGACATGAAGTTCAGCCCGCGCGCGCACGACCGCATCCTCAAGGTCGCGCGCACGGTCGCCGACCTGGCAGGGCACGAAGAGCTGCGGCCCGAGGACATCCAGGAGGCGCTCGGCTGCCGCGCCCTCGACCGCGCCGCCTGGACCTAGCCCGCGCCTCCCGGGACGCGCTTCCCTGGACATTCCCCACTTTTTGGCGGCGCACCGATGCGCGGCCCCGCAAACACGGGGTGCCGGGCGCGTTTGCAAGTGGAAGCGGCGCATGCGGCGTCGGCTCCTGACACGCTGTTCCCGATTGTGGGGCCGCTCGCGCACACCGCGTGGCGGCGGGCTCGCGCGCCTCCTCGGCCTCGCGGGGTAACTCCCGCTTCGGCCTCGTCGTCATCGCGATCCCATCCACCACGCGGCGCACACTCGCTGTGCCCCCCACAATCGGGATCGCCGTCTATGGCTTGGTGCCGAAAATACCGGAGTCCGTGCGGAGGGGATGCCCGCGCGGATGGGATCGCGAGCGGGAATCGCGAGCGGGAGGAGGTGCAGGCGGCCTACACGCCGCCGCACCGACGAGCGCCGCGAGACCGCCGCGCGGGCGCCCCGACCGCACGGGCCCGGGATTGTCGGCTCCGCCTCCCTTGCCCGAAGGGCTCCATCCGCATCCGCGAAAAAGTGGGGAATGTCCGGCGCGCTTCCCGCTTGAAATCCGCGCGCGCGTGGGCTATACTCCCGCGCCGTTCCAACCAACCCAACCCAAGGATTCCACCATGGCACTGACCGTGAAGGACATGAAGGGCCGGAAGATCGGCATCTGCGTCTCCGGCGGACTCGATTCGAAAACCATCGCCACGCGCCTGCGCGAGGCCGGCGCCGACGTGCTCTGCTTCACCGCGGACCTCGGCCAGCCCGACGAGAAGGACATCCGCGACGTCCGCCGGAAGATGGAGCCCTGCGGGGTGGAGACGGTCATCGTCGACGTCCGCAAGCCCATGGCGGAGGCGTGCTTCGCCGCGATCAAGGCGCAGGCGACCTACGACGGCGGCTACTGGAACAGCACCGGCATCGGCCGCGCGGTCACCACGCGCGAAATCGTCAAGGCGATGAAGCGCCACGGCATCGACACGCTCGTGCACGGCGCCACCGGCCGCGGCAACGACCAGATGCGCTTCGAGCGCTACACGAACCAGTTCGCGCCCGAGATGCAGGTCTACGCCCCCTGGCGCGACGCGGCGCTCCTCAAGGAGTTCCCCGGCCGCACGCAGATGTGCGAGTACCTGGCCAAGCACGGCATCGTCGCTTTCCCCGGCGGCAAGAAGCGCTACTCGACGGACTGCAACATCGCCGGCCTCTCGCACGAGGCCGAGGACCTGGAGAGCATGCAGACGCCGATGACGATCGTCGAAACGACGATGGGCTGCTGGCCCATGAAGGCGCCCGACAAGATCGAGAGCGTGACGATCAAGTTCGAGAAGGGCCGCCCGGTCGCCCTGAACGGCAAGAAGTTCTCGCCGTTCGACCTCATGGTCGAAGCGAACAAGATCGGCGGCCGCAACGGCCTCGGCCTCTCGCACGCGCTCGAGAACCGCATCATCGGCACCAAGAGCCGCGGCGTCTACGAGGCCCCCGGCATGGAGATGCTGGGCAAGGCCCTGCGCTACGTCTACCAGGCGGTCCTCGACCGCCGCGCGACGGACCTCTTCGAGCATCTCTCGCGCTTCCTCGCCAACCAGATCTACGACGGCCGCTACTTCGACCTCTCCTCGCAGGCCGCGTGGGCCGCGGTCGACACGTTCGCGGAGCTCGCGACGGGCGTCGTCAAGATCGGCCTCTACAAGGGCAACGTCCTCTTCCAGTCGCTCACGGGCGTCAAGGCCTCGCTCTACTTCGAGGAGAACGCCTCGATGGAGGACGCGCAGAAGGGCCTCAACCCCGTCTCGTCGCAGGGCTTCGCGGAGATCCAGTCCGTCGAGGCCCGCTCGATGGCCAAGGCCAAGCAGATCAAGTAGGCCTTGCCGCTCTTTTCGCGGCATGAAACACCGTTCCTTCGGCTACGTGAAACCCCACGCGATGGGGTCGCAGGCGGTCGTCACCGCGATCGGGGACATCTTCGAGGCGGCGGGCGTCCGCGTGTCGGGGCTCAAGCGCGTTTCCGGCGCGGAACTGGCGCGCGGCGGTTTCTTCGACCGGCAGCACGGCGCGGCCGCGCGCCACGCCCTCGCGCCGGACGCCGCCGCGCTGCCGCTCGGCGGCGCCGGCGAGGCGTTCGAGGCCGCGTTCGGAGAACCGCTCGACAAGGTTCTCGCCGCGGGGACGCTTCTGCCGGCCGAGGCGGCGCGCGCGAAGCTCGGCCTCTCTCCGGACGAACTGCTCCGCGAATGGGCCGAACACGGCGCGACGCGCCTCGCGCCCGGTCTCTACGTCGCGCACTTGGAGCAGGACGGGCCGGGCGTCATGACGTTCGAGCTTGCCTTCGACATGCCGTGGCGCGATTTCAACGAGGTCGTCGTGGGCGACGAAAGCCCCGCCGGCGCGCTGGAGGAGTCGATCCGCGGCTTTCTCTACGACCGGCGCGACGCGCTCGCGATGCGGATCGACCGCTACGACAACGTGGTCCACGCAAGCGCGTCCCCGCTCGAGGCGCTGCTCGACCGCATGGCGTGGCAGACGCCCGCCAAGTGGCGGCGCGATCCGTTCTTCAAGCGCCTCGGCGCGGACGCCGCGGCGCTCGACGCGCTTCGCGACGACGAAGACCTGCTGGCCTCGTTGCGCGGTCTCGACGAAGACGCCGTGGCCGCGGCCCTCGCCGGCCGCCGGTAGAAGCGGACGAGTTGCCGGGCCTTTCGGGTTCTGGTAGAATCATCCCCCATGAAACGCATCCTCGGCCTTCTCGTCCCCGTCCTGCTGGCGGCGGGGTGCTCGCATTGCCCGGTGTGCGGCGCGTCCTGGGGCGCCGCCGAGCGCGAGCGGATCGCCGCGGAGCTCGCCGCCCGCCCGGCCGTTCCGCCGGTGACGGTCCGCGGGTCGGCGACGACGCTCGAGCGCGCGACGCTTCTGCCGACCTACCGCCTGCGGTTCCGGCTGCTCGACCTTTCGTCCGGCGACATCCTCGCCGAGGGCGAGGCGACCGGGCTGTCGACGCTGCCCCACTTCTTCGAACTGACCTGTCCCGGCGAATCGATCCGGCCGAACGGCTCGTACGGCCTCGCGGCCGAGCTGCTCTCCGGGGACGAGACGATTTTCCGCACCGACACGCAGTACCGCGTCCTCACGCGCGGCGCGGGCCCGTCCGCCGACCTGGTTCTCGTCCGCGCGAAGAACTGACCGGCCGCCGCGCCCGGCGGTCCCGCGTTCCGCCGGACCGCCGGCGGATCGGCCCGGAAGGCCGCTTGCGCGGCGGGGGCGGGAGGACTATAATCCGGCCCCATGTTCCGCATGAAGGCCGGCCTGTTCCTCCTGGCCGCGTGCCTGCTCCCCGCGGGGGCGGCGCGCGGCCAGGCCTCGCTGTCCGTCCGGGTCTCCTCGCAGGAGGTTCTCGTCGGCGACCCGGTGCAGGTTTCCGTCCTGCTTTCGGGCGCGGACGCCGAGCCCGCCGGCGTGCCCGCCTTCGAGCGTCCCGACGCCGCGCCGCTCGCCGGGCCGTCGCGCTCGCAGCAGTTCTTTTCGATCAACGGCCGCTCCGTCTCGCGCATCGGCTGGGACTACACGGCGTATCCCGCCGGAACGGGCGTCGTGAGCTTCGGAACGGCCCGGCTCGACGTCGGCGGCCGCACGCTTTCGGCGGCCGTCCCCGACATCCGCGTCGTGCCGCCGCCCGAGCAGCCCTGGGTGCGACTCACGCTCGAATGCGACAAATCCGAGGTCCTCGTGGACGAGGCGTTCGACGCGGTCCTCGGCGTGGAGGTCCGCCTGCCGTCCGCCGAGGGCTGGCGCGACAAGCCGTTCCACCCGCGCGCGTGCCCCGCGCTCTCGGTCCCGTGGCTCGCCGCGCGCCCCGCGGAGAACGCCGCGATGCGCGCGAGCCTCTCCGACCTGCTCGATCCGTACGTCGCGCGCGGCGGCGCCGGGTTCACGGTGAACGGCCTTTCGTCGGACCCCTTCGCCTCGCTCGGCGGCGGCTTCCCCGCGATGCCGGGCTTCGGCGGGTCGCTCTTCGACCGCGGGCCGCTCGTCTTCGCCTTCCCGCGGACGTTCGTCGAACGCGACGGCGCGCGCTTCGCCCGCTACGAGCTGCGCGTGCCGATGGTCGCGACGGACCTCGGCGAAATGCGCCTCGCGCCCGTGCGCTTCGAGGGGCGCGTCGTGGCGGATCCGCCGGACGGCACCGGCGCGGTCATCACGGATCCGTTCGTCGCGCTCTCGCCGCCGCTCTCCGTGCGCGTCGTCCCGCCGCCGGCCGAAGGCCGCCCCGCGTCGTTCTGCGGCGCGCTCGCCGCGTCGCTCGCCGCCGAAGCCTCGCTCGACACGCAGACCTGCCGCCAGGGCGATCCGGTCGAGCTCTCGATCAAGCTCTCCGGCGATTTCGTCCGCTCGACCGTGCAGGCGCCCGACCCCTCGCTCGCGGAAGGCTTCGCGGACCTCTTCCGCGCGTGGGACGACCCCGTGCGCGAGGACCTGCCCGACGGCTCCGTCCGCTTCCGCTACAAGCTGCGCGCGCTCGCGGCCGGGACGGTCGACGTGCCGTCGGTCCCGGTCTCCTACTTCGACACCGCGGCGCGCGCCTACGCGACGGTCCGAACCGCGCCGCTGCCGCTGCGCGTGGAGGCCGTGGCCGCGTTCGACGCGGGCGGCGCGTTCGCCGCGGCGTCCAACGCCGTCGCGTCCGCGTCGGCCG
>CADBEF010000047.1 GCA_902793555.1 uncultured bacterium | reverse complement strand
GCGCGTCATCATCCTCACGGCGTTCGCGGACTCGGCCGACGTCGGCCGGGCGCTCGCCTACGGCGCGTGCGGGGCGCAGATGAAGGGCGGCCCGGCGGAAACGCTCATCGGGGCGATCCGGACCGTGCGCGAAGGCGGGCGGGCGGTGGCGCCGGAGATCGCCCGCATGGTGGCGGAGACGCCCAAGCCGATCGAGCTCACGGAGCGCCAGAAGGAGATCCTCTCGGCCGTGGCGCGCGGCTTCACCACGCCGGACATCGCGCGGCTGCTCGGCATCTCGCAGAGCGCGATCAAGCAGCACCTCGCGCACGTCTGCGAGAAGCTCGGCGCGTCCAACCGCTCCGAGGCCGCCGCCATCGCGATCCGCCGGCAGATCGTGAAGGTCTAGCCCCGCCGCGGACGCGGCTACGCCAAGCCGAGCGCGTCGCGCGCGAAGGCGTCGAGCTGGCCGGTGGCGTCCAGCAGGTCGAGCGCCATGAAGCGGTCGCGCATGTAGATCGTGCGGCGGGCGTCGGCGAGCGTCGCCTCGCGCGTGGATCCGATCTCCTCCGGCTCCGCCGGCGCGCCGACGACGCGCAGGCGCCGCTCGACCTCGGCCGCAGGCAGCAGCTGCGCGGCGAGGCGCCCGCGGATTTGCGGCCAGCGCGCCTTGAGCCCTTCGAGGCGCGCACGCTGCGTCTCGCGGTCGACGAACTTCGCGCGCACGGACTTGACGCCGAGGTCGGCGAACTTCGTCCCCGCGAAGACCTGCGCGCCGATCCGCTCCTGCTCCTCGAGCGGCTTCCACCGGGCGAGGCAGGACTCGACGTCGAGCGTGCCGTAGTCGAAGGCGAGGATGCGCTCGTAGACGCGGCTCATGAAGTGCGTGAAGACGCCGACCTGGATGCCGTGCGGGACGATCTCCCCCTTGTAGGTGTGGTCGCGCATCTCCAGGAGGTGGCTGAACATGTGCTCGGCGCCGGAAGCCGGACGGGAGCTCTGCATGTCCTGCATCGCGAAGCCGCCGAGCATCAGCCCCTCGACGAGCCGGCCGAGCGCGCCGCTCTCCATCGCGGCGACGCCCTCGGGGTCGCCGACGGCGTCCGGCAGCCCGCCCTGGACGGTCTCCCAGCCCTCGGCGTGCCATTCGGCCGCGCCGAGCTCGAAGGCGAGGATCCAGTCGGCGCCGGCGACGACCTTGGCGAGCAGGTCGGCGAAGCCGCTCGCCGTCATCGGCGGCGGCGCGGTGCGCAGGACGCCGAGATCGGCGAGGACGACGCGCGGGGCCGGGCAGGGGTAGGTGATCTTGGCGCCCTCGGGGCTGCGCAGCGCCGCGCCGAAGCTCGAGTAGCCGTCCACGCTCGCCGCCGTGGCGACCGTGAGGTACGGCGCGCCCAGCTCGCCGGACGCCCGCTTCACGAGGTCGTTCACGACGCCGCTGCCGACCGCGACGGGAACCGGGCGGGGATCGCCCGCGGCGGCGATCGCGTCGCGCACCTCGGCCGCGTAGCGGTAGTCGGCGTGGAACGTCGCGCCACCCGGCTCCAGGACGTGCTCCGCGACCTC
Source organism: uncultured bacterium (assembly GCA_902793555.1). Lineage (GTDB taxonomy): Bacteria > Verrucomicrobiota > Kiritimatiellia > RFP12 > UBA3636 > UBA3636. The sequence goes on along the minus strand of CADBEF010000047.1, from coordinate 13,486 downwards.
GATCCCCGCCCCCCGCAGGAGGGCGGCGACGCGCTCGCCGGCCGCGGCCCGCGTGCGCGGGTCGCAGACGACCGTCGCCCGGGCCGCCCCCGGGAACCATTCGCGGAACAGGGGGACGACTTGCGGGAGGACGTCCTCTCCGATCACGCAGGCTTTCGTGTCCGTCGCGCGCTTCAGCGCGCGTTCGATCCGTTCGTTTTTCATGGGGCCCGATTCTACCACGCCCCGGGCGCCGGGACAAGCGGTTCGTTCCGTCCGTCGTTCCGGACGGGGACGCCGACCCGCGCCGCGGAGGGCCGCGGACGAACGCCCCCGCGTGCGTTTGCGCGGACGCGCCAAGTGTGGTAGACTCGCGCGCCGTCACACGCAACGCAACCCGCACCGAGCCATGTTCAAGCCCGTTTCGAGCAAGGTCGACTTCGACGCCCTGGAGAAGGGCGTCCTCTCCTTCTGGCAGGAGAACGACACGTTCCGCAAATCCCTCGCGCAGACCGAGGGCGGCGAGGAGTTCGTCTTCTTCGACGGCCCTCCTTTCGCCACCGGCCTTCCGCACTACGGCCACCTGCTCGCCGGCACGATCAAGGACATCATCCCGCGCTACCAGACGATGCGCGGGAAGCACGTCGAGCGCCGCTTCGGCTGGGATACCCACGGCCTCCCCATCGAGGCCCTCGCCCAGAAGGCCCTCGGCATCGACGGCGCCGCCGGCATCCGCGACTTCGGGGTGGACAAGTTCAACGAGCAGTGCCGCTCGATGGTCCTGCGCTACGTCTCCGAATGGCGCGAGACCGTCACCCGCATGGGCCGCTGGGTCGACTTCGACCACGACTACAAGACGATGGAGCCCACCTTCATGGAGACGGTCTGGTGGGTCTTCAAGCAGATCTTCGACCAGGGCCGCGTCTACCGCTCCCGCCGCATCGTCCCCTACTCTTGGGCGCTCAACACCCCGCTCTCCAACTCCGAGGCCTCCTCCAACTACAAGGACGTCCAGGACCCCACCGTCACCTGCCGCCTCAAGGTCCTCTCCGGCGCCGATCCGGCGTGGGGAACGACCTACCTCCTCATCTGGACCACGACCCCCTGGACGCTCCCCGAGAACCTCGCGGTGTGCGCCGGCGCGAAGATCGACTACGTCGTCGTGCGCGACAAGGGCGAGGGCGTCTGCTACACGATGGCCGAGGCGCGCCTCCCGGCGATCTACAAAAAGGCGGACGACTACGAGGTCGTCGCGCGCTTCAAGGGCGACGCGCTCAAGGGCTGGACCTACGAGCCGCTCTTCCCCTACTTCGAGGCCGAGCGCGAGCGCGGCGCGTTCCAGGTCCTCAACGACGACTACGTGACGACCGACGACGGCGTCGGTCTCGTCCACATCGCCCCCGCCTACGGCGAGGACGACTTCCGCGTCTGCCGCGAGAACGGCATCGAGGCGTTCGCCGACCCGCTCGACGCGGACTGCAAGTTCACGGACGCGGTCCCGGAATACGCCGGCCGCTTCTGCAAGGACTGCGACAAGGACATCATCAAGCGCCTCAAGGCCGAGGGCCGGCTCGTCCACCAGGCGACGATCACGCACTCCTACCCGTTCTGCGAGCGCACCGACACGCCCCTCATCTACCGCGCGATCCCCGCGTGGTACATCCGCGTCGAGGACCTCCACGAGCGCTTCGCGAAGAACAACGCCGCCGTCGCGTGGATGCCCGAGTACGTCGGCGAGAAGCGCTTCGAGAACTGGCTCGAGGGCGCGCGCGACTGGAACGTCTCGCGCAATCGCTTCTGGGGCTCCTGCATCCCGATCTGGGTGAACGAGGCGGACGAGAATGACCTGATCTGCGTGGGCTCCGTCGCCGAGCTCGAGGCGCTCTCCGGCGAGAAGGTCACGGACCTGCACAAGCACTTCGTCGACAGGATCGTCATTCGCAGGGACGGCAAGACCTACCGCCGCACGCCCGAGGTGCTCGACTGCTGGTTCGAATCCGGCTCGATGCCCTACGCGCAGGTCCACTACCCGTTCGCCTTCGCGGGACGCGAGAAGGAGTTCCTCAGGCGCTTCCCCGCCGACTTCATCGCCGAGGGCCTCGACCAGACCCGCGGCTGGTTCTACTCGCTGATGGTGCTCGGCACCCTCCTCTTCGACCAGTCGCCCTACCGGCACGTCGTCGTGAACGGCCTCGTCCTCGCCGAGGACGGCAAGAAGATGAGCAAGCACCTCAAGAACTACCCCGACCCGATGGAGCTCGTCTCCTCCTGCGGGGCGGACGCGGTGCGCCTCTACATGATCAACTCGGCCGTCGTCCGCGCCGAGAACCTGCGCTTCAGCGAGAGCGGCGTGCGCCAGATCCTGCGCGACCTGCTGATCCCGTGGTGGAACGCCTACTCGTTCTTCGTCACCTACGCGAACGTCGACGGCTGGCACGAGGAGCGGCTCGAGACGCCCGACTCCCCGAACGAGCTCGACCGCTGGATCGTCTCCTCGCTCGAGACGCTCGTCGCGGACGTCACCGCCGCGATGGACCGCTACGACCTGCAGAAGTCCGTGCGGCCGTTCGTCGCCTTCGTCGAGAACCTCACCAACTGGTACATCCGCCGCTCGCGCCGCCGCTTCTGGAAGTCGGAGGACGACGCCGACAAGCGCCACGCCTACCGCACGCTGCGCTACGTGCTGGTGCAGCTCTGCAAGATCGCGGCGCCCTTCACGCCGTTCATCGCGGAGGAGATCTACCGCAACCTGCGCGGCGCGGACATGCCCGAGTCGGTGCACCTCTGCGCCTTCCCCGAGCCGAACGCCGCCGCGCGCGACGTCGCGCTCGAGTCGCGCATGGCCGCCGCGCAGCGCGCCGTCGCCCTCGGCCACAACCTGCGCAAGCAGCGGAACCTCAAGGTCCGCCAGCCGCTCGCCCGCGCCGTCGTCGTTTGCGCCGCGCCCGGCTTCGAGGAGGCGCTCGCCCCGATGACGCCCGTCATCGCCGAGGAGCTCAACGTCAAGGCCGTCGAGTTCGCGGCGGACGAATCGCGCTTCGTGACGCTCTCCGCCAAGGCCAACTTCAAGGTCCTCGGCAAGAAGCTCGGCCCGCGGATGAAGGCCGCCGCCGCCGCCATCGCCGCCCTCCCCGCCGCGGACATCGCCAAGCTCCAGGCCGGCCAGTCCGCGGTCGTGCGCCTCGCCGACTCCGGCGAGGAGGTCGAGCTCCTCCCCGAGGACGTGCTCGTCCAGCGCCAGGAGAACAAGGGCCTCACCGTCGCGAACGACGGCGACCTCACGGTCGCGCTCGACCCGAAGCTCTCGCCGGAGCTGGTGGCGGAAGGCATCGCGCGCGAATTCGTCTCGCACGTGCAGTCGCTTCGCAAGGAAGCGGACCTGGACGTCGCGGACCGCATCCGCGTGTCGGTCTCGACCGACGCCGAAGCCGCCGCCGCGCTCCGCGCCCACGCGGAGTTCATCCGCGGCGAGACGCTGGCTCTCGAGCTGTCGATCCAAGCAGGGGGTTCGGGGGGCTCAGCCCCCCGTCCGTTGGACCTCAACGGCCACCCCGCCGCCATCTCGATCGAGAAGGCGTAGCCCGCGAACCGGCGGAGGTCTTGACTTCCCTTGACGGCTCGGCCATAATCGGGGGACGTTGAACCACGGCCCGGAGGCAGTCGCCATGAAATCCTTCGTCCAATCCCTCCTCGTTTCCGCCCTCGCCGCGACCGCGGGCGGAGCGGCAGGCGCCGTCTCCGTGAACGGGACGGAGATTTCGGCGGGCTCCGGCGACGGCTGGACCTACGAGGCGCCGGCCGTCCGGCTGACGGGGTCCGGACCGTACGTCGTGTCCGGCACGGACGTCTCGGGGAAGACAATCCTCTGCGCCGAAACGGACTGCTCCGTCGTCGTGTCGAACCTCGTCCTCTCGAATGCCGGGTCCGGGTACCGCCTCCACGGGGACGGCATCGGTCTCGCGCTCGCGGTGGCGACGAACGGAACCGGCCGGGCCGTCGCCGTTTTCCCGGACGGCCTCTACCATGCGTCCGGCGGAATCGGAACCGTTTTCCCCGACGATCCCGCCGCGGCGTACTGTTCCCAGGTCTTCACGTGGTCCGACGTCTGGGATCCCTCGAACGTCTCCTGGACGCCCCACGAGACGAATTCCGCCGCGGTCGTCTGGGCTGGCGGACGCTTCGTCGCGGCGCGCTTCCGCGGCGGATTCATGGTGTCGGAGGACGGCGCCGAGTGGCGCGCCGCGGAATGGGACGGACACCCCGTGAACCTCCGGGCGGTCGCGCGAGACCCCGCGTCCGGCACGCTTGTCGCCGCTTCGACGGAAGGCCTGTGGAGATCGTCGGACGGCGGTCTGTCCTGGGCGCAGTCGACGAACCTGAGCGCCTACGCGGTCGTCCGGTCGGACGGGCTCTTCGTCGCGGTCGGGAACAGCAAGGGAGCGCCGCAGGGCGTCTTCTGGTCCGGCGACGGCGGCGCGACCTGGCGCGCCCGCTACTTCTCCGACCAGAACGGGGCCCTCTACATCCTCGTCGCGGGGGGCGACGGCCGGTTCCTCGCCGGCGGCCCGTCGGGCTGGCGCGCGCTCCGTCTCGAGAACGGGGAGATCGTCTCCGACGGAACCGCGTCCATGTCCGCCTCCAAATTCGCCGTCGCGTCCGACGGCGACGGAAACTACGTCGCGTGCGCCGGCGAGGGGACCGGCCTCCGCGAATCGGACGGCGGGCTCCAGTGGACGCGTTCGGAGGTGACGAATTCGACGTTCTGCTCGATCGTCTTCCGCGGGGAGGCGTTCGATGCGGAGGGCGTCACCTCGGACGGCCGATACACCGGGGAGATGCTCAAGGACCGCTTCGACGACTTCTGGCATGGCCGCTTCGACGACTGCGGACAGGGCCGGTCCGCGCTTCTTTGCGGAACGAACGCCGTGAAACTCGTCGTCGCCGGCACGGGCAACCGCCTCGTCGGCGGCCCGTACGTGGCGGGCGTCTCCGTCCAACCGGGAGGGGCTCTCGAGCTTTCCGCGGCGGACGCCGGCCCGGCCGCGCTCGAGGTCCGGGGCGGATGCTACGGGTCCGCGATCGGCGGCGGATGGTTCGATTGTTCCTCGGGCTCGTTCGTCCAGCGCGGCGCGACGCTTTTCGCAAGAGGCGGCGCCGGAGCGCCCGACATCGGCCCCGGAATGGGGAGCTCGCCCGCGGGCCCCGTCACGATTCTCGGCGGATCGCTCCGCCCGTACGGCGGCTGGATCGATCCGGCGCCGTCCAACGGCGTCGAAGCGGTCCGGTGCGTCGTCGTGAAGGGTCTCGCGCCCGGCGAAGCCGCGCAACTCGCGAACCTGCCCGGGGACTACGGCACGGACGGCATCGTCGCCGACGCGAACGGCTGCGTCTACCTGTGGCTTCCCGAAGCCGCGGAATCGTTCCGCTTCATCGCCGGCGGCTCGCTGCGGCGCGTCGCGGCGGGCGGCGGCGCGGCCGACGCCGAAACGCTGCCCGACCCGAAAGTCGAGACGGCGGCCTTCGCGCCCGCGGAAGACGGTTCGATGACGGTGACCCTGCGCGTTTCCTCGCCGGTCGAGGCCGAAGCGCTCGCGCCCGTCTACGCGACCGACCTCTCCGCGCTCGCCGCGGGCGGCGGTTCGCGGCTCGCGCCCTCGCGCGTCGAGCGGGTCGACGACGACGAATACGAAGTTTCGTTCAACCTTCCCGCCGCCGCCGATTCCGGATTCCTCGTCATCCAGGCAAAGTGACCATGGACGCCTCCATCACGCTTCTCCCGGAAGCCGCCGTCGGCCCCGTCGCCGACGAGCTCTTCGGCTCGTTCGTCGAACACCTCGGCCGCGCCGTCTACACCGGAATCTACGAACCCGGCCACCCGGCGGCCGACGAGCAGGGCTTCCGCCGCGACGTGCTCGGGCTCGTGCGCGAGCTGCGCGTGCCGCTCGTGCGCTACCCCGGCGGCAACTTCCTCTCCGGCTACGACTGGCGCGACGGCGTCGGCCCGCGCGAGACGCGCCCCGTGCGCCTCGACCGCGCGTGGCACACGGTCGAGCCGAACGAGGTCGGCATCGACGAGTTCTGCGACTGGGCGCGCAAGGCCGGCGCCGAGGTCATGGCCGGCGTCAACATGGGCACCGGCACGCCGCAGGACGCCGCGGACCTCGTCGAATACTGCAACCACCCCGGCGGCACCGCGTGGAGCGACCTGCGCATCCGCAACGGCCACCGCGCGCCGCACGCGATCAAGCGCTGGTGCGTCGGCAACGAGATGGACGGCGACTGGCAGATCGGCCACCTCGACGCCGTGGACTACGGGAAGAAGGCGCGCGAGGCGATGAAGCTCATGCGCTGGACCGACGAGACGATCCAGACCGTCGTCTGCGGCAGCGCCTCCCCGAACATGCCCACCTGGCCCGAGTGGGACCGCATCGTCCTGGAGCACACCTACGACCTGGCGGACTACCTCTCGATCCACCGCTACTACGAGAACCCGGGCGACGACGACGACTTCCTCGCCTCGCACCTCGACATGGACCGGTTCATCGAGATCTCCGCCGCGACGTGCGACTACGTGAAGGCGAAGGTCCGCTCGAAGAAGACGATGATGCTATCCTTCGACGAATGGAACGTCTGGTACCAGAGCCGCCAGGCGCCGCATCCGTGGGAGAGGGCGCCGCGCCTCCTGGAGGACCGCTACTCGCTGCTGGACGCGCTCGTCTTCGGCGGCATGGCGATCTCGCTCCTCAACCACGCCGACCGCGTCCGCGTCGCCTGCCTCGCGCAGCTCGTGAACGTCATCGCCCCGATCTTCACCGAGCCCGGCGGCCCCGCGTGGCGCCAGACGATCTTCTACCCGTTCCGCGACGTGTCGACCCTCGGCCGCGGCGTCGCGCTGCGCCCGATCGTGCGCTCGCCGCTCAAGGCGACGAAGTCCTGCGGCGACGTCCCCGCGCTCGCCGCGGCGGCCGTGCGCGACGAGAAGTCGGGCGAGATCGCCGTCTTCGCGCTCAACGAGGACCGCGCGCGCCCGCTCCGCGCGACGGTCGACCTCGCGGCCTTCGGCGCCTCCGAGATGGCGGACCGCACCGAGCTCTGCGGCCCCGACCTCTCGGCCGCCAACTCCGCCGAAAGGCCCGACGCCGTCCGCCCCGCGCGCGTCCGCGTCGCCCGCGGCGACGCCGGCCGCTACGCCGTGACGCTCAAGCCCGCCTCCTGGAACGTCCTGCGCTTCCGCCCCGGCCGCGCGGCTACCAGGGCAGGTTGAGGTCGACGAACTCCCACGCGATCCCGAACTCGGCCGCGAGCGCCTCGCCGAGCGCGCGGACGCCGAACCGCTCCGTCGCGTAGTGGCCCGCGGCCGCCAGGTCGATCGGGGCGTTCAGGACCGCATTGCGGTGCTGCAGGCCGAACTCGCCCGTGAAGAACGCGTCGAGTCCCGCCGCGGACGCCTGCGCGCATTCGTCCGCGCCGCCGCCGGACACGACCGCGACCGTGCGGACGGACTTCTTCCCGGCGTCGACCGAGTCGAACCGCCCGCCCGGGCAGATCGCGCGGAAGCGCGCCTTGGCCTCTTCCCACGGGATCGCGCGCGGGAACGAACCGCGCACGCCGATCGAAAAGCCGCGGTAGACGCCGAACGGCCGCACGCCGCGCAGGCCGAGTGCCTTCGCGATCTGCGCGTTGTTGCCCAGGACCGGGTGCGCGTCGAGCGGCAGGTGCGCCGCGTAGAGGGCCTGGTCCGCGCGGACGAGCGGCGCGACGAGCCGGTAGGCCGGCCCCGCGATGCGCGCGAGCGAGTCCCCCCAGCTGATCCCGTGGTGGACGAGCAGCAGTTGCGCGCCGCGCTTCCGCGCCTCCGCGTAGAACTCGGGCGAGGCGTCCACGCCGCAGGCGACCTTCGAAACGCCGCCGGACGCCCCCTCCACCTGGAGGCCGTTGTTGGAGTGGTCGCCCGCGAACGCGGGCAGGTCGAGCGTCCGGTCGAGCCAGGCGGCCAGATCGGAGAGAGGGACGGCGCGCGGGCGCGCCGGGGCGGGTTTCCGTTTCATGCGGCGCAGTCTACCAGACCGCGTCCGCCGCGGCAAGGGCCGCGTGCGCGCGCCCGGCGAAATTTTCCTTGCATCGGGGGGGGATTTTTCCTAGAGTCTCCCCCGTTCGCGGGACCGCGACGCCGGCGCTTGCCGGACCGCCGCCTCCCCCACCCCAAACAACGGCGCGCCGCCGCCGACCAAATACCGGCAGGAAACAACCAGGAAATGCAGAAAAGCGTCCTCGCCGTCTCCGCCGCCGCCCTCCTCGCCGCGGGCTGCGGGTCCAGCAAGCAGACCCTCCACGTCTTCACGTGGTCCGAGTACATCGACCCGGAGCTCGTCGAGCGCTTCGAGGAGGAGAACGACTGCGTCGTCAAGATCGACATCTTCGACTCCAACGAGACGATGCGCGCCAAGATCCAGCAGGGCGCGACCGGCTACGACCTGATCACGCCCTCCAGCTACATGGTCAAGGAGTTCGCCCTCGCCGGCCTCCTCGAGAAGCTCGACCACTCGAAGATCCCCAACCTCAAGAACATCGCCCCGTCGTTCCAGCGCTGCGCGCTCGACCCGTCGATGGAGTACGGCATCCCCTACATGGTGACCTACACCGGCTTCGCCTACCGCGACGACAAGGTCTCCCCCGAGCCCGAGGCGTCCTGGTCCGTCTTCGAGAAGCGCCCCGACCTGGCCGGCCACATGACGCTGCTCGCCGACGCCCGCGAGACGATCGGCGCCGCGCTGCTCTACAACGGCCACTCGCTCAACTCGACCGATCCGGCCGACCTGGCCGAGGCCCGCGACACCGTGATCCGCTGGAAGAAGAACATCGCCAAGTTCGAGAGCGAGCAGTTCAAGACCGGCATCGCGAGCGGCGAGTTCCTCCTCGTCCACGGCTACTCCGGCGACATCGGCCAGGCGCAGCTCGACGACGACGGCAACCCGACCGAGGACGACAACAACATCACGTTCGTCCTCCCGAAGGAGGGCTTCTCGCTCTCCTGCGACGAGTTCGTGATCCCGACGACCGCCCGCAACAAGGACCTCGCCTACAAGTTCATCGACTTCATCCACGACGGCGAGGTCGCGGCCCAGAACATGATGACCGTCGCCTACTGGTGCCCGAACTCCGCCGCCATGGAGGTGCTCGCCGGCACGGAGGAGGGCCGCGAGTTCCTCCAGAACCCCACCGTCTTCCTGCCCGGCGACGAGCTCGAGCGCGGCGAGGTGATCGGCTACCTCGGCGACGCCCGGGAACTCTACAACAAGACCTGGGACGAAATCCGCTCCGCGGAGTAGTCCCGCCACCGTCAAACCCACCGCCGCGGCGGCGCGCCGTGCGCGCCCCGCGGCGGTTTCCTTTCCCCCATGAACGTCCCAGAGCTCGCCGCGGCCGCCAAGGCCGCCTCCCGCCTTCTCGCCACGACCTCCCGCGAAGCGCGCGGCCGCGCGCTCGCCGCGATGGAGGACGGCCTCCGCGCCGCCGCCGCCGGCATCTTCGCCGCCAACGAGGCGGACCTCGCGCAGGCCCGCGCCGACGGCCTCGCCGCGCCGCTCCTCGCCCGCCTCGGCTTCGGCCCGAAAAAGCTCGAGGGCGTCCTCGAGGGCATCCGCTCGCTGCGCGCGCTGCCCGACCCGCTCGGCGCCGTCTCGCTCCGAACGGAGCTCGCGCCGGGGCTCGTCCTGGAGCGCGTCTCGTGTCCGATCGGCGTCGTGGGCGTCGTCTTCGAATCGCGCCCCGACGCGCTCGTGCAGATCTCCTCGCTCTGCCTCGCGAGCGGCAACGCGTGCCTGCTCAAGGGCGGGCGCGAGGCCGCGCGCACCAACCGCGCCCTCTTCGACGCGATCCGCGCCGCCACCGCCGCCGCGGGCGTCCCCGCGGACTGGATTGCGCTGCTGGAGTCCCGCGAGGACGTCGAGGCGATGCTCGCGTGCGACCGCGACATCGACCTGCTCGTGCCGCGCGGCTCCAACGCGTTCGTGCGCCACATCCAGGAGAGCACCCGCATCCCCGTGATGGGGCACTCCTCGGGCCTGTGCCACCTCTACCTCGACGAATCGGCCGACCCGGCGATGGCCGCGACAATCGCCGTCGACGCCAAGACGCAGGCGCCCTCGACGTGCAACACGGTCGAGACGCTGCTCGTCCACCGCGCCGCCGCCGCCGCGCTGTTGCCGCCCGTCTGCGCCGCGCTCGCCGCCAAGGGCGTCGCGCTGCGCGGCGACGCCGAAGCGCGCGCCGTCGTCCCTTCGATGGACCCCGCCACGGACGCGGACTGGGACGAGGAATACCTCGACCTGGTGCTCTCGGTGCGCGTCGTCGGCTCGCTCGACGAGGCGGTCGCCCACGTGAACGCGCACGGTTCGCACCACACCGACGCGATCGTCGCGCGGGACCGCGCCGCCGCGGAGCGCTTCATCGCCGCCGTCGACTCGGCGGACGTCTTCTGGAACTGCTCCACGCGCTTCGCGGACGGCTTCCGCTTCGGCCTCGGCGCCGAGGTCGGCATCTCGACCGGCAAGCTCCCGCCGCGCGGCCCCGTGGGCCTGGACGGCCTCTGCACCTGCAAGTGGGTCCTGCGCGGCTCCGGCGACACCGTCGGCCCCTTCGCCGACGGCGACCGCCGCTTCACGCACAGGCCGCTGCCGACCGCCTGACCCGCTACGCCACGCCGCGAAGCGGCTTCGTGACGGTCGTCGGATTTTTCATGGGGAATATCCGGCTCTTCAGACGGAGGCGTCGCCCGGGAACGGATCGACCGTTTCGACGCCGGTCCCGGCCATGTCGGCGACATTGCGAGTGACGACCGTCATGCCGTGGACGCGCGCCGTCGCCGCGATTTGGGCGTCGAGATCGGGGCGGATCCGGCCGTTCCGGTTCGTTTCTCCCTTGATTTGCCCCCAGGCCAGCGCACAATCGCGGTCGAAGTCGACGATGCTCTCGGCGTAGTTTTTCAGGATCTCCCCCTCGAACCAGCCCGACAGGCGACGCCGGCGGGGGTCGTCCTTCTCAAGCGATTCGATGCCCTCCGCGATTTCCCCGATGGACACCGCGGACACGAAGAAGTCGCCGTGGCGGGCCGCTTCGCCCAACCAGGCCACGACGGCCGGATTCGGCCGCTTCCGCGCGCATTCGCTCAGTACGCACGTGTCGAGAAGATACTTTTTCACCGCGCGTCCTCCGCAAAGGCCGTGGCGGGCCGGGCACGGCCGGGTCGGCCGCGGCGCGGCGGCACGAGCGCCGCAAAATCCACGTCGACCGGGCAGGAAAGAAAAGCTTCCGCGATGTTCTTCTTCGGTTCCGGATCGATCTTTTCCCTGTAGAGCTCGTAGGAGATGATGGCCACAAGCGGCTTGCCGTGCCGGGTCACCACCTGCGGATGCCCGCGGAAGGCTTCCTCCGCGACGGCGGAGAAACGGTTTTTCGCATCTTGAAGGGCAAAGGTCATGATTGGCTCCTTGATTTCATCTAGCCAGGCTAGACAGAATCGAATTCTGTCACATCTCGCAGGGAAAGTCAAGCGTTCGTCACCGGCTCGTCAACTTTCCGCTTGCTTTCGCGCGGGGGGAGGCCTAGAATGGCTCCATCGCGACGCGGGCGGCGCCCGCGGACGAACGAACCGCCATGGACGACAAGATTTTCCTCGACAGCAACGGCCTCACGCGCGACAGCTTCGCGCTGGCCCGCAAGATCTACGACGACGGCTTCCGGCCGGACGTCATCATCGGCCTCTGGCGCGGCGGAACGCCGGTCGCCGTCGCGGTGCAGGAGTTCCTGCAGTACCTCGGCGTGGGCTGCTACCACACCGCGGTGAAGACGCAGGCCTACACGGGCATCGGCGAGCACAAGCACCCCGTGATCGAGAACCTCGGCACGCTCCTGGACCACCTCAAGGACGCCGAGCGCGTGCTCGTGGTGGACGACATCTTCGACAGCGGCGACACGGCCGCGGCCGTCAAGGAGACGCTCAAGCCCTTCGTGAAGGACCTTCGGTTCGCGACCCTCTACTACAAGCCCGCCCGCAGCCGCTGGCCGTTCAAGCCGGAATACTACCTCAAGGAAACGGACTCCTGGCTCGTCTTCCCGCACGAGCTCGTGGACCTCACGCCGGAAGAAATCCGCCGCAAGGACCCCTTCGTCGCGGACCTGCTCGCCGGCGCCGCGAAATAGCGGGGACCGCCGCGCCCGCGCGGGTGTGGACACGGAGCGCGTTTTGTGAGAGAATGCCGCCCGTCCCGCGCCACCGGCGGCGCGGCGCATGCAAGGACCCCTTCCGTGAACGACGCCAGCCCCGACCTTTCCGCGCTCCTTTCCAAGACCCTGTTCGTCCCCGCGATCGGGGCGGCCGACAAGCCCGGCGTGCTCGCCGCCCTCGCGGACGCCGCCGTCTCCGGCGGCGCCGTGGAGGCCGCCCGGCGCGACGAGGTCCTGCAGGCCCTCCTCGACCGCGAGGAGAAAATGTCGACCGGCATGCAGTACGGCCTGGCGATCCCCCACGCCAAGACCGAGTGCGTTTCGTCGCTCGTCACCCTCGTCGCCCTCGCGCAGGAGGGCGTTCCGTTCGATTCGCTGGACGGAGAGCCCGCGCAGATTTTCATCGCTACCCTCTCCCCGCCCGCGGACGCCAATTCCCACATCCGCTTCCTCGCGCTCGTGACGCGCCAGCTCAACAACCGCCGCGTCCGCGAGAAGGTCCTCGCCGCCAAGACGAAGGACGAGCTCGTCGCGGCCTTCGCCGCGACGGTCTAGCCGGTCCGTCGGTCTTTCGGTCTTTCGGTCGATCGGTCCATCGGCCCGCTCGTCACTCGTCATTCGTCACTCGTCACTCGTCACTCCCATGGCCGGCGAATACGCGATCTCGCTCGTCAACGTCACCAAGCAGCACGGCGCCAAGACCGTGCTCGAGGACGTCAACCTCTCGTTCTTCCACGGCGCCCACATCGGCGTCATCGGCGTGAACGGCTCCGGCAAGTCGTCGCTCCTCAAGATCCTCGCCCGCGAGGACACGGAGTTCATGGGGCAGTGCATCATCCCCGACTCCACCAAGGTCGGCTACCTGCCGCAGGAGCCGCAGCTCGATCCGTCGAAAACCGTCGAGGAGTGCGTCCGCGAAGGCGTCGCCGAGGCCCAGGCCAAGCTCGACCGCTACGACGAAATCTGCGGCCTCCTGGGCGAGGTGACGGACGACGCGGAGCTGGACAAGCTCAACGCGGAGATGGGCCGCCTCCAGGACGAAATCGACGAGAAGGACCTCTGGGAGCTGGACCACCACGTGGAGCTGGCGATGGAGTCGCTGCGACTTCCGCCCGCGGACGCGAACGTCGCCCCGCTCTCCGGCGGCGAGCGCCGGCGCGTCGCGCTCGCGCGGCTGCTGCTATCCAACCCCGACATCCTCCTCCTCGACGAGCCCACGAACCACCTCGACGCGGAGTGCGTCGCGTGGCTCGAGGCCTACCTCAAGAAGTTCAAGGGCACG
>CADBEF010000046.1 GCA_902793555.1 uncultured bacterium | reverse complement strand
TAGAGCTCGTACTTCGCCTTGAAGCGCTTGTCCGCCTCGGCCACCATCGCCTCGGCCTTGGCCGGGTCGAGCTTGGCGAGCTGCTTGAAGCGGTTCTCCGTGGAGGCCTGCTCCGCGAACGCGCGGCTCGGCTCCTTGGAGTCCACCTTGAACTCGCCCGTCGCCGGGTTGTACCGGTACAGCGGGAAGTGGCCGGTCTCGACGGCGATCTTCTGCTGCTCGAGGCCCTTGACCATGTTGATGCCGTGGTTGATGCAGTGCGCGTACGCGATGATCAGCGCCGGTCCGTCGTAGGCCTCCGCCTCGGCGATCGCCTTGACGACCTGTCCGGGGTTGGCGCCCATCGACACCTGCGCGACGTACACGTTGCCGTAGGTCATCTCCATGAGGCCGAGGTCCTTCTTGCCCGCCGGCTTGCCCGCGGCCGCGAACTTGGCGATCGCGCCCAGCGGGGTCGACTTGGAGGCCTGCCCGCCCGTGTTGGAGTAGACCTCGGTGTCGAGCACGAGGACCTTGACGTTGTGGCCGGAGGCGAGGACGTGGTCCAGGCCGCCGTAGCCGATGTCGTAGGCCCAGCCGTCGCCGCCGAAGATCCAGACGGTCTTCTTGACGAGGTACTCGCAGAGCGAGAGCAGTTGCTTCGCGTCCGGGCACGTCTTGGAGCACTCGCACATCGAGAGCTTCTTCTTGAGCTCGGCGACGCGCTCGCGCTGCGCCTCGATCTGCTCCTGCGTCTTCTGCTCCGCGTCGCGGATGGAGACCAGGAGGTCCTTCATCTCCTGCGGGGCCTTCTCGTTCGCGACGATCGCGTTGAGGGCCTGCAGGGCGGTGGCGGTGTGCTTCTCGAGCGTCATGCACATGCCGAGGCCGAACTCGGCGTTGTCCTCGAAGAGCGAGTTGCTCCACGCGGGGCCGCGGCCGTCCTTGCGCTGGCAGTACGGGGTGGTCGGGAGGTTGCCGCCGTAGATCGAGGAGCAGCCCGTGGCGTTGGCGATCAGGATGTGGTCGCCGAAGAGCTGCGTGACGAGCTTGATGTACGGGGTCTCGCCGCACCCGGCGCAGGCGCCGGAGAACTCGAAGAGCGGGCGGCAGAGCTGCGAGCCCTTGACCGTGTCGAGGCCCTTGATGTCCTTGTGCGCGATCTCCGGCAGGTCCATGAAGAACTTGAAGTTCTCGGCCTCGGGCTTGCGGAGCGGCAGCTGCGGCTCGAGCTTGAGCGCGGGGGCCTTGCCGGCCGCGACGAGCGCGGGCTTGGACATCGGGCAGACGGTGACGCAGAGGCCGCAGCCGGTGCAGTCCTCGGGGGCCGCCTGGAGCGTGAACTTCTTGCCGGCGTAGGGCGGCTTGGCGTCCGCGCTCTTGAACGTGGCGGGCGCGCCGTCCGCGCTGTCGTAGACCTTGCCGCGGATGGCCGCGTGCGGGCAGACGATCGAGCAGTTGAGGCACTGGATGCACGTGGCGGGGTTCCACACGGGGATGTGGGTCGCGATGTTGCGCTTCTCCCACTGCGTGGTGGCGGTCGGCCAGGTGCCGTCGTCCGGGATCATGGAGACGGGCATGTCGTTGCCGCGCTGGGCCATGAGCTCGGCGGTGACCTTCTGGACGAACTCGGGGGCCTCGGGCGAGACGGTGGGCGGCATCTTGTAGACGCCGGCCGGCTTGGCCGGGACCTTGACCTCGAAGACCGCGTCGCGCGCGGCGTCGATGCACTTCCAGTTCTTCTCGACGACGTCCATGCCCTTCTTGGCGTAGGACTTCTCGGCGTACTCCTTGAGCTTGGCGATGGCCTCGTCCTCGGGGAGGATGCCGGAGATCTTGAAGAACGCGGTCTGGAGCACGGTGTTGGTGCGCGTGCCCATGCCGGTCGCCTCGGCGATCTTGGCGGCGTCGATCACGTAGAAGCGGATCTTCTTGTCGATGATCTGCTGCTCGATCTCGTCGGGGAGGTGCTGCCAGACCTCGTCGGCCGCGTAGGGCGAGGCGAGGAGGAAGGTGGCGCCGTCCTTGGCCTTGGAGAGCATGTCGTACTTCTCGACGAAGGAGAAGTTGTGGCACGCGACGAAGTCCGCGTTGGTGCAGAGGTACGGGCTGCGGATCGGCTTGTCGCCGAAGCGGAGGTGGGAGATCGTGAGGCCGCCCGCCTTCTTGGAGTCGTACTCGAAGTAGCCCTGCGCGTAGTTGTCGGTGTAGGTGCCGATGATCTTGATCGAGTTCTTGTTCGCGCCGACGGTGCCGTCCGAGCCGAGGCCGTAGAACATGCACTCGTGGCGGCCCTCGTGGGCGAGGACGAAGGACTTGTCGTAGTCGATCGAGCAGCCGGTCACGTCGTCCACGATGCCGACGGCGAAGTGGTTCTTGGGCGCGGCGGCGGCGGCGTTGTCGAACACGCCCTTGACCATCGCGGGCGTGAACTCCTTGGAGCCGAGGCCGTAGCGGCCGCCGACGATCTTGGGCCAGGACTTGATCCAGCCCTTCTCCATCGCCTCGCCGATCGCGGTGCGGACGTCGAGGTAGAGCGGGTCGCCGAGGGCGCCGGGCTCCTTGACGCGGTCGAGGACCGTGACGAACTTGGCGCTCGCCGGGAGGGCCTTGGCGAAGGCCTCGACGGGGAACGGGCGGTAGAGGCGGATCTTGAGGACGCCGACCTTGGCGCCGGAGGCGTTGAGCTTGGCGACCGTCTCGTCGCAGGTGTCGGCGCCGGAGCCCATGATGACGATCACGTTCTCCGCGTCGGGGGCGCCGACGTAGTCGACGATGTTGTACTTGCGGCCGACGAGCTCGGCGAGCTTGTCCATGTTCTTCTGGACGATGCCCGGGACGGCCTCGTAGTACTTGTTGACCGTCTCGCGGCCCTGGAAGTAGACGTCCGGGTTCTGGGCGGTGCCGCGCATCTGCGGGTGGTCGGGGGTGAGGCCGCGCTTGCGGAACGCCTCGACGAGGTCGTCGTCGATCATCGCGCGGATCGCCTCCTGGGGCATCGCGTCGATCTTCTGGACCTCGTGGGAGGTGCGGAAGCCGTCGAAGAAGTGGAGGAAGGGGATCTTCGATTCGAGCGTGGAGGCATGGGCGACGAGGGCGAGGTCCTGGGCCTCCTGGACGGAGGAGGAGGCGAGCATCGCGAAGCCGGTCTGGCGGCAGGACATGACGTCGGACTGGTCGCCGAAGATGTTGAGGCCCTGATAGGCGAGGGCGCGGGCGGACACGTGGAAGACCGCGGGGGCGAGCTCGCCGGCGATCTTGTACATGTTGGGGATCATCAGCAGGAGGCCCTGCGACGCGGTGAACGTCGTCGTGAGGGCGCCGGTGGTGAGGGCGCCGTGGACCGCGCCGGCGGCGCCGCCCTCGGACTCCATCTCGATGATCTTGGGGACGTTGCCCCAGAGGTTGGTCTTGCCCTTGGCGGCGAGCTCGTCGCACGTCTCCGCCATCGGGGAGGAGGGGGTGATCGGGTAGATCGCGCAGACTTCGCTGCACTGGAAGGCGACCTGCGCGCAGGCAGTGTTGCCGTCCACCATGATTTTCTTTGCGTTGGCCATGGTATGGTGTGGTGTTGTTGGTTGCTCTCCGAAAGGGGGAGGTGAAGTGACGGGGGGTTAGTCTAGCAAATTCGGCTTCACGGGGCAACCGGCTTTTTCGCGCGCGCGTCCGCGTTCGCCTTCGAAAAGCGGCACCCGCAGTAGGATTGCCGGTAGAGGCCGAGCTCGCGGGCGCGGCGCACGGAGTCGAGGAAACCGTCCTTCTTCTTGAAGTCGATTTCGAGGAACGGCGGCGCGCCGGGCGTCTCCGCCGCGGCGGCGCGCCCCGCCGCGAACACGCGCGGCGAACTCTTGTGCGGGCTCACGGTGAGACTCGTCGAGAACGCGGCGCATCCCTCCGCGGCAGCGGCCGCCGCCGCGCGGCCGAGGTTGTGCCGGAAGCAGCGGTCGCAGCGCGCGCCGCCTTCGGGCTCGTCCTCGAACCCCGCCACGGCGCGCTCCCACGACGCCGGATCGTACGGGTCCGCCACGAGGCGCACGCCCTCGGCCTCCGCGAGGCGCTTCGCCGCCGCGAGCCGCTTCTCGTATTCTTCGCGCGTGTCGAGGTTCGAGTTCGAGAAGAACACGACCGGCTCGCGTCCGCGCGCCTTCAGCTCCGGCACGCAGTGCGACGCGCACGGCCCGCAGCACGCGTGCAGCAACACGGCGTTTCCGCCGCGCGCCGGCGGGGCGGGGGAGGGGAGCGCCGGATCGTCGGGGGGCATGCCGCGGAGCCCGGCTCAGTCGACGAGCTGCGTCGCGATGAACGCGAGCACGCCGTCCGGAATCTCGTCGCGCGAATCCCAGCTGGCGATGGCCGAACCGCTCGTGTAGTGGCCGCGCCAGAGATGGTCCTTGTCGTAGGAGTAGACCGCGGCCCCGGACGTGTAGTGTCCTTCCCAGATGTGGCCCTTTTCGTAGGTATACGCCGCCGCGCCGGAATCGTAGTGGCCCTTGTAAAGGTGGCCGTTGGCGTACGTCCATGCGGCGCTGCCGCTCGTGTAGTGGCCCTTGTAGATGTGCTTGCCGTCGAAGCTCCAGTCGGCGCTCCCGCTCGCGTAGTGCCCCTTGTAGATGTGGCCCTTTTCGACCGTCCAGGCCGCCGAGCCGCTCGTGTAGTGTCCCTTGTAGACGTGGTTCATCGCGTCGAGCCTCCCCGGAAACAGCGCCAGCGCGGCGACCGCCGCGACCGCGATTCCCTTGAGTGTCGTGTTCATGCGTTCCATTCTACCCGAAACGGCCACGCGTTTCAAGAATCGCGGATTCTGCGGGCGCTGCGGGGCGCGTTTCGCGCCTCCGCGCGCCCGCCGTCGTCCGCAGGAGACTCCGGGTTTGTTGCCTGGCAAACCGCTTGATAAGTTGATGCGATTCTGATAGACTGCCATTCATGAATCCACCCGTGGAAGCTTTGGTGCAAAACGGTCGGCCGACCGAACGGACGGACCGCAAGTTCCGGGCGACGTTGGCGGACGCCGCAAGTCGCGCCAGCGGCTGTTGCGTTCGCCTTGCGTGGAACGCATTGCTCTTCGCGACGGTCGCTTTCTTTGTCTCGGGACTGTTGGGCAGGGCAGGCGAGGGGATTGCCGTTTGGATGTTTTTCCTTGGGCCGGCCCTCATCGGCACCGTGGTGATCCTGTTCTTCAGCGACCGCTTCCGCGAAAAGGTCTTCCGCTTCACGTGGTGGAAGGCCTTTTTCGTTGCTGCATGGTGGTTCATCCCTCGCGACACGCATGTCGACGGAGTCTACATGTCGCCGTTCATGGCCGTTGTCTATTTGATCCGCGACTTGTTCTGAGCCGTTTCGCGCGCACGCTGACACCTGCGATACCTGCGACCGATTCGCATCGACAGACGATATCGATACACGCACGCACCGGATTCGCGATTCCTCCGGTCGGTCACGAACGGCGCAGCCGCGAGCGGCCGACCGTTACAGGGAGGGGCGGAAGCGCAACGCGCATCCGCCCCCTCCCTGTGAAGACGCATAGCTATGTCGCATAATATGTATTATGTCAACTTGAAGACCGATTTGAAAATCCAATGGGATGAAACAGTTCCGGGGTGGTGACGACTAGGCTGGCAGCAGATCGCGCGGGCGCAAAGTATATCGCACGGACCCCGATTTTCCTTGCGGATCGGAGAAGCCATGTGGTAGCATCGCGGCCATGGGATACAAACTCCGGAGAACCCCGTTCGCCATGAAAACCGCCATTCGTGTCTTGATCGCACTCGCGCCGGCGCTCGCCGCCGCGCAGGACGCCGCGCCGCTCGCCGAAGTGACGCAGCAGCTCGGCCCGCTCGACGGAGCCGTCTATTTCGAGGCCGGGGCGCTCGACCGTCCGGGCGACGGCGTCGCTCGATGGTTCACGCGCCTGGCCGATTTGCTCGAAAATGCCGCGGCGGACGATCCGCTGCCCGTGGACCCCGACTTCCTCGAAACGCTCCGCAAGATCCCGCTCCTGCTCGATTTCGCCGGCGCGAACTCCGTCCGCGCGTTCGGGCGCGTCGTCAGACCGGACGGCGACGGCGCGTTCCGGCACCGGTCGTTCTGGGCCGGCGGCGAAGGCAACCGCGCGTGGGACCTGCTGGCGGCGGAGGCCCCCGCGCCGGCGGACTGCATCCCCGCGTCCGCGATCCTCGCGTTCGCGAGCAGCGCCGATCCGCGGGCCCTCTGGGAACTCGCCCGCGAAGCCCTCGCGGAGGCCGATCCGGACACGCTCGCCTCGTTCGACAAGGCGCTCGCCGCAGTCCGTGCGGGCATGGGGATCGACGTCACGAACCTCGTCGCGAACCTCCGCCCCGGCGTCTTCTGGGCCGCCACGGCCGATCCCGCCAAGCCAGTCGAATTCGACGGGATCGGCGTTCCCCTGCCATCGCCCGGCTTCGTTTACGGCGTGGGCTGCGAGACGCGCGACCTGCTCGCCACGGCCGCGACGCTCCTGTCCGGCATGGGCTTCCAGATCCAGTTCGAAGAGAAGGGCCCCGACGGTTCGGAGGGATTCGTCGTTCCGCTCCCGGACGAAGCGGCGGACGAGCTGCCGTTCGAATTCCTCGCGACCGTCCGCTGGTCGCCCGCGAAGAAGATGATCGTGTTCGCGTCGACGCAGGCGCTCGCGTGCAACGCGCTCGAGGACGTCGCGGCGCCCAAGCTCGTGGACGCGCCCGCGTTCAAGAAGCTTGCCGCCGGACTGCCGGAGGACGGCTCGCTGCGCTGGGTGTCGCCCGAGTTCGTGAAGCTCGCGGCCACGGTTTTCGCGAACTCGGACGGCGTCCCGGACGGGTTCCGGGCGCTCTTCTCCGACCCGGCCGACTTCTGGTACGTCGCGCGTTCGCGGCGCCTGCCCGGCGGGCTCCTTTCCGAATCGCGCTCTCCCCTGCCCTCGCCCGCCAACGTCCGCGCGATGCAGGAATCGCTCGGCGGCGTCGCCGCCGTCGGCGTCGTCGCGGGGCTGTTCGTGCCCGCGGTCCAGTCCACGACGTCGTCCGCCAAAGCCGTGAAAACCGGCAACGCCGGACGCAACCTCCTCCAGGCGATCCTGGTGGCGAACATGGACCGCGAGGCCGCCGGCAAGTCGCCCGTCTGGCCGACGAAGGGCAAGTGGGATTCCTCGACCGCGTATCTGCTGAAACTGTACGACCGCGGTCTGCTCGAAGGACTGACGAAGGACGAGATCTTCGGCGCCCGCTGGTGCTGCCTGGCCGGCATCGAGGGCGAGCCCGACACCATGCCGTTCCTTTGGTCCGACAACCTCGTCGTCACCGACGAAATGCTCCGGGATTCTCCGGACGATCCGGAGGGGCACCACAACTGGTCGTGGAACGTGGAGGGAGGCGGCCCCGTCGTCATCGTCCGCAAGGGCGGCGCGATGCAGGTCGTGAAGAAGGAACAGATGTCGGACCTCGTCTTCTTCGCCGGCCGGCCGCCGCTCCATCCGGAGAACCTCGAGGTTCTCTCGCCGGGACGTTAGGGCTCGTTGCAACGGTAGGGACGCGCCCACGGCGCGTCCGCCGCGGACGGCTCGCGGAGCCGTACCTACCGAAAACCGGCCCTACGGAACGGCATCGGTCCGGTTCGTCGAACCGACGAGCCGTTCGTAGCGCGCAACATCCTGCAGAAATTCGCGCGGATGCTCCTCGGGGTCGTCCGACAGAATCCACAGGCCGTTCCCATGATCGAAGGCCACCCCGTATCCTTCGGCATAGATGGCCATCCGCGTGAAGGCCAGAAGTTCCCTCGGGCACGCATCGGAAAGCCCAAGAAGCCGATTCGGGGGGAGGAGTTCGCGCTCCCGGGATTCGCGCTCGTAACGCGACTGGAGCGTATTCAACTGGAAGAGCAGATGTCGGACGTGCGGGGGCGGATCGAGGCCGTTTTCCGCACGTTTTCGCAGGTCGAGCCAACTGCGGCCGACGAAGCGGGGAACGGCGCCGAGACGCCACAGCTCGCCGCGAACGACGGCTTCGTCGACGGGCTTCCAGCTTTCGGGAGGAACGGCGAGGAGGCAGGCGACGAAATCCCCGGAATCCGGCGGCGGTTTCGGAAGGCTTGCCAGAAGTTCCGCGCGCCGCGACGAGACCTCGACGGGAATCCCGTTCGAAAACGCCACGTCGAAACCGAGTTCGTCCATGCCGCGGAGGAGCGCACGTACTTCCGGATCGTCTTCCCCGCGTGTGCGCCGGTAAATAAGGTAGCGAGCCTGCAGGGACGGCCAGGCCTGCAATCGGTCCCGGACCGAGGCGGCGACGGGATCATAGGCGGAGACGATCCAGAGATGCTTCGCCGAGTCGAACGTAACCGAAACGCCCGCCATGTCCAGGTCTTCCCGGACGGAGGCCGGCGTCGCGGACGTGACGTCGGAAGGCTCGAACAGGCAGTCGAACCGGGATTCGTCGACGGATCGCGTCATCTCGTTCAACAACGCGAGCTCGGCTTTTGCGTCGGGCGAAAGGCGATGCCCGTTCCAGACGATCGTCCTCGCGTCGATGAAACGGGTCCCGTCCCAGAACGGAACGGCCAGGAGGGAGAGTGCCCTCTGCGCGGAATCCCAGGGGATCCAGGCGGCCGGCGTGGGCGACGCCCGTTCGACCCAATTGGAGCGGATGGCGGTTTCGGTCAGCCGGGCGAGAATCCGCGCGCGCCCGCCGCCGGCCAGCGCGCGGAACCCGCCCGCGTCCGGCTTCGGGATGTCGAAGCCGAGCTGGTCCACGCGCCGGAAATCGGCTTCCGGCACGGCTTCCCGCGGGTGGAGCGCCCACACGATCCGTTCGGACTCCTCCCGCCTCGCCGACAAGTCCCGGTCGGCGACGGCCGGGACCGGATTCGTCACCGGACCGTCCGTTTCCGCGCCGCGAGCCGCGAAAACGGCCGCAACGGCAAGGACGGGAACGAAGAGACTCGCTGTCACGGAATGCAAGTCTACCAGACCGGCGATTCCGATGCAAATCCCCGGATCTTGCGCCGGCTCATCGGACCGGACGCCGCCCTTCATTTGACATCAATTTGATGTTGATGTAGAATTTGTGGCATTCAAACGGAGCGCCGTCATGACACGCACGCAAATCCAACTTCCCGACGATCTCTTCCGCGAAGCGAAACGCTTCGCCGAGCGCGAAGAAATGAGCATGACCGAATTGGTCCGCCACAGCCTGGAGCTTTTCATGCACTGCACGGCGCCCGCGGCCGGGACGGCGCGGGAAGAGAAATGGACCATGCCCGTCGCACGCGACATGAAAACGTTCGGCGACCCGTTCGAGGATCCGGACTGGCGCGTGAAGCTCCACATGCGCGGCATGATGCCCGACGACCTCGACCGCGTGGCCGAACCCGCGTTTCGCGCCGGGTGGGCCGCATCGGGCGCGTCCGGCGCCCGGAAAGGAGGCGCGAAATGATTTCCTGCGACACGAACGTACTGTTCGCCGCCGTGAATCCGACGACGGCCGGACACGACGTTGCGCTCGGATTGTTCGAGTCCTTCGCGGCAAGGCGCGATTTCCTGGTCTGCGAACAAGTGCTCCTCGAAACGTATTGTCTCCTGCGGAATCCGGCCGCGCACGCAAAACCGCTGACTGCCCCGGAAGCGGCGGAGATCATCGGGAAAATCCGATCCAATCCTGAATGGGCGATCGTCGACGTTCCCGTCCGTGGAACGATGATGAACGACGTCTGGAAAGCCGCGGCAAAGCCCGGTCTGGCTTTCCGGCGCGTCTACGACCTGCGCATGGCACACACCCTGCTGGCTTGGGGTGTCGACACGTTCTACACGAGAAACCTGAAGGATTTCCGGGACGTCGGTTTCGCGCGGGTCGTCGATCCCTTCGCGTGACTTTGCGGATTCGCAGTGACGGCGGGGCACGCGGAACGCGCGCCCCGCCGTCACTGCATCGTCCGACTGCTCGCGGCTTCGCCGTTCGGTGCTAGTTCTACGCAAATGTTCTTGACTTCACCCTGAAAATCGTGCAGTCTCCGTTTTGTCTCTGACAATGAACACGGTACATGCGAAAACCCTATGCGAATTAGGCGAACGCGGGCTCATCGCGCGGATGCGCGGGGCGATGCCCTCGCGCGCGGACGTTCTCGTCGGCGCGGGGGACGACTGCGCGCTCGTCGCGTGGACGGACGCCGAGGACCTGGTCCTCAAGTCCGACCCCGTCCGCGAGGGGCACCATTTCCTGCCGGACACGGACCCGCGGCTCGTCGGCCGCAAGGCCCTTGCGCGCGTGCTCTCCGATTTCGCGTCGATGGGCGCGGAGCCGCGCTGGGCGCTCGCGGACCTCGTCGCGCCGGCGGACGCCCCTCTCGCACGCATCGACGGCGTGTTCGAAGGCTTCGCGGCGCTGGCGCGCGCGCACGGCGTGGCGCTCGTCGGCGGCGACACGTCGTGCGGCGACGCGCTGGAGCTGCACGTGTTTTGCGCCGGCGCCGTCCCGCACGGCCGCGCGCTGCTGCGCTCCGGCGCGCGTCCGGGCGACCTTTTGTTCTCGACCGGCCCGCTCGGCGACTCGTTCGCGACCGGGCACCACCTCGCGTTCGAGCCGCGCCTCGCCGCGGGCCGCCGCCTGCGCGAAGCCGGCGCGCACGCGTGCATCGACGTTTCGGACGGCCTCGCCTCCGAGCTCTGGCATCTCGCCCGCGAAAGCGGGATGCACCTGCACGTCGACCTTTCCGCGATCCCCCTCTCCCCCACCCTCGCCGGCCGCGCGGACGCCGTCGCGCACGCGCTCGGCGACGGCGAGGACTTCGAGCTGCTGTTCGCCGCGCCCGCGCCGGTCGAAGCCGAACCGGGCGCCCTCCCCTACCCGCCCGCGTTCGGGCGCGTCGTCGGCCCTGCGCCCGGCGGCGCCGTCACGTGCTCGGCCGGCGAGGGCGACCCGCCGCGCGCGCTCCCCGAGCGCGGCTTCGACCACTTCCTCGCGTCATGACGATCGAACGAACCACGCATTCCGTCCGCGAAACGCAGGACTTCGCCGCGGAGCTCGCGCGGCGCTTCGGACCCGGCGCGTTCTACGCGCTCCACGGCGACCTCGGCGCGGGCAAGA
This sequence comes from uncultured bacterium, assembly GCA_902793555.1. Taxonomy (GTDB): domain Bacteria; phylum Verrucomicrobiota; class Kiritimatiellia; order RFP12; family UBA3636; genus UBA3636. The sequence continues at coordinate 3,997 of CADBEF010000046.1, read as the reverse complement.
CCGCGTTCGTCGCGGGCCTTTGCGCCGGGCTCGGCGTCCGCGCGACCGTCTCGTCGCCGACCTTCGCGATCGCGAACGAATACCGGGACCCCGCCACGCGGCGGCGCGTCGTGCACCTCGACCTCTACCGCCTCTCCGGCCCGGAGGAGCTCGACTCGATCGGCTGGGACGACTACCTCGACAGCGGCGACACGATGGCCGTCGAATGGCCCGAGCGCGCCGGCGACGAGCTGCCGGCCGCCGCGATCCGCGTCCGCATCGGCCGCGGCCCCGGCGAGGACGACCGGAACTTCTCCGTCGAGGCGCCTTACTCGTAGCTGGCGCGAAGGTCCATGAGCGTCAAGCGGCGCTTCAGCTCCGCCGCGGTCGTTTTCGCGGAGGGGCGGTAGCGCAGGACGCGCGGTGCGCCGGGCAGGACCGTGACGATGTTGTCCGAGAAGCGGCCGCGCGGGTCGGGCGGGTCGGCGAGCCACGCGAAGAACGCGGGCGCCTTCGCCGCGAGCTCGACGTCGAACGCGCCCTTCTCGTCCGTCGCGGGCGAGACCCTGCGGATGGCGAGCCCGGCGTGCGGCAGCTCGCAGCGTTTCGGGACGTCGAGGAAGACGGTCGCCTCGTGGCGGAAGACGCGGCCGTCCGCGGCGCGGCCTTCGGTCTCGATCAAGAGGAAGTGCGCGGTCGGGTCGACGCCGGGAGCCGTCTTTCGAGGCGCGGCGCCCTTCCGGACCGCGTAGACGGCGGCGGGCGCGGGGTCCGCGAGCGGCTCCGCGAGCTCGGCGGGGAGCGTCAGGCGGCGCGCGGCGGCGCGCGGGAGCGATTCGCGGAACGTCCACGACTTCGCCTCGGCGCCGTCGGCGATGCGGCGGAGCGTCATCTTCACGGTCGCCTTGACGGCGACGGGGAGGTCCCAGACGAGGTGCGCCTCAAGCGGCGCGCGCGGGCCCGAGCGGAACGCGGTCGCGAGCAGCGGCGCGTAGAAGCGGCGCGCGGCGTGGTGCAGCGCCTTCCAGCGCCCGCCCCACTCGAGCGAGGCCCAGGAGGCGACGGGCCAGTCGTCGTTGAGCTGCCAGTAGACCGTCCCCATGCAGTGCGGGCGCAGCGAGCGCCAGTATTCGACGCCGGTGCGGATGGCCTCGGCCTGCTGGACCTGCGAGAGGTAGAGCGCGTCGTCGAACCCGCGCGGCATCCGGAAGTAGCGCCCGAACATCCCGAAGATGGCCGCGTTGCCGCGCCAGCACTTCTGGTGCCAGTCCAGGACGGGGGAGTAGAGGTTGAGGTCGCCGTCCTTCTCCGAGGCGAACGTGCGGACGGTCTCGGGCGACGGGAGCGACTGGAAGCCGAACTCGGAGCAGAAGCGCGGCTGGTGCTCGTAGTAGGCCTCGAAGCCCTGGCCGCCGTGCCACACGGCCCAGTAGTGCGTGTCGCCGGAGCCGAGGTTGCGGTTGTTGTGGCGGAAGTCGCCGGGCGCGGCGCAGGGCGAGCTCGGCCAGAAGAGGCGCGTCGGGTCGGCGGCGCGGACCGCGTCGGCGATCGCCTGGTTGAGGATCGCCCAGTGCGCGGTCTCGGCCTCGCGCTGGTGCTGCGGCTTGTGGCCCCAGTCGACCGACGAGAGGCATTCGTTGTCGCCGCACCAGAGCGCGATGCAGGCGTGGTCGCGCAGGCGGCGCACCTGGTAGGCGCACTCTTCGCGGACGTTCGCGAGGAAGTCCGGATGCGACGGGTGCGGCATGCAGGCGAACATCATGTCGTGCCAGAGCAGGAGGCCGAGACGGTCGCACTCGTCGTAGAAGAAGTCGCTCTCGAAGTGGCCGCCGCCCCACACGCGGACCATGTTCATGTTCGCCGCGACGACGCTGCGGAGCAGGTCGCCGGCGCGCTCCGCGGTCTCGTGGCGGGGTCTCGCGTCGCACGGGATCCAGTCCGCGCCCTTCGCGAAGACGGGGACGCCGTTTACCTTCAGCGCAAAGCGCGCGCCTGCCTTGTCCGGCGTGCGGTCGACCTCGATCCGGCGCAGTCCGATCCGGCGATCGATCCGCACCGCGCCGGCGGAAACGGAGAGCGGGTAGAGCGGCTGCTCGCCGTAGCCGTTCGGCCACCAGAGGCGCGGTCTGGCGACGGCGAACGACGTCTTCAGCTCGAACGGCCCCGGCGCGGCGGGGAGGCGTCCGCGCAGCGTGCGCGTCTCGCCGTCGAAGACGACCGTCGCCTCGACGGGCGCGCCGGGGCGCGCACCCGGGACCGTGACGAAGCGCGCCGTGACGCCGACGCGGCATGCGCCTGCGCGGTGCGTTTGCGTCGTCCAGGCGGAGTCGAGGAGCGCCGCATCGGCGGGGACGAGCGCCACCGCGCCGTAGAGCCCGGAAGCGGGGAGCGAGACGCCCCAGTCCCAGCCGCCCGAGCACTGGCACTTGCGGATGGAGTGGATCGCGGGGACCGAGCTGCCGTTCACCTGGTTCGGGTCGAGCTCCGGCGCGAGCGCGCGGTGCGCCGCCAGCGCGGCGCGACGCGGCGACCGGATACGAACCTCGACCTCGTTCGCGCCTTCGCGCAGGAGCTTCTTCACCTCGAAGCGCCAGCGGCGGAACTGGTTGTCCGCGGAGCCCGCGCGGCGGCCGTTCACGAAGACCTCGGCGACCGTGTCGATCGAATCGAACGACAGGAAGACGGCCTCGTGCGCCAGCAGCGCCGCGGGGACGTCGAACGTGCGCGAGAAGACCCAGTCCGTGTCGGCGACCCACTGGACCTTGCGCTCGTTGTCGCGCCAGTAGGGGTCGGGGATGCGCCCCGCGTCCTGGAGCGCGGAGTAGTTGTCGCCCGGAATCGTGCACGGGATGGTTCCGGTTTCGCCGGCGACCCGGAGGCGCCACGTTCCGGCAAGGGAGAGAACGGAGGTGTTCATGGTTTTCGAAAACGGGTCAGTTCGCGGAATCGTTCGAGGACGGACGGGAGCCGCGGCCCCGGCCGGAGCGCCGCGGTGTCGCGGAGGGTTTCGACCCGGACGCCGGCCAGATATCCCCAGGCGTCTCGATCCGGCGGATCGCCGTCGGGATGGACGTCGACCAGCACGTCGGGCCCAAGCGCGGCGATGCGGTCGGGATCGAGGGACGGATACCCCCGGACGCCGGCAAGCGCGTTGGAGAATCCCGCCGCGCGCAGGATCTCGTCGAGGTAGGTCCCCTCCCCCGCCGCAAAAGCCGCGCCGAACCGCCCCGGCGCATGCGACACGACGACGAGCGCCCGCTCCGCATTCTCCGCGCTCGCTGCGTGAGAAATCTTCTCCATCTCCTCCCGCCACTTCGACCCCGCCACGGCGAGCCCGTTCGTCCGCCCCGGAAACAATTCGCCCAGCGCGTCCGCGAAGGCCAGCACGTCCGCCGCGGTCTCCGCGCGCCCTTCGACGATCTCGCATCCGAGCGCGCGCAGCAGCGCCGCCTGCGGCGCGTCCGCGCGCCCCAGCACCGCGTGCGTGGGCCGCAGCGCCGCGAGCGCGTCCTCGTTTGCGGCGAAGAGGTCGCCCACGACCGGCAGCGCCGCGGCCTCCGGCGGAAAGTCGCAGAAGCGCGAACGCCCGACGACGCGGTCCCCGAGCCCGATCGCGAAGAGCGTCTCCGTCCCGCTCGGCAGGAACGAGACGATCCGCGGCCCGTCGTCTGCGGGCGCCGCCGCGTGGCGGGGTCCGCACCCTGCCACGGCGCCGAGTCCGAGCGCCGCCGCCGCGAGGAGAAGAAAGCGCCGATGCAAAATCCCTTGCATGCCGTGAAAACTACCATCTTCCGCCCCGCCGTGCAAGCGCCGGCGTAACCGGTCAGGAATCGGGGGGCGCATGCGCCGGCGCTCTTGCGGCGGACGGCGGCGTCGGCTCCCGAGAAGCTGTTCCCGAATCCGGGGTCGCTCGCGCACGCCGCGTGGCGGCGGTCTCGCGCGCCTCCTCGGCCTCGCGGGGTAACTCCCGCTTCGGCCTCGTCGTCATCGCGATCCCATCCGCCACGCGGCGCGCGTT
>CADBEF010000045.1 GCA_902793555.1 uncultured bacterium | reverse complement strand
GTGCCTGCGCGAATGCCGCGGCTTCTTCGCGCCGATGGCCCGCCTCACCGGCACGCTCTGGGAGAACCTCTCCCCGGAGGCGAGCCTCGACCACGGCTTTGCCTCCTCCGCCGCGTGGCTGATCCGCCGCGCGTGCCAATCGGACGCGGATGCGCGCACAGCGAACGAAGAACGACCATGATCAAAGAAAGCGTACTGCTCATGACATCCACCCTGGGTCTTGCCTCGGCCCTCGCGGCCCCGGCCGAATTCCACGACAACGTCAGGATCCCGATGCGGGACGGCGTGCATCTCGCCGGCGACCTTTATCTCCCGACGAACCGCGCGGAGAAGATCGGCTGCCTCCTTTCGTTCTCGCCCTACGACGTCACGGCCGCCGGCAAGCCCTGGTCGCCGGAACGCGCCGAGGCGTGGGGCGTCGCGACGCTCGCCGTCGACTGCCGCGGGCGCTGCCACTCCGAGGGCGTCTTCGAGCCGTGGGAGGGCCGCCTCGTCGACGACGCGGACGACCTGCTCTCGTGGATCGCCGCGCAGCCGTGGTCCGACGGCCGCGTCGTCATGGTCGGCGGCTCCTATCCCGGCAACACGCAGCTGGCGTGCCTCAAGAGCGCCAACCCCGCGCTCGTCGCGTGCGCGCCGTCCGTCATCGTCTTCAACCCGCACTCGATCCACTACGCGCCGGGCGGCGTCCTCATCCCCGAGTTCTTCGAGAAGTGGCACACGTCCATGTCCTCGGCGGAGAGCTGGGCGGAGTTCACGCGCCATCCGGACCGCGCCGACCCCTACTGGACCGAGCGCTGCGGCCTGGGGCGCCTCGCCGCGGCGAAGGGCCGCGCGTTCTACCAGGCCGGGTGGTTCGACATGCTCGGCGTCGAGACGTTCGAGTCGTTCGCGCTGATGCCCGAGGGCTCGTTCCTGCGCGTGGGCCCCTGGAGCCACGGCGTCAACACCTTCGACACGCCGGAGATCGACTACTCCAAGGTCGTCGGGGCGACCGTCACCGAGGAGGCGGAGGTCGAGTTCCTGCGCTCCGCGCTCGCGGGCCGCCCGAGCGAGACCGCGAAGCTTCCCGGACGGATGCAGATCTTCGTCATGGGCGCGAACGTCTGGCGCTACGAGAACGAGTGGCCGCTCGCGCGGACCGTCTACCGGAAGCTCTTCTTCGACGAGGGGTTCGGGCTCTCCTTCGACGCGCCGAAGGGCGGGGCAGGGGAGGACGCCTTCGCGTACGATCCGGAGAACCCGGTGCCGACGCGGGGCGGGCGCGTCATCCACGCCGGCGGACAGTATTCGCAGGCGGAGATCGAAGCGCGCGGCGACGTCCTCTGCTACACGACCGGGATCCTCGCGGAGGACCTGGAGGTGACCGGCAAGGTGACGGCCTCGCTCGTCGCGAAGTCCACGGCGAAGGCCGCGGACGTGGCGGTGAAGCTCGTCGACGTCTACCCCGACGGGACGCCCTACAACGTGATCGACACGGTCTGCCGCGGCTTGTTCGCGGGCAACGCCCCGACGAAGCTCGACTTCCGCGTGGACGTCACGAGCTACGTCTTCAAGAAGGGGCACCGCATCCGCGTCGAGATCGCGGGCTCCAACTCGCCCCACTACGAGAAGGCCCCGGACCCCGCCACGACGCGCCTCGTCCGCGGCGCGTCGCACCTCGTCCTCCCGACGATCCCGGCAGGGAACTGAACGACTGCACTTTCGCACAATTGTCCGGGGGCGGGGCCCGCGGCAGAATGTGCTTCCACCCCACGCCAAGGAACCATGAAGACCACGACCCGCCCGTTATCCGTTTTCGCGATCGCCCTTCTGGCGGCGCTGGCCGCACGGGGCTCCGCCCAGGACTACATGTACGAGTTCGCGCCGGAGGTCCTGGTCCCCCACCTGCGGAACGCGAGCCAGTCGAAGCTGTTCTGGGCCGCGGACGGCGTCGTGTCCAACGGCGCCGTCGCGTATTTCCGGTACAAGTTCGAGCTGCCCTCCGTGCCCGTCGACGCGTCGCTCTACTACTACTTCGACGACAAGGGAACGGTCTATCTGAACGGACACCCGCTCCTGCGTCCGGGCTCCTATGCCTACCAGTTTCTCGTCGCGGGCACCAACACGATCGCCATCGCGATGACCAATACGGTCTCCAGCACCGCGGCGCTCTTCACGCTCAAGTGCTTCGATTCGAGGGACGAGAGCACCCGGCAGGCGATCGCGTACGTCCACAGCGACGCATCCGGCAAAGGAACGGTCGACACTCCGGCGAGCGGATGGGAGCAGCCGGGCTTCGACGATTCGGCCTGGCCGGGCGTCAAGATCCTGGGCGATGCCTTCACGGATCCCTGGTACGGACATTTCGACATCAACTACCACACGACCCCGGAGGAGCGGGAACGCTTCGCGGCCGGGGACTACGACGACCCCTCGCTGCCGCCCGGGCTCGAGCAGGAGCCCGATCCCGTCGCGCGCATCGTGTATCGCGGGCACAGCCCGTTCGTCGAGATCAACGGCCGGCTCCACGACCCGGTCTTCAATATCTGCCAGACCGGCGACTACTACAACGAAAGCGCGATCGTCCGGCTGGCGCGGCAGGGGTTCGACATCGTCCAGCTCAACTTCCTCGCCGAGAACTTCTGCCGAAGCGACGGGTCGTACGACTTCTCGAGCGTCGACAAGATGGTGCGGCGGCTCCTCGAGATCGCCCCGGACGCCTACGTGGTCGTCTCGCCGCGCTTCATGATGCAGTTCTGGATCCGGACCAACATGACCGAGCGGGTCGGCTACGCGGCCGGCGACCCGGACCCGAGCGCCGGCGACGAGTTCCGGGAGCGCGTGCTGCGCCCCTCGCCCGCGAGCGACGCGTTCCGCGCGCTGGTGGTCGACATGATCAAGAAGCTCGGCGAATACGTCGAGACCCGGCCGTGGCGGAAGCGCCTGGTCGGGTTCCGCCTCAGCTACGGAACCTACACCGAATGGTGCTACTTCGGAATGTACGAAGGTCCCGACAACGGGCCCCGGATGCAGGAGAGGTTCCGCGCCTACATGAAGGCGAAGCGAAACGTCGACGACGCCGAGATCCCGCCGCTCGCGGCGCGGAAGCACGAGGACCCAGGCGGACACGACAACAGCAACGGCGACCTCCTCGACCCGGCCGAGGACCGGCTCGTGCTGGACTACTACGACTGCCTGATCAACACGATGGCCGACTTCCTGCTCGAGATGGCGGACGCGGCGAAGCAGGCGTTCCCGGGACGCCTGGTCGGCGCCTACTACGGCTACCTCTACGACGACCATCCGCCGGAAGGGGCGACGTCCCTCCTCGACAAGGTCCTCTCGAGCCCGAACGTCGACATCCTCTCCTGCCCGGCGTACTACAGCAAGGACGGGCGCCGCGCGGGCGGCAGCTACGTGACGCGGACGATCCCGTCGCTCTTCCGCCGCTACGGCAAGCTCGCGCTCCTCGAGGACGACAGCCGCTTCCACCACATCCGCGGCTGGCTTGCGAGCCAGAACGACGGCCTGGCGATGTGCACGGAGACGGCGCTCGAGACGGAAATGTGCATGCGCCGCAACTGGTTCAACCCGTACTTCGACGGCGGCGGCATCCAGCTCAACGACCCGATCACCCAGTCCGGACAGCGTCCGCACGCCTTCGACGACCCCGCCGTGTTCCGTGCGATCGAGGACTCGCGCGCCGCGCTCGCGAAGGCCGGGCTCCCGCCGGCCGGGTCCGGCAACGAGGTCGCGGTGGTGTTCAGCCCGCGCGAGGCGATCCGCCGAGACGGGGGCAAGGCCTCGTACTTCACGTGGAACCTCTACCAGACCTCGCTGCTCTACCTGAACCGCTCGGGCATTCCGTTCGACCTCCTGTCCCTCGAGGACTACATCGCCGACCCGCGCGACTACAGGGTCGTCCTGTTCCTCAACGCGTTCCACCTCATGCCCGACGAGCGCGCGGCGCTCGTCCAGCGCACGCGCCGGCCCGGCATGACGGCGATCTGGGTCGGTCCCGCGGGCGGCGTGACGGACAACGGCTTCGACGACGCGGCGATGTCCGCGCTCACGGGCGTGGCCGCGACCGGCGTCGCGCGCCGCTCGAACATCGCCTGCGTGGATCCCGATGCGAGCAGGAAGTACACGACCAACAGCGTCTACTACGTGAAGACGCTCGAGGGCGGGGCGCGCAGCATCATCGTGCCGGACATGCCCGCCGGGTCCAATGGAACCGGGCCCTACGTCTACGCGGCGTTCCTGAAGGCCGCCGGCGCCCACCAGTACGTGGAGCCGGGAAGCTATATCCGCCGCCACGGCGACGTAGTCCTGTTCCACACGGGAACGGTCGGCACGCACACGATCGCGCTGCCGGACGACGTGGCGAAGGTCCGCGAGCTCTTCTCCGGCGAGGAGTTCGACTCCAACGTGATCACGCTGGAGGCCAACGGACCGGCCACATGGCTCTTCCGGGCGACGTCCGGCGACATCTGGACGGTCGGCGACGACGTCATCGCCGTCCTGGGCACGAACGGCGTCCTCTCCATCGACGGCACGGGCCCGACGGCCGACTTCGCCGACGCCTCGGACGTGCCGTGGAATCCGGCGGCGGTCTCCGCCGTCGTCGTCGGCGACGGCGTGACGCTCGGCGCCAACGCGCTGGCCGCGCTCTCCGACGCAGCGACGGTGAACGGCATCCCCCTGGGACTGCTCCGCAGCGGTCTGGGCGGCGGCGTACCGGACGGCATGGCGCTCGTCTCCCGGACCGAGCTCGACGCGCCCGGAATCGCGGCGCTCGAGATCTCGGACGGAACGGCGCTCCTCGGCATCGGCGTCTGCACCAACGCCGACCTCCGGACCGCGCCCGAGACCTGGGAGCCGGTCGTGTTCCGGAAGTCCGACCTCGACGTCAGCGAGGACGGCACGCGCATCCTCGCGCCCGTCCCCGCGGGCGCCGACCGAGGCTTCATGATCCTGCGCTCCGGCACCCGCTAGGAAGCCCCCGCCGCGGCGGGTCGTGCGAAGGGCGACGCTACCCGATGACCTCCCGGAACGTATACTTTTGGGTGATTGTCCGGACGGGACGTTTTCCATAAGATGTCCGCTGTCTTGAGACAACAAAGGAAAAGGCTCCCCCATGAGACCCCAGCACGCCTTCCTCGCCGCGCTCGCGCTTGCAGCCGGCCTTGCCTCCGCCGATCTCCAGCCGGCGGCTTCCCCCGCCGCAACGCGCCAGCGCATCCAGAGCGCGATCGACACGGCTGCGAACGCGTCCCCCGCCGGGACGGTCACGCTCGGCGCTGGCCTCTTCGAGATCGACGCGCAGCTGATGGTGACGGGCGGCGTGACGCTCGTCGGCCAGGGGTGGGACGATACGGTCCTCGGCCAGACGGCCGCCGACCGCGTCGCGACGCTCGAAGGCGGGTCGCGGATCGAGGGCGTCACGGTGACGGGCGGCAAGCTCACGGCCGGCTGGGCGAACGGCGCGGGCGTGAACGTCAAGGACGGCACGGTCTCGAGGTGCCGCGTCTGGCGCAACCGGTCCACGGCAACGCACAATGTCTGGGGCGTCGGCGTGTACATCGAGTCCGGCACGATCGAGCATTCCATCGTCGCCTTCAACGAATCGACGGCATATGCAAGCGGCGGCGCCGGCATCGGCACCTACAACACGAGCGGAACCATCACGATCGACGCCTGCCTCGTCTACGGCAACACCGCCGCCGGTCCCGACAACGCGTCCAAGGGCGGCGGCATCTGCATCAACATGGGCAATCCGACCGTCACGATCCGGAACACGACGATCGCCGGCAATACGTCGAGCGGTTCCGGCGGCGGGTTCTACAACGGCTCCCACGGCAACAAGGTGAAGCTCGTGAACACCCTCGTCGCGGGGAATACGGCCGATTCGGACGCGGACTCCCACGACGGCACGCTCGCGTCCGGCTCATCCAACAACCTTCTCGGCGGAACCCCGTGGTTCGTCAACGCGGCGAGCCACGACTACCATCTGGGCCCGAGGTCCTCCGCGATCGGAGCTGGCACGGCCTGGACGGGCATCGACAAGGACCTCGACGGGGCCGCGTTCGCCTCGCCGCCGTCGATCGGTTGCTACGAGTTCTACGGCACGCCGATGGTCAAGGACCCCGAATTCAGCCCCGCGACCGGCGTCACGTTCAGCCCGACGGTCGCCGTGGCGCTCTCGTGCGGGACGGAAGGCGCGACAATCCGCTACACGGTCGACGGGTCGAATCCGACGGGGGCGAGCACGCCCTACACGGCTCCGATCACCCTCTCCGCGACGACGACGGTCAAGGCGCGCGCCTACAAGGAGGGGATGCTTGCGAGCGACATCGTCTCCGCGACCTACACGCTTGGGACGCCCACGCCGCCGGAGCTGGGCGAGGTGACGGTGGAGCCCGGATCGACGTCGGCGATCCTGTCCGGCGAGATCCTCTCCGTCGGCAACAACCTCGCCACTTCCTGCGACGTCTACCTCGCATACGACACGAAGGCGAGCCGCCTCGGCGAGCCGGCCCTGGTCGTCTCCGGGGCGACGACCTCGTTCAGCTACCGGATCCGGGGCCTGAACCCGAACACGACCTACTACTACGCGCTCGTGGTCTCCAACAACGCCCAGATCGCGAAGACGGCGTCGATGCGAGGACAGTTCGCGACCTCGGACAAGCAGGGCCTCCAGCCGGTCGCCGGCAACCCCGCCGCGACCCGGGCCCGGATCCAGGAGGAGATCGACGGGGCCGCCGCCGAGTCCCCCGCCGGGACCGTCGTCCTCGGCGAGGGCGTCTTCGAGATCGACGCGCAGCTGGTGGTGACGGGCGGCGTGCGGGTCGTCGGCCTGGGCTGGGCGAAGACGGTCGTCAAGCAGACGGTCGCCGGGAACACCGCCCGCTGCGCGACCGTGAGCGGCGGCGCGAAGCTCGAAGGCGTGACGCTGACGGGCGGACACACCCGCGCGAAGTACGAATCCGGCGCGGGCGTCCTCGTCGAAAACGGAACGGTTTCGTGGTGCTGCATCACGAACAACCAGACGGGCGACGCGAGCTGGCAGTCGGTGGTGGTCAACAACATCTACGGCGCCGGCATCCACATCCAGCAAGGCTCGGTCGACCACTCGATCGTCGCGCTCAACACGGCGTATGCGAACGGCGGCGGCAACAGCCACGGCGGCGGCCTCGGCGTCCTGAACCCGACGGGCCCCGTCCTGGTCGAGACCTGCCTCTTCTACGGCAACCGCGCGCCGAACGGCAACGGCGGCGCCATCTGCGCCGAGTTCGGGAACAACCACAACCCGCTCACGGTCCGCAACACGACGATCGCGAACAACGAGGCGTCCGGCGAGGGGGGCGGCGTGTATGCGGCGGAGTACTATGCCGCCAACAAGTTCAGCTTCGCCCTCGTCAACACCATCCTCGCCGACGACGTCTCGGGGGGCGAGGGGGCCGATCCGAATCTCAAGCTGCCCAGCGACGACCGGATCCTGTCCGGCTACGCGGCGCAGTCCTTCGGCAACCTGTTCGCGAACGGGACCGCGTCGCTGGGCGAGGGTTCGAAGAGTGTCGAGGGTTCCGGGAAGAAGTGGTTCGTCAAACCGGAGCGGGGCAACTACCACCTGCCGTCCGGTTCGCCCGCGGCCGGCGTCGGCAAGTGGTACGAGGAAATCGCCGAGGACCTCGACCACTTCCGGCGCCTCAAGAGGCCCGCCGCGGGCTGCTACGAAGCGCAGTCCTGCACGCTCATGATCCTTCGCTAGACGCACCTCGTCCCTCTCGCGGAGCTCGCCCCAATCGGAGGCGGTTCCGAGCGAAGCGAGCTGCGACGGGATTCGCGCGGCGGCGAGCCGCCGCGCGAATCTCTCGAATCAGGCCTTGAGCATCTGCTTGCGGAAGGCGAGGGCGACCGCCTCGGAGCGGTTGGCGACGCCGAGGCGCTCGAAGATCGCGGAGAGGTGCTTCTTCACCGTGATCTCCGAGAGGCCGAACTGGAGGGCGATGTCGGCGTTGGACTGCCCTTCCGCGACGGAGGCCAGGATCTCCATCTGGCGGTCCGTGAGCTTGCCCATCGCCTTGTCCTCCTCGATCTGCGCGAGAAGCCGGGTGGGGATCACCTGGTTGCCCTCGAAGACGAAGCGGATGGTGTTCAGCAGGTCCATCTCCACCTTGTCCTTCAGGAGGACGCCGACGGCGCCGTTCGTGACGGCCGTCGCCAGCTCCGCCGACGTGCCGTAGGTGGTGAGGATCACGATCCTGATCCCGGGGTGCGCCTCGTGGATGGCCTTCGTCGCCTCCCCGCCGGACATCTCGGGCATCATCAGGTCCATGATGACGACGTCGGGCCGGAGCGAGCCGGCGAGCTCGACGGCCTCGCGGCCGTTGCGGGCCTCGCCGACGACCGTCATGTCCTTGGCGGTCGAGACGAGAGTCGCGATGCCCATGCGCATCAGCATGTGGTCGTCGGCGAGAAGGATTCGGATCTTGCTCATGGTTGCGGGGTCTCCTGCGCCCGGGCGGCGGGAAGGGGGATGGAAACGACGGCGGTCGCCCCGGCGCCGGGCGCCGATTCGACCGTGAAGACGCCGTTGAGCTTCGCGAGGCGGTTGCGGACGCCCTCGAGGCCGAAGTGGCCCTGCGCGGGGCCGGCGCAGGCCGCCGGATCGAAGCCGGAGCCGTTGTCGCGGACCGTGAAGACGATGCGGTCCGGCTCGACGGAGCCCTCGACCTCGACCCGGGTGGCGCCGCCGTGGCGGATGGCGTTGCCGGTCAGCTCGCGGAGGATGGAGAGGATGGCGTGGGCGGTGGTGTCCCGGAGGATCTGGCGGGGGACGTCGCACCGGATCTCCAGCTCGGCGTAGCCGTCGATCTGCTCGAGCGTCTTGCGGATCGCGACGGCGAAGTCCCGCTCCTCCAGGGTGTCGCTGCGCAGGTCGAAGAGGCACTGGCGAAGCTCCGTGCGGCAGGAGTCGAGCATCTTGCGCGCGGTCTCGAGGCAGCGCACGGCGGCCGCGGGGTCGGCCTCGAAGGTCCCCGCGCCGACCGCCAGGTGGCAGGCGACGCCGGAGAGCGCCTGCGAGAGAGAGTCGTGCAGCTCGACGGCGAGGCGCGTGCGCTCGTCGGTCTTGAACTCCGCGACGGCGTGGGCGACCTGCTCGCGGTAGAGCTCGCGTCCGCGGCGGTCCGCGAGGTTCCGCAGGGCGCGGTTCCAGACGAGTCCGCCGGCGATCACGGCCAGCATCACGGCGATCACCGCCATCAGGCGGCCCGAGGTCCACCAGGGCGCGCGGCGCAGCACGACGAGGTCGGCGGGCGAGCGGAGGACGAGCGCGACGCCGCGGACCTTCGCCGAGTCGTAGTCCCGCCGCCCGGGATCGGTCAGCAGGATGCACCGGCCGGTGGCCTGGACCTCGCTGCCGATCCGGAGGCCGTCGGCGATGCCGGGGTTGGAGGTCACGTCCACGGGGATCGACGCGTCGCCGGCGTCGAGCACGAAGCGCAGGTCCGGGTCGCCGGGGGACGGCAGGGTCCGGACGACGCCGCGCGCGCGCACGAGCGTTCCGTGGATCTGCGCGTTGATGGAGTGCAGCCCCTCGTCGTCCCAGAACGCGGCCGCGGCGTCCGCCGCCTCCTCATCCGCCGCCGGCGGCCGCGGCGCGGCGGCCTTCCAGCGCGCGGCCGCGAGGTTGATGCGGAAGAGGTCCGTCTCCGGCCGGCCGGCGGCGACGACCGTTTCGCCGCACGGCGGGAGCGCGACGCCGTGCGCGAGCGTGAGGTTGACGATCCGGCCGTCCCCGGTCCGCAGCATCGCCCGGTCGCCCGACCAGGTCGCGAGCACCTCGCCGGAGACGGACCGCCGGGACATCCGCGCGATCTCGCCGGACGTGAGGTAGAGGCGGCTCTCCAGGGGCGGGGCGGAGAACGGATCCGCCGGCGGCGGCTCGAGCACCTCGATGTCCTCCGGCGCGGACGGGGCGATGTTCGGCCAGGAGTACTTGCGGACGCCCTCGACGTTCCGGCGATAGACGCCGGTCACGCGGATCCGCGCGTCGACGAGGTCCCGCCGGTCGCCGAAGGCGTCCCGCGGGAACGAGACGGGGACGACGGCGCCCCCGTCCTCGAGAAGCAGGATCATGTACCGGCGGTCGACCTCGTCCGGGAAGGCGTCGGCCACGGTGCCATCCGTCCGGACGACCGCCAGGTTGTGCTCGCGGGCGTTCAACGCCGGAAGCCGCACGGCGACGGGCTCGGGGCGCGGGCCGCGCCCGAGGACGCGGTAGTCCTCGAGGAGGACGTACGGCTCGTGCTCCGCGCTCATGTTGGCGACGCCGCCCGCCTCGATCGTTTCGCCCGGCTCCGGCCGCGGCAGGCCGAGGTCCCGGTAGAAGGACATGCGCGTGCCGGAATCGTCGGAAAGGACGACTTCGGCCGCCTTCGGCAGAACGAAGGCCCCGACGACCCTTCCCGTCACCTCGAAGGGGGCCTTGCGGGGCGTGGCGTCCCCGGTGAAGGCGTCGATCTCCGCGATGGAGCGAAGGACGGCCCCGCCGTCCGTCCCGTCGGCCGAGGCGGTGGCCGGAACGAGGAGAGCGAGCGCCAGAAGAAGCGGGAGAACGCGTTGCATACGGCCCCTGTTCTACCCGATTCCGGTCTTTCTGGCAACTATACGGACGGGTGATGGTCCGCGCGCTCAGAGCTTCACGAGGCCCTTGCGAAGGGCCATCGCGGTCGCCTCGGTGCGGTTGGCGACGCCGAGCTTCGCGAAGATGGTCGAGGTCGCCTTGCGGACGGTGTTCTCCGAGATGCCGAACTGCAGGGCGATGTCCGCGTTCGTGAGGCCGCGGACGATCGACGCGAGCATGTCGAGCTGGTGCTGCGTCAGGTTCGGCGCGGGCTCGTCGCTCGCGATGATCTCCTCGATCTCGCTCGTCACCACGCGCTTTCCCGCGGCGACGGAACGGACGGCGGCGAGGAGCGCCGCGTTGCCCGTCGTCTTGGGGATGACGCCGGTCGCGCCGGCCGCGAGCGCCGCCGCCAGTTCGCTGGCCGTGGTCGAGGTGGTGAGGACCAGCACCTTCGCCCCGGGTTGCGAGGCGACGATCTGGCGGGTCGCCTCGACGCCGTCCATCACGGGCATCAGGATGTCCATCACGACGACGTCGGGCCTCAGCTTGTTCGCGGCCTTGACGCCGAGCTCGCCGTTCTTGGCCTCGCCGACCACCTCCAGGTTCGGCTGCGCGTTCAGCAGCGCGACCATCCCCATCCTCACGATCGCGTGGTCGTCGACGACCAGCACCTTGGTTTTGTCCATCGGATTCCCTTTCGAGTGAAGGCGTTCGTCATTCGGCCCGGATGCGGAACGCGACGCGCGTCCCCTCGCCCTTCCGGCTCCGGATCGAGAGCTCGCCGCCGAGTTCGTCGACGCGCTCCTCGACCCCCTGGAGCCCGAAGTGCCCTTCGGCGAGGCCGGGGCGGTCGTCGGGGTCGAACCCGAAGCCGTCGTCCTCGACCGCGCAGGAGAGCATTCCGTCCTCGAGCGAGCCGGTGACGCGGACAAGCGAGGCGCCGCCGTGGCGGACGGCGTTGGCCGCGAGTTCGCGCACGATGTTGAGCAGCGCGTGGACCGCGTTGTCCGAGATCTTCTCCCGGGGCGCGTCGAACCGGATGTCCAGGCGGGCGTCGCCGACGAGCCGCTGGACGGTCCGGCGGACCGCCGCGGCGAGGTCCTTCTCGTCGAGCGTGTTGCTCCGGAGGTCCCAGATGCAGTTGCGCAGCTCCTCGCGGCAGGCGTCGAGCGTGCGCGTGGCGATGTCGATGTGGCGGACCGCCCGCGCGGCGTCGGTCCCGACGAACTGCGCGGCGGTGCCGATCTGCATCGTCGCGCCGGTGAGGTTCTGCGAGATCGTGTCGTGCAGCTCGACGGCGAGGCGCGTGCGGTCCCGCATCCGCAGTTCGGCAATCTCTCGCGCGTGGCGCTCCGCGTCCTCCGCCTGCCGTGACCGGTAGAGCGCCCGCCCGCGGCGTTCGGCGAGCCGGAGCAGCGCGACGATCCAGGCGAGCGCGACGACGAGCCCCGCCAGCGAAAGCCCGACGACGCGCGCCAGCCGCTTCGGCGTCCACCACGAGGGGCGCTTCGTCACGCGGACGTCCTCGGCGGTGCGCGCGACGAGCGCGAACCCGCGGACGTGGGGGAAGACGTTGTCCGTGCGCCAGCTGTCCGTCTCGAGCAGGCACCGCCCGGTCGCCTCGACCTCGGCGCCGACGGGCGTCCGCCTCGCGACCTCCCGGCAGGAGCCGATGTCGACGGGCACCGGACGACCGTCGCAGTCGAGGTACAGGCGCTGGTCGGGGCTCTCCTCCGCCGGCAGGCTGCGTACGGTCCCGCGCAGGCGGAGCAGCCTTCCGTGGCAGGTGACGAGCCAGATGTCGTTCGTCGTGAGCAGGTTGCCGGCGAGGAGCTCCTGCGCCGAGACGTCCTCCGGGGCGTCCTCGGGCGTCTCCGGGAAGTCGCCGGGCCGGAAGCGCGCCCGCATCAGGTTGACGCGCATCAGGTCCGTGTAGGGATACCCGACGAACGTGCCGGCCTCGCCCAGGCGCGGGACCGGCTGCCCCTCCATCATCGTGACGTTGACGACGCGGTTGTCGGCGTCCTTCGCCATCAGGTTGCCCTCGCCCCAGACGGCGATCACGCGGCCGGCGACCGTCCGGGGGCCCATCCGCGCGATCTCCTCCGGCGTGCGGTAGAAGCGCCGCTCGAGCGGCGGCGCCGCGAACGGGTCGGCCGGCGGGGGCGAGAGGATCTCGACCGGCGTCGCCGGGTCGTGGACGACGCCGGGGCCCGTGAACTTCCGGATGCCGCTGAACGACCTCCAGTACCACCCCGTCAGGCGGATCGTCGCGTCGGGCTCGACCTTCGATCGCTCGTAGACTTTGCGCGAAAGGACGACGGGCGTCGTCGCCTCGCCGTCGCAGAGCATCGCGACGACGAAATCGTCGTCGAACTCGTCTGGCGTGACGCTGAAGACCGTGCCGGAGACGCGTACCGGGAGCCACGCGTTCTCCGGGCGGTTCAGCTCGGCGAGGCCCATGTCGGCCGGCCCTGGCGCCGGCGCGCTCCCGCGCCTCTCCACCTCCATCGGCTGGATCCAGGTTTCGCCGTTCGCGTTGACGGAGGCGAAGCCGCGTATCTCCAGCAGGTCGCCCTTGCGGAGGCCGGCCACCGGATTCTGGTTCGGCACGGCGGTCCGGCCCGTTTCGTCGCGGACGATCATCGCGGTGTCCGCCGGGTCGTTGATGACCTGGACCGAGAGCACGTAGTTCGTCTTCCCGTGCCCGCGCTCGAGGAACTCGTTGACCTCCCGCGCCGTGCGCAGGACGCCGTCCGGCGCGGCGGACGCCAGCGCGCACGGCAGGAGCAGCGGGACCAGGAAGCGTTTCATGCGGACGATTCTAGCAGAACCGGCCGGGAACGGGCCACTACACGGTTGTGTAGTTTTCGGCGCGCTCCCGCGCGTGGTAGGATTCGCCCCGTAGCCGTTTCCCACCACCGCCCACGAGGAACACACGATGAACGCCGCCAGGAACCTGCTCGCAACGCTCGCCTTCGCCGCCGCGGCCGCCCCCGCGGCCGACTGGTACGTCTCCACGGCGGGCAGCGATGCTGCCGACGGCCGGACGCGCGCGACCGCGTTCGCGACGATCGCCCGCGCCGTGGACGCCGCGCAGGACGGCGACACGGTCCGCGTGCTCGCCGGCACCTACGCGGTCTCCGCGGCCGTCGCCGTGACCAACGCGGTGACCGTCGTCGGCGACACGGGCGACCCGGCCGACGTCGTCGTCCGCAACACGAAGGGGCCCGAGACGCTGGACGCGACCGCCTCCCCGTCCGTCGGCGCCCACCGCGTCTTCGTCCTCGACAATGCCGGCGCGGTCCTCTCCGGCCTCACCGCCGAGCGCGGCCGCATCGGCGGCCTGCGCGACAGCACGGGCGGAAACGTCCTGATCGACGCGAAGGGCGGCACGGTGACGAACTGCATCCTCCGCAACGCGGCGATCTTCTCCATCGGCGCCGGCGGCTACCCGAAGACCGCCAGCGGCGGCGCGGGCATCGCCTGCCTCTCCCCGAACGGGCTCGTCACGCACTGCGTCGTCACGAACAACTTCGCGACCCGCTGCGGGCTCGGCTTCAACTTCTGGCAGCAGGGCGGCGCGGCGGGCGTCCATATGGCGGGCGGCGTCCTGCGCCAGTCGCTCGTCGCGTACAACACGACGACGAACGACGCCTACGGCTCGGCCGTGTTCCTTTGCAACGGCGGCACGCTGATGGAGAACTGCACCGTCTTCGAAAACCGCGGGCTCGGCGACGCGGGCGACTTCTATCCCGTCTTCTTCGCGGCGCAGAACGTCGTGGCCATGGACCCGATCGTCCGCAACACGCTCATCTACGGGAACGTCGGGACCGCGGGCAGCCGCAAGCTCTTCGCCGACGCCTGGGTCGCGGGCTTTCCCGCCGCCGCCCTGGCGAACGCCTACGGGCGGTTCGACCACTGCGCGACGGATTCGGACCTCCCGGACGGCCTCGCGATGGTGGACTCGGGCTTCCGGTTCCGCAAGGTCTATCGCCCGGCCCCGGGCTCCTCGGTCGTCGACGCGGGTGCCGGGATGCAGTCCCCCGTCGGGCTCGACCTCGCCGGCAACCCGCGCGTCGTCGGCGCCGCGGTCGACATCGGCTGCTGCGAATACGACCCCGACGAGCCCGGCCCGGCGGACGACCCCGCGTTCTCCCCGGCCCCGGGCACGACGTTCTACCCGGGCGTCTCCGTGGAGCTCTCGTGCACGACGGCCGGCGCGACGATCCGCTACACGACCGACGGCTCCGAGCCGACGGAGTCGAGCGCCGCCTACGATGAACCGTTCCTCCTCGCCGCCACGACGACGTTCAAGGCCCGCGCCTTCAAGGAGGGCCGGGAGCCGAGTGCGATTGTCTCCGCGACCTACTGGCGCGGGCTCCCCACGGCGCCGGATCTCGACCCGGTGGCGGTGGCGCCCGGCACGACGACGGCGACGATCTCCGGCACGATCTTCGACGTCGGCAACAACCTCGCCACGTCCTGCAACGTCTATTTCGCGTACAACAGGCGGGAGAACCGAATCGGCACGCCGGCGCTCGTCGTCGCGGGCGCGACGACCGGCTTCTCCTTCGAGATCACCAACCTGACGGCCTCGACGAAGTACTACTGGGCGCTCCGG
>CADBEF010000044.1 GCA_902793555.1 uncultured bacterium | reverse complement strand
TCCTCCTGCTTGCGCAGGATGTACTCGCGTGTCGCCGGCTTGCTCATGGTGTGCATGCCCTCCAATTCTACTCGGTGTCTTTTTAGTTGACGAAAGGGGTTGGGCTCAATTCCGCCCCCTTTTGCGCTCGGTGTCTTTTATTGTGACGAAATGCGAATCTGCGCCCGCAAGGAGGAGGGTGTTGACAAGGCGGCTCGGAAAGCGTAGACTGCCCACTTGTCGAATCCACATTCTACGAATCCTGATTCTACACGGAGCCAGCCATGTTCATCGGACGGTCGGACGAGCTTTCGTGCCTCGAGTCGCAGTATGCGGCCGAGGGCGGGCGCCTCGTGGTTCTCTACGGACGGCGCCGTGTGGGGAAGACGGAGCTTCTCCGGACGTTCTGCCGCGGAAAGGCGCACGTCTTCTACACCTGCATCGAGACGACGGACTCCGCGCAGCTCGCCGCCCTGGGCGCCCGCATCCTGGCGAAGGGCGGTGAGGCGGCCCGCTATCTCGACGCCTTCCGGGACTGGCGGCAGGCGTTCGAGGCCGTCGCCGACATGCCGGGAGAGGGCAAGAGGATTCTCGTCCTCGACGAGTTCCCCTACGCGGCGCGGCGCAACGACTCCCTCCCGTCCGTCCTGCAGGCCGCGTGGGACGAGGGCCTCAAGGACCGCGACGTGATGATCGTCCTGTGCGGAAGCGCGATGTCCTGGATGGAGAAGGAGGTGCTCTCCGCCCGGAATCCGCTCTACGGGCGGGCGACGGCCGTCCTCAAGCTTCCGCCCCTCGGATACCGCGACGCCGCGCGCTTCCTGCCGCGGTTCTCCCCGGCGGACCGGATCGCCTCCTACGCCATCCTGGGCGGAATCCCCCACTACCTCAAGCAGTTCGACGACCGCCGCACGCTGGGCGAGAACGTCCGCGAAGCCGTTCTTTCCCGCGGCGGCGTCCTTTACAGCGAGCCCGAATTCCTCCTCCGGCAGGAGCTGCGGGATCCGGCCGTCTACAACGCGGCCATCCGCGTCATTGCGTCCGGGGCCACCCGGCTCAACGAGATCGAGGGCAAGACCCTTGTCGACCGCACGTCGATCTCGACCTACCTCAAGAACCTCGTTTCGCTCGGGATCGTCCGGAGGGAGTTCCCCGTCGACGCCGGCGAGAAGGAGGCCGCGAACGAGCACCGGGGGCTCTACCGCATCGCCGACAACTTCTTCCGGTTCTGGTATTCCTTCGTCTTTCCGAATCTCCCGGAGCTGGAGTCCGGCGACGCCGCCGGCGTCTGGCAGCACATCGTCGAGCCGGCGCTCGGGGCGTTCGTCTCGATCCCCTTCGAGGAGGTCTGCCGGCAATGGCTCCGCGAAAGGAACCGGGCGGATGCCCTCCCGTTCCATTTCACGAAGCTCGGCCGCTGGTGGCGCGACGGGGACGAGATCGACATCGCGGCCTTCGGCCGCAAGGCGGTTCTGCTCGGCGAGTGCAAGTACCGCAGGCGTCCGTTCCGGCTGTCCGATTTGCGCGAGTTCGAGAGCAAGTCCGTTCCCGGCACCGAAGGATGGGAGACGCATCGCTACGTGTTCTCCCGTTCCGGTTTCTCGGCCGATGCCCGCGCGGCCGCGGCCGGCGGCCGGTTCGTCGCCGTCGGAACCGAGGACCTGTTCCGGTAACGGCCGCGGAACCCTTGAAAAGGAATTTTGTTACCCTCCCTGGGGAACAACCCCGCCCAAACCCCGAAAACGCAGTCAAACACACCCCTATTCCACGTTCGCAATGATCCGTCTCGAGCAAGCGTCCACCCAGGCCCCGCGCCGCCGTCGTCGCCAGGGCCTGCGTTCGCGCGCATCAGTCGGAATTGCGTTACCCTCCGGGATTTTTGCAAAGTGCTTCCATCGGCTGAACGGCGGGCGTTGAACCCGTGGCTTGATTGCCGTCGGTGCAGCGAAGACGAGGCGTTCGCGTATATGGAAGCGAAGGACGCCGAACACAAATCGGGCGAGTAACCCGCCGGTTTCTCCGATTGCTGTTTACCCCCTCCGTGTGTCACTTGAAAGGAACGCTCGCGATGGGGGCCGTTCCATTCCCTCCTTGACACGCGTCCCGGTTTGTGATTGACTCCGGGTCGTCGGCTGTCTGGCGCCCGTCGCTCGGCGAGATACCACGGTCGGCGCGCTTCCGGCGAGCGGCATTGGCCGGGGGCAATTCTGATCGAAGCCGAAGCGGCCACGGGGGTCGCCGAAGTTAGCCCTCGGAATAACCCGTCAAAAAGAGGTCAATCATGGAGTTTCAAGCATTCGTTATCACCCTCATCGTCGGGCTCCCAACATTTGGCGTTGGCCTGAAGATCGCTGACGCCGGCGGCAACGAGAATCCAACATTGGCTTATTTCGCGGGGGTGGCGGGGCTCGGCCTTATCGGTTGGAATTTGTGGAAGATTGCTGGAAATGTTTTCGGATGGATCAATACTGGACTCTTTGAAAAACAATATACTTTCTGGTTCCCGCTTACGAGTTATGAGATATGGACGCTTTTGTGGTTCGGCGCAGGTTGTTGTTTGCTTGGCTTCTGCCTTGATAGTTTTGAAAACATTGGGAAATCAAAACAGCCTCCCAAGAATTCCGATCAAACTCCTTCGCCGCCCATCTCTTGACCTTCCGGCAATAGGGGCCGACCAGGACTGCGCGGCCCATTCTGGGCGCGCTTTCTACTTCGGCGCGGGCCCGTTCTTTACAAAAACATCCCGCAGGATCTCGAGCTGCTTGCCGCGCAGGATCGGCTTCTTCGGCCGCGGCGCGTAGGGATTGAAGTCGTTCGGATTGGCGGCGGGTCGTCCGCCGTCGCGTCGGCTCCCGTATGGAGGTGTCGGTCGAGGACTTGACAGTCCGCGCACGGGGGCAGCAAAGGGGTTCGGCTTCGCATCATAGCAGAACTCCCTTCCGCAATCAAGCGCGTCTCGCGGACGGATCGCGGAGAGCGGAAAGTGGTGGAGGCGGGGGGAATCGAACCCCCGTCCGAAACCGAGCCACCGAAACGTCTACGCGCGTATCCTCCGGTTGGGTCTCGCCCAGGAAGCTGCCCGGAGGCGGGCCACTTCCTGCGCCAGCGGCCACGTAGGTGTCGACTCGGTCCCGGCCACCCGGACTTGGTCCAGCCTGCTAGTCGTCGCTTCCCCTCTCAGCAGGTGTCGGAGGTTCCACGTCGCGGCGGTTTGTTAGGCCGCGAGCCGAACGGTGTTGTCGTTGGCGTTTGAGTTTTCCAGCGGAAGTTAACGGGTAGCCCTGGGTCCCCGGCGCGCGGCTGCGGCCTCAACGGTCCCGTCGAAACCAAGTCGCCCCCACGTGAAATGGAGAAGGCGCATTCTAGGCGAAGCGCGGTGCGAATGCAAGCGCGATTTTCAGGCGTCCGGCGCGGCGCCTTCGAAGAAGTAGCGCGGCGCGCCGGAGAGGGGCGCGGCGGGGTCGGCCGGCGCGCCGTCGAGCGCGCGGACCGCGCGGGGCGCGAACCCGATTTGGGAGGGCGAGGGGGGCGGGGCGGGCGCGGCGCCGGCGGTCCAGGCGACGGCGAGGCGGCGGCCGTCCCGGTCCACGAAGCGCAGCAGCCACGGGCCGTCGCTTCCGCCGCGCAGGGGCGCGCCGGCGAACGAGCCGTGCCGCAGGGCGGCGAAGAGGAAGCGAAGGGCCGCGAACGCGGGGCGTTCGCGCCACGGGGCGTCCGGCTCCGTGCCGGGGTCGACCAGGCCGAAACCGTGCGCGGCGAGCGACCAGAACACCATCGAGGAGGCGGCCCCCGAACAGACGCCGAGCAGCAGGTAGCGCACCGCGAACGCGGCGGCGTCGTCCTCGGAAACGGACGGATCGTTGAAACGCGGGCCGGGCGAGACGTAGGGCGCCCCGACGGGCGACCAGACGCCGGTCCCGGCGATCGGCCAGTTGAACTCGGTCACGACGAGGTGGTCCTCGGCGGCGCCGGAGCGGGCCCGGGCGAGGGCGCGCAGCAGGTGGATCTTGCCGACGGCGTCGAAGCGCCCCTGTTTGTTCTCGGGCGCGCCCCGGCGGTCCACGTAGAGCTCCGCGGAGAGGCCGGCGAGCGGTCCGCCGCCGCGCGGCAGCAGCGGGAGCGCGCCGGCGAACCAGTCCCATTCGAAGTCGATCGCGGACGGCGCGAGGAACGCGACGTCGCGGTGCCGTTCGCGGAGGCGGGGCAGTTCGGCGAGGAGCGCGGCGAACTCCCGGTAGTTCCAGATCCCCCATTTGACGCGGTTGACGGCGTGGAGGTATTCGACCCAGATCAGGTCGCCGTGGAGGGCGTCGAGCACGCGGTCGCAGAACGCGCGCCAGCGGCCGGCCGGATCGGCGGCGGCCCGGCGGTCCTGGACGAGCGAAACCGCGACGGCCCGCCCGAGCGACCGGAGCCGGCGCACGGCCGCGATCTTGAAGTCCGTCGTCGAGTCCGGCTCGTGCGCGTAGAAGCGGACGTGCACGCCGGGGCAGTCGAGCCGCGCGAGGCGTTCGAGTTCGCGCCCGAACCGGTCCGGGTCGGCGGAGAGCGAAACGAAGAGCCGGTTCGCGACGCCGAGCACGGGCCGGTCGAACGCGGTCGCCTGCATCGCGCGCCAGTGGCGGCGCGCCTCGTGCCCGGTCGCGAGCAGCGCGAGGAGCGGCCGCCAGACGCGCGACGACGACATGTAGCGGCGCCGGTCCTTCGGGCGCATCGTGACGAGCGCCTGCTCCGAGCGCGGGTCCCAGATCCAGAGGTCGCGCGGGGCGGGGTAGACCGGCTCGGCCGCGGGGCGGCGCGGCCGGAAGGGGTGCCGGTACCGGCGCGTGGCGGTGTGGCGCGCGAAGGCGCGGCGGGCGCGCCGTTCGGCGCGGAGGAACTCCTCCGGCGGCGGCGCGTCCCAGTACATTTCGAAGAAGACGCGGCGGAAGTCGGACGGCAGCGCGATGCGCGAGAGGTCGCGGGCGCGGAGGGCGTCGGGCAGGGGGCCCGGGAACAGGCGCGAGCGGTTCAGGTCGATCGCCAGAACGCGGCCGTCCGGCGCGAGCAGGAGGTTCTGGTTTCCGAGATCGCCGTGGAAGAAGCCGGCGTCGTGCATCCTGCGGCAGGCTTTCGCGACGAGCTCCAGCAGGGCGACGACGTCGGGGCCCGGACCGTTTTGCGCGTACAGCGCGGCGAGGCGGGCCGTGAGCGATTCGACGCCCGGCTCGAACCGCGTGGCGAAGAGGCCCGGCCCCGGGCGCCGCGGCGTCCCGCTTTCGAGAACCGCGAGCGGTTCGGGGGTCGAGCCGGGGAGGGCGTCCCACAGGTGCCGGGCGGCGAGCCAGGAGCGCGTCGCCTTGGGCGGCTTGCCGGCGATCCGCAGCAGGAGCGCGCGGAAGAACGACGGCGCGGGGAAGCGCTTGACGACCGCGTCCGCGCCCGCGAGCGGCGCGCGAACCGTGAGGTTGCGGCCGGCCTGTAGGACGCGCACGCCCGGCCCGTTCGGGTCGAAGGCGGCAAGGGCGCTGGCGAAGGAGTCGTCCATGGCGGACCATTCTACCATGCCCGCCCGCCAGCCGCAAGCCGCTTGCGGGCGGATGGGAGGTTTGCTAGACTCCGCGCCATGTCCAAGGACGCGGCCATGCGGAAGAACGTCGGCACGGTGGGCCTCTTCACGATGGCCAGCCGCGTGCTCGGGCTCGTGCGCGAATGGCTCATGGCGCACTTCGTCGGCGCCGGGCTGGAGAGCTCCGCGTTCTACGTCGCCTTCGCGATCCCCAACTTCGCGCGCCGCCTCTTCGGCGAGGGCGCGCTCACGTCCGCGTTCGTCCCCGTGTTCAAGGGCCTCGCGGAGAACGACCGCATGGACGCCGCGCGGCGCCTCGCGCGCGCCGTCGCCACGATGGCGTGGCTCATGCTCGGCGCGGCGGTCCTACTCGCGATGCTCGGCGTCGGCGGGACGCTCGCGCTGTGGCCCTCGATGCCGGAGCGCGCGGCCGTGACGCTGCGGCTGCTGCTCGTCATGCTGCCCTACGCGCTCTTCATCTGCGCGGCGGCGTTCGGCATGGGCGTGCTCAACGCGCTCGGGCGCTTCGCGGCGGCGGCGTTCGCGCCGTGCCTCCTGAACCTCGTCTGGATCGGGACGCTCCTCGCGATCCTCTTCTTCCCGGGCCTTTCGATCGCCGCCCGCGTGCGGATCCTCGCGTGGGCCGTGCTCGCGGCGGGCGTGCTGCAGGCGGCGTTTCTCCTCCGGTGCGCGGCGCGGCGCGGCGTGCCGCTCGCGCTCTCGCGCGGTGGCTGGCGCGACGCGGAGACGCGCCTCGTCTGGCGCAACACCGCCACGGCGATCGTCGGCGCCGGCGCGATCCAGATCAACGCGCTCCTGGACCAGGTCCTCGCGATGTCCGCGGCCGAATGGGCGCCGAGCGCGATCGCCTACGCGGACCGCCTGATGGAGCTGCCGCTGGCGCTCTTCGGGACGGCGTTCGGGACGGTCCTGCTGCCGACGTTCGCGGGACGCTTCGCGACCGGCGACGCCGACGGCGCGCGCGCCGCGCTGCGTGGCGGGGTGCGCGACATGATGCTGCTGATGCTGCCGTCGGCGGTCGGCCTCGCGGTCCTCGCGCCGGACGTCACGTGCGCGCTCTTCGAGCACGGCGAGTTCGGGCCGGAGTCGACGGTCCGCGTCGCGCGCGCCGTGGCGATGTACGCCGCGGGCCTCTGCTTCTTCGGTCTCGCGAAGGCGCTCACGCCGTGGTTCCACGCGCAGAACGACATGCGGACGCCGCTCCGCGTCTCGGTGCACCTCGTCTTCGCGAACTTCGCGCTCAACCTGCTCTCGGTCCTGTGCCTGCCGGTCGAATGGCGGCACGTCGGCATCGCCGCCTCGACGGTGGTCTGCTCGGCCGCCTCGTGCGCGTGGCTGCTCGCGCTGGCGCGTCGCCGCAACGGTCCGCTCGGCCTCGGCGCGTTGCGCGTCCCGCTCGTTCGGACCGCGCTCGCGGCGGCCGCCATGGGCGCGGCGCTCCTTGCGGCGGCGCCGGCGCTGGCGCGCGCCCTGCCGGGCGGCTCGATGAAGCGCAACGTCCTGCGGCTCGCGCTCGAGGTCGCGCTCGGAGGGGCGGTCTACTTCGCCGCGCTCGGCGCGCTGCTGCCCGATGCCCGCTCCGCGATCTTGCGGCGGTTGCTCCGCCGCAGGCGGTAGGCGGCAAAAGAACGGGGGCGGGCCGTGGCGGCCCGCCCCCGCGCGGATCGATCCGGACTGCCGATTACTTCGCCTTGCAGGCGCAGGCGCCGTCCTGGCACTTGCCCTTGCGGCAGCAGGGGCAGGCGGCGGAAAGCGCGAGGTAGACGACCGCCGCGACGACCATGCCGTTGATGGCGGGGATGCCCATCTTGAAGAACGAGCCCATCTCGATGTAGCCGAAGCCGGCGAGCGCGACGACGGAGCCGAGCGCCCACGCGACGACGGCGGGCGGCGAGACGCAGACGAACTTCTTGTCCTTCATCTCCGGGTAGCGGCGGCGGGCGCGGATGAAGTAGTCCGCGATCAGGATCGCGCCGCAGGGCGGGATGAACGTGTTGAGGATCGTGAGCCAGCCGCAGAAGTGGTTGTAGAGCCAGAGCGCGGCGACGGTCCCGAGCGCGCCGTTGAAGAGCACGAGGAAGCGCTTCGGCAGGCCCGTGATGTTCGCAAGGCCGAGGCCCGAGGTGTAGAGCGCGTTGTCGTTCGTCGTCCAGATGTTCAGCAGCAGCACGACGACGGCCGGCAGCAGCAGCCCCTGGATGTACATCACGTTGGAGATGTCGTTCTTCCCGTAGACCATCGCGGCCGCGCCGCCGAAGAAGAACATGAGCGAGTTGCCGATGAAGAACGCCAGGACCGTGGTCGTCACGGCGATCTTCGGCGTCTTCGCGAAGCGCGTGAAGTCCGGCGTGCAGGAGCCGCCGGAGACGAACGAGCCGATGCCGAGCGAGATGGCGATGACCATGCCGACGGCCGTGCTGACGCTGTCCGGCGTCGTCGCCGGCTGGTGCTGCACGAGGACGTCCCAGCCGTTCTTGATCGCCGTGGCGTCGATCGCCGCGTTGTTGGCGGCGATCGTCTCGACGGAGTCGAAGAAGAGCGCCTGGATCGCGGACCAGCCGCCGAGGATCGCGATGGCGGGGACCGAGACGACCGAGATGACGTGGAGCGCCTTGATGCCGAAGTAGGCCGACGAGGTCATCACGATGCCGGAGAGGACGGTGAGCGTCCAGAGCAGCCGCAGGGGGAGCTCCTTCTCGGCGCCGAAGAAGCTCTCCCGGACGCCTCCGACGAGCCACGTGCCCTGCAGCCAGCTCACGTCGGTGAGCCACCAGGCGGCGGGGATCGCGAACATCGCGACGCCGACGCCGAACCAGCCGATCTGCGTGATGGCCAGGACCGCGGACGGGATATTGGAGCCGCGCGTGCCGAACGAATAGCGCGCGAGCAGGTGGACGGAGAGGCCCGTGCGCGCGGCCGGGTAGGCCAGCAGCGCCGTGTAGAGGCCGAGGATGAGGTTGCCGGCCATGACGGCCCAGACGAAGTTCGCGAAGGACAGGCCCGCGAAGTGGATCTTCGGGTCGCCGTTGGCCAGCGTCAGCCCCACCCACATCGAGGCGGAGAAGAACGTGAAGCCCATCATGATGACGAACATGGACCAGAAGGACCGCTTCTGGCTGTCGTCCACGCTCGATTGCTCGAAGTCGTGGTGGTTGTCTTGTTTGCTCATTTGTTGTTTGTTTTGGTTTGTTGTTCGTCCGGAGTGGAGCGCCGCGCGGCCACGCGCGGGATGTCTCCGGAGGAAATGTTTCGCGCCGCCCCCTCCGCGGGCGGCGCCAGAAGAACCATGGTCGCCTGAAGCTTCATCGAATCCTCCGGAATCGGATTTCGGTATGGCCGCCGCACAATGGGCTCAGACGGATCCAGGCCGAACGCGGAGAGGAACGAATCCGTCCGGGCAAGCAGGTTCGTGTAGTCGACCGCCGCCGTTCCCAGGGCGGAAACGGCCAAGGTTGCGCAGGCGAGGACCAGCGGGCGGATCAGGCGGCGTCTCACGGCGCGCCCCCCTCCGCCGGCGGCGACAGCGTGTCGCAGACGATTTCCGCGAGCTCGACGAGGTTGGTGACGGTGGTGTTCTTCAGAATGCAGACGGCGCCGCGCCGGGCAAGGAACACGCGGGTCGGTGGCATGTTGGTCGGCGTTCCCCGCAAACAGACGCCGGTCACGTCCGGGACGGGGCTCCAGTACTCCTTCAACAGGGTGAGCGGCATGGGATTCGCAACAAGCGGGGCTGCCATTTCAACAAGGCTGTTCGTCGGGCCGTGGTAGACGAATCCCGTTCCCAGAAGGACCGGCGGCGGATTCCCGGGCAGGAAAACGATCCGGAACTGGTCGGGTCGTGCGGAGTCGACCAGACCATGCATGGCCGAGTAGTTGTAAAGCGTCAATTCGCATCCGTTTGTGGATACGGCCAACGGGACGGAACTGGATGGCAAAGGCGTTTCAGTCACGAAAACCGCGTTTGAAGAATAGCCGAAATCGGACAGCAACGCGGCCGTCGTCAGAGAGGTCTCGTCGGACGACGAGACAATGGTTGTCATCGTCAAAATGGCAATTGAAAGTCGATGAATTCTCATTAGTAGACCTCTTCAACGGTTCCTGTGGCTGGGGATGTGTCTTTCCCCGATTCCAAGTTCTCATCATCTGTGGAGTCGTCAATGGCGACATCCAAATACTGCGTCAACGAGCAGTTGATTATCGGACCGACACAAGCATCATAGACACGGTCTTCAAACAATGAAAAAGCATGACGGCTAAAGAAACTCCTCGCGGGCCAAATGTCATCAAGGCCTGTATACGGTTCTTTTGAAGTCGTCATCGGGTAAAAGGGATTGTTGCAAACCAACAAATCAACCAATGCAGTTGGATTGATGTATCCGAATTTGGACATATACTTGTATTTGACGTTAATGCCAAGAAGACATCCTAGCGAAACCAGAGCCCCTGCTTGATCATAGCAATTGACTTCATCTTTGAGGAAGACTGGTTGAGATGGGAGTTGAACGGCTTTAGTCAAATACCCGGAGAGATTGAAAGCGCCGCCTTCCATGCGTTGAGCAAAATTGAATGCGACTGGCTCCGTGTCATATCGCAAACCGTAATCGGAATGAAGATACTGCGTGATCTCTGCCAGCGCGGCCGCTTTAGTCGCCTTTCCTTTGGCGCCGGTCTTGGCGATGGCGAATTCGAGCGCGTTGGTCCAGGCGTTCTGGTCGTCGCCATACGGGTTGGATTTCCACGGTAGCAGCGGTTCGCCGAAAATCGCGTAGAGGACGTGGTTGAACGACTGTTGGAAGCGGTGGTCGGAGAAGGCGTCGTTGTTCAAGGCGGACGTATTCCATTTCAAATTGTACTGGGTCCGGTTCAGCAGGTTTCCGGTCGTGCCGGCCGCCGAGAGGCGCACGAATCCGGATTCCCCGCCCGCGAACGCGACGTTGGTGGCTTCGATGCCGCCGAACGGTCCGCCCGTCGCGAACAGCGTGCAGGACGTGATCCGGTCGGGCACGACGGTGAACTTGGCCTCGAGGACCGGCGTCAGGTTCGTGACGTAGCAGGCGGGCAGGTTCTGCCCGCCGCGCACCCATTCGCCATCGGTCAGATCGAACGCTTCGTCGTGGTTCGCGCGGACGTTGATCGCATCGTTCGTGGCGTGGTCGTGGTCCCAATTGAACTTGATCGCTTCGAGCTGCACCTTGCCGACGACGAACTCGGCCGTGTCCTCGGAGAGCCCGCAGGATCGGTTCGTCGCCCGGATGGTGTAGACGCCGGGCGTGCCCCCGGCGCGGGCCCAGACGCTTCCGCGGGAGGTCACGGTCTTGCCGGACGAGCCGCCGCTCGCGGCCGTGTAGAGCGTGGGCGAGCCGGTTCCGGAGGGCTCGACGCTCCAGACCGTCTCCTGCGGGCTCCCGGACGACAGGTCGAACCGGGCGCGGTCCGACGAATCGACGTGACGAAACCGCGGGCCGTTGGCGATGGTCGTCGGCTCGGTCGCCTCCTCGCACAACGGGCAATAGGCGTGGGCCGAGCCTTCGCACCGGTGGATCGAGGCGCCGAGGACGAGTGCCGGAAACGCCGCGACCGACGCCGGGATCGAGATCGTCCCGACGGCGATCGACCGGGGCGTGTCGGCGACCGAAAGACGGTAGCGTCCGGAGGAGACCGGATTGAACACGGAAACGGTTGCGTTTTCGAACAGGAACAGGGCCGCCGTCGGATTGGCGGACACAACGAAATCCGCGAAACCGGGAACGGTGTGGATGCAAGGATATTCCGCGCAGTCGGGCGCGGGGGCGATGGAGAGGGTCGGGAATCCAAGGCGGCCGTCGCCGCGTGTGGAGAAATCGCCCGAGAAGACGTCGGAGGTGTCTTCGAGCGCAAAGACGACGCCAGAGGAAACGAAGTCCGCAACATCTCCGGAACGGAGGGACGGCTCGGCAAGGGGCGGCGAAAGAGACAGCGAAGCGGATGCGCCTCCAGTGCAACGCAGCTGGAAGCTCTTGAGCTGGTTCGTCGGAAGGAAGAGCGCAAAAACGCTTTCGCCGTCGGGAAGCGGCAAGGAAAGCGTGTCGACACGGAGACAGGCAGAAGCGTTCGTCGGAACGATGGCTGAGGCCAAGACCATCACGTTGGTCGCATGTCGGACGGAACCCCACAGCGAATGGTTGTACCAAGCGGATGCCGAGACCCCATCCGGTATGCCGTCGCCGTCGGTGTCGGCGAGGAGCGGCGCCGTGCCGGAGGAGCGCTCCTGGGCGTTGGTGCGGCCGTCGCCGTCGGGATCGCCGGAGGCGCCGTTGTCGCCGGTCGGGTCGCACGGGTCGAGACCGGCGGCGGTTTCCCAGCCGTCGGGCAGGCCGTCGCGGTCGGTGTCCGCGACGCCGGGGTTCGTGCCGAGCGCGACTTCCTCGGCGTCCGGCAGGCCGTCGCCGTCGGTGTCCGCGAGGAGCGGCGAGGAGCCCGTGCCGAACCGGTAGCAGATCGTCGTCCCGGCCAGCGGCAGCGTCGGGGCGCCCACGCCGAGCCAGAGGTTCGGGGATGCGGCGGGACCCTGCGCGGCGAACGTCGTCGTCCTGCCGGGCCGCGTGTCGGCGATGTCCGCGTAGGTGACGAAGATGGCGTTGGAGACGGCGGCCATCTGGAAAGAAACGCGGTTCGTCGCGTTCTGCGTGAAGCCGACGTTGACGAAATGGACGACCGGAACATCGTTCGTTTCCCCGAATTCGATGCGGGAGCCCAGCGTCGCGCGGAGCCGAAGATCGGTCCAGTAGCCCGCGACGACGGCGTGGTAGGCGTTGAAGACCGCGTTGGAGGACGTTGCGTTGTTGTAGACGGATGATACGGAGCCCGTTTTGAAGGCGTTGCGGAGGAACAGGCGCCCGTTGACGTCGACGGATGCGTTCGTCACCATCAGTCCGGCGAACACGAACGGCGACGTCGCGGCCGTGAAGAACTCGTCGTCTTGGTTGCCGGACGCCAGAACGGTGGCGTCCGGCAGATCGATCCATGGAAAGGCGGTCCCGCGGTCGATCCAAGCGGCCTCCGTCCCGTCGAGCAGGCCGTCGCCGTCGGTGTCCGGGTCGAGCGGGTCGGTGCCGGCGCGGAGCTCCTCGAAGTCCGGGATGCCGTCCAAATCCGTGTCAACGGCGTTCGTCGAGGTACCGAGGACGAGGAGCTCGTAGGCGTCGGGGAGTCCGTCGCCGTCGGTGTCGTGGCGCGTGCCGAGCCGGAAGAAGCCGGCCTCGCCCGGGGCGCGGTTCGTCGAGCAGGACCAGAAGGTGTTGGTGTAGACGGTTGTTCCGTCGAGGGGCGACGTGACGATGTTCGTGATCGATTCGCAGCTTGCGCCGTGGACGTGCGGCGTCGGCGCGACATGCCACCGGAGCGAATCGCGCGCGACAGCGAACTCAGCCGGCGGGTTCGTGGCGGGGTGCGAGGACAGGAAAAGCCAGCGCGGATCAAGGAGGTTCGTCAAGCCGTAGAGGTCGAGCGTCGATTCCGGTAGCGGCTCGTTCGTCGGCCAGGCGGCGGAGAAGAAAAGGTTTGTTTCGGTGAACGAGAACGCGGTAATACAGAGGTTGGTCGCGGGGCCATCGCCGGGCGCAAGGCGCCGCGGGGCGCGGCGTCCCGCCGCGCTCCGCAAAACCGCCTCTTCTCCGAAAGACAACATCCACACGTCTACGAGACGCCAGGGGGCGTAGAGGGCGTCGTCCGGATGTGCCCCGGCCTCCGCGTGCCGGAAGGGGGCGACCCAGTTCTCCGTGGTCGGGAGGACGGGAACGACGGTCCAGAAGACTGCGCCGGTCTCGTCGAAGAACTCGTAGCATCCGGTGAAGGGGGACACCGCCACGCAAACCCTCTCGCCCACGCGGGCGAGGAAGGCATCCGGCCAGTCGACGTCCGCAAGGTCGACCGTTCCGGCGAAATGGGCGAGCTCCGCGTCCGCGTCGGGCAGCGTGATGCCGTCGCCCGCCGCCATCCGGGCTTCCAGGTGCCCGCACATCGCGAGCGGGGACATAGCGTCCGCCGATGCCGGTGCCGCCGTCGCGGCAAGGACCGCGGCGGCGAGGACGGGACGGAGCATGGGGCGGGTCATCGGGAGGGCGGGACAAAAAAGGGGCCGCCCGGCGGCGGCCCCCTTCGTCATTTGGCGGGAGAGAGGAATTTCTCCATCTTGGCGATCTGGGCGAGGGAGACGGCCTTGAGGTCGACGTCGCCGAAGCGCGCGGGGTCGAGGCCGGGGAAGCGTTCGGCGAGCAGGTCCGCGAAGGTCATGCCGTGGTTCGCGAACTGCAGGTTCTGGCGCCAGTAGCCGAGGACGTCCTCCGCATATTCGCGCACCCAGAAGGCGCGCGAGCCGGCGTCGTAGATCGTGCAGCGCTCGATGGGGTAGGAGGGGGCCTCGTACTGCGACTCGACGAACTCCGGCGCCATGAGCGATCCGAGTCGGATGAGGTCCGTCCCCGTGAGTCGCACGTGCAGCGGCGTGTCGGGCGCGGGCACCTGGAAGCAGCCCTCGAGGTAGACCAGTACCGTGCGGCCGTATTCGGGGAAGAGCGCGCGGCAGCGGGCGTCCACCTCGCGCAGGATTTCGAGCGCCTTCGGGCCGCCGTAGGTGAAGAAGACGAGGTTCCGCACGTCGACCTTCTGCTCGGCGGCGCTGCCGAAGAGCTCCTGCAGGCCGTAGCGCAGGCTCGTCCCGGTCGCCACGACGTCGCCCACGAAGAACGAGGCGCGGGCGGGGAAGTAGACCTTCTTGTAGGAGTTCTCGGTGATGTGCCACTCCTCGGAGTCCTGCGAGTCGCGGGCGCGCTGGGCGCTCATGAAGCAGGTCGTGTGGGCGTTCCAGCCGAAGGCGTCCGCGAGCGCGTCGCGCAGGCCGAAATTGAGGCCGCCGCGCAGGATGTTCACGACGACGGCGTCCTCCTCCGGGACGTCCGGCGCGAGGGCGCACAGGATGTCGGTGCAGGCGGCCTGCAGGCGGCGCGTGTAGTCGACGCCGGCGACGGCGGGGTCGTTGGAGATCGCGCGCGTCCCGGGCGTAGTGGCGACGTAGGCTTCGACGGGGGAGGGGGAGGGATCGACGGCGCGGTAGAGGCGCGCGGAGCCGTGCTTGAAGGCGAGTTCCAGCGGGGTGTCGGGTGACATGGTTCGGTGCTACGGGTTGTCGCGGGCGTCGGGCGAGAAGACGGCCACGTCGAGCGGGATGCCGCGCGGCGCGAAGTCGCCGAAGAAGGTCGGGACGGCGCCGGTGGGCATGAAGCGCCCGGCCACGCGGCCGTTCGCGTCGATGCCGGTCTGCTTGAAGACGAAGAGGTCCTGCATCGTGATCTGCGTGCCCTCCAGGCCGACCACTTCGCTGATCGCGACGACCTTGCGCGAGCCGTCCGAGAGGCGCGACTCGTGCACCACCAGGTCGATCGCGGAGGCGATCTGCTCGCGGATGGCGCGGGAGGGCAGGTCGAGGCCGGACATCATGACCATCGTCTCGAGGCGGGAGACGACGTCGCGCGGGGCGTTGGCGTGGACGGTCGTGAGCGAGCCGTCGTGGCCGGTGTTCATCGCCTGGAGCATGTCGAGCGCCTCGCCGCCGCGGCATTCGCCGACGATGATGCGGTCGGGGCGCATGCGCAGCGCGTTGCGGACGAGGTCGCGGATCGTGACGGCGCCGCGGCCCTCGATGTTCGGCGGGCGCGCCTCGAGGCGCAC